>JALYXV010000245.1 GCA_030947025.1 Actinomycetota bacterium | reverse complement strand
CGTTCATACCGGTGGTTGGCCTCGGGTTGGGCGTCCCCGGTCGGGTTCTGGCTGAGGGCCGGCTCACGGGGAGCCAGCCCGTCACAGAGGGCGGGTAGTCGTGCGCCCCGGACTCTCACCGGGTCGCCCGTTCGGGTAGCGGGTCGATGCTAGTCACCCCGCGCCGTGGCCACCGTTTGGCCCCGCCGGTGCGCCAAGATGGGTCGTGCACCGGAGCAAGCTCACCGCCGCCTTGGTCGACGTTCCTGCCGAGTCGTTCGACCGGGAGGTCGGATTCTGGTCGGGGGCGTTGGGGCGAACGCCCGACGAGGACGACGACGATCCCGAGTACCGCGACTTCGGTGAGCCCGTTCCCGGCTTCAAGTTCATGGTGCAGCGGGTTGGTGCCGCCCCCCGGGTCCACCTGGACATCGAGACCGACGACATCGAAGCGGAGGTCCGCCGGCTCGAGGCGCTGGGCGCCGAGCGGGTGGAGCAAATCCGTACCTGGTGGGTGATGCGCGACCCGGCCGGCCTGCTGTTCTGCGTCGTGCGGATTCAGACCGGTGGGTTGTTCGACGACCAGGCCACCACCTGGGATTGACGGTCAGCCGCTCCATGGGCCCACGCCGGCGACGCGCTCCGGGGTGATCCGGGTCACATAGCCGGGGGGCGGGTTGTCCATGGGCGGGAACTTGACATCGGGCCCGATGTACACCCACGCCAGCCGCTGGAGCAGTTCGGGGGCCCCGCCTTCGGTGATCCGGGCCCGCCCATACACGACCAGGTACTCGTCCAGTCCCTGTTGGTTGCGCGATCCCGTTTCGAGCGAGAGGACGACGCGGGGGTCGCGGCGGATGTTCTTGACCTTCTGGTGGACCCCGAGGTGGGCGGCCACGATCTCCCCGTTTTCTATACCGACCCACACCAGCGTCACCTGAGGGTCACCGCCGGGGCCCAGGGTGACGAGGTGGGCCAGATGGCCGGATGTCAGGGCCAAGCGAACCCGGTCGTCGAGCAAGCCGCCGTCAGGTCCGGCACCCTCAGTCTGGTCGGTCATAGCGGCCTCCGTGTTTGTCATTGGTTGTTTTGTCGTTGGTGGGCAGTGTCGTTGGTAGCGGTGAGACCCATCCGTCTCCGGCCGAGTAGCGGCGCACGACTCGCGCCGGCGCTCCGGCCACAACGGACCGATCGGGAACCGCCCCTCGGACCACGGATCCGGCCGCCACCGCGACGTGGCGACCGATGTCGCTGCCGGGTAAGACGATCACGCCGGTCCCGAGCCAACTGCCCGAGCCGATGCGGACTGAGTCCGTGGTGGGCCATTGCCTGGCGATGGGAATGGCGACGTCGCGGTAATTGTGGTTGTGGTCGGTGATGTACACATTGGGACCGATTGCGACGTCGTCGCCGATCTCGATGTGACTCATTCCGGCGATCGAGGTTCCCCGGCCGATGCTGCACCGGTCGCCGATGACGATGACGGGCGGGTCGTCCTGGCTGGACGGGGGCGCCCCGCCCGGCATGCCCGCGGACATGCTGACGTAGGGCCCGACCAGGGTGCGGGCGCCGATCTCGATACCGCCCTCCCCGAACATCGACCCAGGGGGAAAACAGATGCAGCTGGCGGCTCCCATGGAACGAAACCGCCGGCCCCGGGAGTCGTCCGGTCCGATGCAGCCGACCGTCGCAATCCAGTCCCACGCCCGGTGAATCACCGACGCCGCCAGGTTGCGGGCCAAGGGTGACAGGTCAGGGGCGGCGAACACGGCGTGCCAAATGTACCGACCGGCCCACTCGGACGCCTTTCCGCCCGGGCGTCAGAGGCCGGGGGTGGTGCCCGCGCTGGTTCGCACGCCGGTGATGGTGAAGCGTTCCACCGCGGCGAGGTGGCCCCCGGTGGATGCGGCGACGACCAGGACCTTGTCGGACGCGCCGCGGAACGCGACGGTCGTCGCCCAGGGTGCCCCGGAGTTGCCGGCCGGTTGGCAGCAGGAGACGCCGAGCGGGGCGGCCGATGAGACCTGCAGCACCTGCACCCGGATGCTCTCGTCCACACCCATGATGGCGCCGCCGGCCAGGAGCGGCGACGAGACCGTGGCACCGTAACGGGGGCTGGTCAGGCTGAAGTTGGGCGTGTCGTCGGTGCCGACCACTTCCCAGGGGGCATCCTTGGCCGCGCCGAACCGTCGCAGGTGTACCACTGCAGAGTTCACCGGGTTTCCGTTCGGGTTCGAGAAGCCGACGGTGACATGGGCACCGGTCGCGTCGTTCCACACTCCGAAGGCGGTGGTCACATCGGTGTAGCCGAGGAAGCCGGCAAAGCTGAGCGCGGTCTGCCCTGGATCGATATGCCACGGCTGGATGCCGGTCGCCCGGTATGCGTCCTGCCAGGCGCTGGCTTCCTGCAGATTCCGGAACGGGTACAGGGGCTGGTAGTTGAACCCCGCCGCCGGGAACGTCGTCGGTGTCGTGGGCGACAACGGCGGGGCGGGTGACAGCCGGGTTGTCGACGTCGCCGAGGGGCCGACCGCGGTCGGCGCAGCCGGTACCGGCGTGACCACGGTCGTAGGCCGGTTGCCCGGCGTCACCACCACCCGGCGAACGGGCTCACGGGTAAGGGCGGGCAGGGCGATCAGGGCCGCGGCAGTGCCGACGGCCACGCCGAGTACGGCCAGCCCGCCCGCCCTCCGCCCGCCCGCTCTCCGCCGCCGGCGGAGGGCCTCGGACCGGCGAGTGGCCGCCGAGCGTGCCTCTATGTCGTGCCAGCGGTCCACCGGTTCGGCGATGGCGGCCGCCTGGTCGGCCATGGCCTGACGCAGCTGGTCTTCGACGGTCACCGTGCCTCCAATCGTGCTGCCAGCGCGGCCAGGCCGCGATGGGAATGGGTCTTTACCGATCCGGCCGAGATGCCCAGGGTCATGGCGATGTCGGCTTCGGAGAGGTCGAGGTAGTAGCGCAGCACCAGGCACTCCCGCTGGCGATCGGGCAGGGAGCGAAGGGCCGCCATGACTCGTCGCCGGTCGTCACCGGCTTCCATAGCCGCCTCGGGCGAGGGCCCAACTCGGGCCTGGCCCGGGTCCAACCGCCCCACCACTTTGCGATGACGAAGCCGGGATCGGGCGCCGTTCAGGACGGCGCTGCGGATGTAGGAAAGTCGCTTGTCCGGGTCTCGAAGCCGGTTCCAGGCCAGGTAGGTCTGGACAAAGGCGTCCTGGACCACCTCCTCGGCATCGACGGTGTCGTGCAGGAGGAGCGACGCCAACCGGACCAACGACCACCGGTGCGCCTGGTAGAGGTCCCGAAGCTCGCCCCGGCCCCAGTCGGCGGACAGGGGCACGGTGGTTGTCGGTATCGGCAAGGTAGCCATCATCACCCCGACAGACGCCCGACAGTGGGATTCGGTTGACAGCCTTACGCGAAGGACACGGCGGCAGCCTTCCTGACCAGCTCGGTCGCCAGGTGCGGTGCGCCGGCCAGATGAACATGCAGGTAGGAAGCCAGCAGGCTCGGTGACGCCCAGCCGCCCAGCGCGGTGCCCGCCGTCCCCATGAGCGAGAGGGCATCGCCGGCCGGCTCGACGCGCGAGTAGTGGAACTCGTGGCCCCGCACCACCGAACCGGCGGGGCCGAGGGGGTTGGCGGTACGGAACGTCGCGGTGCGGTAGCCGAGGGTCACGCGATCGGTCATGTGGCCCCGGGCGGTGATCACTCCGCACAGCCGGTGCCCGTCCAGCTCCTGCCCCAGCCACAGCAGCCCCCCACATTCGGCCCAGGTCACCAGTCCCTTTTCCACCCGCGCCCGGGTGTCGGCCAGCAGTGGCTGGTTGTCGGCCAGGGCGGCCGCGAAGACCTCGGGAAAACCGCCCCCGGCGACGAGGCCGCCGATGCCCGCGGGCAGGGCCGGTTCCCGGAGCGGATCGAAGGGTACGAGCTCGGCGCCCGCGGCCGCGAGCAATTCGAGATTGTCGGCATAGCCGAAGGAAAAGGCGGGTCCGGCGGCCACGCCGATCCGGCCGTGGCCCCCGGGCTCCGGATCGGGCAGGGCCGGCGTGGACCTCCGGGGGGCGCTACCGGCTAGTCGTCGGACCGCATCCAGGTCGATCCGAGCCGCTATGGCGCTGGCCAGCCGGTCGAGCGACCGCCGGACCTGGCCCGGGCGCTCGACCACCGGGATCAATCCCAGGTGCCGGTCGCGCCAGCTGAACGTGTCGTCGCGACGGAGGGCCCCGAGCACCGGTATTCCGAGGGGACCGAGGGCCGCCCGGAGCAGCGCTTCGTGGCGGTCGCTGCCCACCCGGTTCAGCACCACGCCCGCGATGGTGACGGCCGGGTCGAAGCTGGCAAAGCCGTGGACGAGGGCGGCGACCGACGAGCTCATGGCCGAGCCGTCGACGACCAGCACGACCGGCGCCTCCAGCAGGGTGGCAACGTGCGCCGTGCTGGCCACGCCGGTCGAGCCGGCGCCGTCGAACAGGCCCATGACGCCCTCCACGATCAACACGTCGGCGCCCCTGGCGGCCCGGGCCGCCAGGGCGGGAATGACCGACTCGCCGCACATCCACGGGTCGAGATTGCGCCCCGGCCGTCCCGTGGCCAGGGCGTGGTAACCCGGGTCGATGAAGTCGGGGCCGACCTTGGCCCCGGCCACCCGATCCCCTCGCCCGCGCAGCGCCGCCATCAGGCCAGTTGCGATCGTGGTCTTGCCGACGCCTGATGCCGTGCCCGCCACGACCAGTCGCGGCCCGAGCTCGTTCAGTACTCGATTCCCTTCTTGGCGCCGATCCCCTGGTCGTAGGCGTGCTTGATCTTGCGCATCTCGGTGACGGTGTCGGCCACCTCGATCAGTTCCGGTGCCGCGTCGCGGCCCGTGATGACCACATTGGTCCTGGCCGCCCGACCCTTCACGCCCGCCACCACCTCGGCCACGTCGACCCACCCATACTTCACCGCGTACGTCAGTTCGTCCAGGATGACCAGGTCGAAGTCCCCCGATGCCAGCTTCTGGCGCGCCACCTCCCAGGCGTGGCGGCCTTTGGCCGCGGTCTCGTCCAGGTCGGTGGACTCCCAGGTGAACCCGTCACCCAGGGTGTGCCACTCGATGCCGAGGTGGTCGGCCAGCTTCTTCTCGCCCGTCTTCCACTTGCCGCTCTTCACGAACTGGACCACCCCGACCGTCCAGCCCCGCGCCCAGCCGCGGCCCATGACGCCGAACGCGGCCGAGGACTTGCCCTTGCCGTGACCGGTGTTGATCAGGACGATTGAGTCGGCGCGAGCCATTGGGCGCGGACTCTACCGGCCATGCCGGTTCGGCGGTGCTCGTGCCCCTCAGCCGGGCGGGATACCCTGGTCGGAGCAGCGCAGGGAACCCGGTGGGAATCCGGGGCTGTCCCGCAACTGTCACCGGGGAGCGAACCTCCAACAGCCACGGCCCTAAGGGGCGGGAAGGCGGGGGCGAGTGGATCCGGGAGCCAGGAGACCTGCCTGCCCGGGACCACTCGGAGGTACGCGCGGACGTCATGAGCACTTCGATGATTACCAGCCAGCTGCGCTCGCGCCGGGAGGCGGGACGCGAGTTGATGACCCTGGTGTGGCGGTTTCCCACACCACTGCGGGCCATCGCCTCGGCGCCCCACGGGGGCGGGTTGGGCGTCCGCCGCTGGGTGGTCAATGCCCAGGTGCCCATGTCGCACGGCCGCCGGGATCCCGATCACCACCTCAGGCACCTGGCCGTGTCGCTGGGACTTCCCGGCCGGGGGGTGGGAATGCTGACCGCGGCCGATGTCCGGTGCCAGGTCGAGGCGACGGACGGGGGGGTAGAGGTGTGCGCCACCGTCGGCCTGGGCCATCCCACCCTGGCCGCGGCGCCCGACGAGGCGGGCCCGATCGGCCTGGTCGGCACCATCAACCTGGTGGCGGTGGTGCCCGAACGGCTGGCCGACGCGGCCCTCGTCAACGCGGTGGCGACCGCGAGCGAAGCCAAGGCCCAGGCCATGTGGGACCTGGGTTACCAGGCGACGGGGACCGCGACCGACGCCGTGTGCATCCTGTGCCCCGACGATGGCCGGGCCCACGCCTTCGCCGGGCCACGCTCACCGTGGGGGGCCCGTTTGGCCCGCGCCGTTCACCGCGCCGTCATGGACGGCGGGAAGGCGTAAAGGCATGATCACGCTGGTCCTGGGCGGGGCCCGCAGCGGTAAGTCGGGGATCGCCGAGGGGCTGGCCGCCCGCCTGCCCGAACCCGTCAGTTACCTGGCCACCGCGCCCGTGACATCGGTGGCAGGCGATGCCGAGATGGCGGCACGGGTGGCGGCCCATCAAGCCCGGAGGCCAGGCAGCTGGCGCACCATCGAGACGGGCGAGGAGCTGGCCGCCGCCGTCGCCGCGGCGGAGGGAACGGTTCTCATCGACGCCCTGGGGACATGGGTGGCCCAGTTCCCTGACTTCGACATCGACCGCGCCGGGCTGTGCCGCGCTCTGGCCGGACGGGGCGGCGACACGGTGATCGTTTCCGAAGAGGTCGGGCTCGGGGTCCATCCGTCCGGCGACGCCGGCCGCCGGTTTCGGGATGCCTTGGGTCAGCTGAACCAAGCGGTTGCCGCTGTCGCCGACGAAGTGCTGCTGGTCGTGGCGGGCCGGACCCTGCGACTCGAAGATCCGAGACCGCACCATTCGAGCCTGCGCTCGTGACGCAGGAAGGACCGTCGGCACTCGACTCGGGCATTCCCCGACCCCGGACCGGCTTGCGCCGGGCCGTGGCCTTCCTCACGGCGTTCGGGGGGTCAGCCGAGCCGGCACCCTCGGCGGTGGCCTGGTTTCCCGTCGTCGGAGCGGCCCTGGGCCTGATCGTGGGCGGAACCTGGTGGGCGGCCGACCAAGCGTGGCCCGCGCCGGTGGTGGCGGTGCTGGTCATCGCCGTCGATCTTGGGCTCACCGGCATGCTGCATTTCGACGGTCTGCTCGACAGCGCGGACGGCCTGCTGGCGCACCTTCCGAGACAACGACGGCTGGCGGTGATGTCCGGACCCGAGGTCGGGGCCTTCGCGGTGGCGGTCGGGGTGGTGGTGCTGCTGGCTCGGTGGGCTGCCATCGCAACCATGCGCCCCGCCCCGCTGCTGGTGGCGGGCCTGTGGTGCGCCTCTCGGACCCTGATGGCTGCGGCCATGCGAGTTGTCCCCTACGCCCGGGGCGAGGGCGGTCTGGCCACCGCCTTTCTCGGCCCCGCGGGCGGGCGGGCGCTGGTGTTGGGCGGGGTGGGCGGGGTGGGCGGCTTGGCTGTGGCGGCGGGATGGAGAATCGTCGCCGGTCCCGCGGCCGTCCTGGCGGGCGTGGCCGCGGGAATGGGCGTTGTCCTGCTGGCTCGCCACAAGCTGGGTGGTGTTACCGGCGACATACTGGGAGCGGCCGGCGTGGTGGCCGAGACGGTCGGCCTGATCGTGGCGACGGCCCGGTGGTGACGCCGCAGATGGTGACGCCGCAGATGGTGACGCGGTGAGAACGCGGGGCCAGGCCTGGCCGGCGGCGGTAGGGTTGATGGCCGACCGGGCGCTGGGCGAGCCGCCCCTGTCGCCCCATCCCGTGGCGCTGTTCGGCCGCGGTATGCGAGCCGTCGAGCGCGGCTGTTACGCCGATCGGAGGGCGTGCGGCGCGCTGCACGCCGGCATCGGCGTGGCGGCCGGATTGACGACCGGAGTCGCGGTCGGATCGACCGCCGTGGCCACCTATCTGGCCGTGGCCGGGCGAGCCCTGGCTGAAACGGCGGCGATGGTATCGACCGCCCTGATGGCCGGCGACCTCGAAGAGGCCCGCCGGCTCCTGCCCGGCCTGGTGGGACGCGATACGACCGGCCTGGACGAGAAGGAGATTGCCCGGGCGGTGGTGGAATCGGTGGCCGAGAACACCGTCGACGCGGTGGTCGCCCCCGCCGTCTGGGGGGCCGTGGCGGGGGCGCCCGGCGCCCTCGGCTACCGGGCCATCAACACCCTCGACGCCATGGTTGGCCACCGCTCGCCCCGCTATCAGCGCTACGGCTGGGCCAGTGCCCGGCTCGACGATGTGGCCGGTTGGCTGCCCGCTCGGACGACCGCGGCCCTGGTCGCGGCCGCCCGGCCCGCGACCGCGGGTGAAGTGTGGCGCACAGTGCGTCGGGATGCCCGGGCCCATCCATCTCCGAACAGCGGCGTGGCCGAGTCGGCCTTCGCGGCCGCCCTCGGCCTGCGCCTAGGCGGGACCAACCGATACGGCAACCCGGCCCGGGTCGAGCTCCGGCCCACCCTGGGCAGCGGCCGGCCCCCCGAGCCCGCGGACATTGCCCCGGCCATCGAGCTGTCCCGCGATGTCGCCCTGGTACTGGCGGCGGCGCTGGCTGCGGCCGGCCTGGTCACGGGGCGCCACCGCGGAGACCTCACAAAATGATCCCCGCCGGCAGTCACGGGGGCGACGGCGCCCGCTTGGCCGCGGCCCTCGGCATCGCGGCCCATCAGGTGCTGGACCTCTCCGCCAGCTTGAATCCCGTCGCCCCCGACCCCACCCCGATCGTCCGGGCCCACCTCGATGCCGTCGCCCGTTACCCTGACGCCGATGCGGCCACCGACGCCTTGGCCCGGGCCATGGACGTGCCCGCCGGGTCCCTTCTCCTGACCAACGGGGGGGCCGAGGCCATCGCCCTGGTGGCGGCCGAACTGGGGCCCGGTTGGGTCGAGGAACCCGACTTCTCGCTCTACCGCCGTCATTTGCCCGGCCTGGACCGGGACGGTCCGTGGTGGCGCTCCAACCCCCACAACCCGACCGGCTTGCTGGCCCCCGCCACCCAGGCCGCGGACGTGTGGGACGAGGCGTTCTGGCCGCTGGCTACCGGGACCTGGACCCGGGGAGACCGCCACGCCGGGGCGGTCGTGCTGGGGTCGCTCACCAAGCTGCTGGCCTGCCCCGGCCTTCGGGCCGGCTACGTCCTGGCTTCCGCGGCCATGATCGGCCGCCTCGCCGGGCGGCAGCCCAAGTGGGCCGTCAACGGCCTGGCCTGCGCCGCCCTGCCCGACCTGCTGGCCACCGTCGACCTGGCCTCCTGGGCCAAGGAAACGGCCCGCCTGCGTGAGCAGCTGGTCGCCGTCCTCCAGGACAACAACCTGGTGCCCGCCCGATCCGACGCCAATTGGGTGCTGGTCGAGGCCCCGGCCCTGCGTCCCGCCCTGGCCCGCCACGGCATCCTGGTCCGGGACTGCGCCACTTTTGGCCTGGCCGGCACGGTGCGCATCGCGGTACCGGGCGACGACGGACTCGACCGCCTGGCCGACGCGCTGCGCCGTCTCGACCGGGAGGAGCCACCATGCCGGGCTTGATGGTCTGTGGGACGAGCAGCGACGCGGGCAAGTCGACGGTGGTCACCGGGTTGTGCCGCGTCCTGGCCCGGCGTGGGGTCAAGGTGGCGCCCTTCAAGGCCCAGAACATGGCCCTCAACTCCTACGTGACCCCGTCCGGTCACGAGATCGGTCGCGCCCAGGGGGTGCAGGCGCTGGCCGCGAGGGTGACGCCCGAGGTGGCCATGAACCCCATCCTCCTGAAGCCAACCGGAGAACGCACCAGCCAGGTCGTCCTCATGGGCGAACCGTGGGCGCACCTCGACGCAGCCGGCTATCACCAGGCCAAGCCCCGACTGCTGCACCTCGTCCTCGACGCCCTCGACGACCTTCGCTCTCGCTTCGACGTGATCATTTGCGAGGGAGCAGGGAGCCCGACCGAGATCAACCTCCTCGACCACGACATCGTGAACCTCCGGGTGGCCCAGGCGGCCGGCTTCCCCGCCCTGGTGGTGGGCGACATCGACCGGGGCGGTGTGTTCGCCTCCCTCTTCGGCACGGTGGCCCTCCTCCCGGACGACCTCCGGCCGCTGGTACGAGGGTTTGTCATCAACAAGCTGCGAGGCGACCCGGCCCTCCTCGGCGACGGGCCGGCCCAGCTGGAACGCCGCATCGGTGTGCCCACGCTCGGGGTCCTGCCCTACCTGCACGACATCGGCCTGGACGCCGAAGACTCCCTCGTCCTGTCCCGGGGTGCGCTGAATCTGTGGGGTGTACACCCTACAGA
>JALYXV010000237.1 GCA_030947025.1 Actinomycetota bacterium | reverse complement strand
CCGCCGCCATCTTGCTGATCGCAGCCGGCGACCACCCGCAACGGTTGGCGCAGCGAGGCCGCCTGGGCCCATCTGTGCGGCACCGCCCCCATCCCCGCCAGCTCGGGCAAGATCACCCGCCGGGGTCTCAATCCCGCCGGTGACCGCCAAGCCAACCACGCCCTTTGGCGGATCGTCCTGTGCCGCATGAGTTTCGAGCCCCGTACCCGCGCCTACGTGGATCGACGCACCCTCGAGGGCAAATCAAAGTCCGAGATAATCCGATGCCTCAAGCGTTACGTCGCCCGCGAGGTCTACCCGCTCCTGGCCGTCGCGGCCGCTGACTAACGCAACGTTCACCGGGGGCGGCCTGACTCTCTAAGTGCCTGCCGCGAACCTGCTGGCCTGCTAACGATCTGTCGGCCGCTCCCGGGCAACACGTTCCACCAGCTGGCGCGTGACTTGATAGAAGCCTGCCCTCCATCAGCCAGTGGCCCTTCCCTGGCTTGTCCGCAACAACCAGCAAATTGCCCCTTGACAACTATAGAAGCTTCGTTGTGGGCGCAGCAGCCGCCCACGAAAGGGGATTGAGGGTGCTCCGAGGGAGTTGAGATGCCGCAGGTCGACACAACTTCGAGGCGGCGCGACATAAACCTCCGACGACGCAACTGATACCCAGTTGCTCACTTCCGCAACCGCGCCCGTTTGAAATGACCGTCGCCGATCTTATGGGCTCGGCACTGTATCGTGGGATCCAAGATCCGGTTGACGAGGGCTTACCGACTGATCAGATATGCAGCTATCAACACGTACTGAGGCGCGTTACCGCCGGTCGAGGTGACCGGTCGATAACGCCCCATCCCGGTCAGGGTTCGCGGCGGAAGACCGCTGCAGGCGAGCACGCAGGGCATCTGCTTCGGGCTGACCCTTGAGGCGGCTGTGCGCCGAAGGCTCCGGCTCCCGTTTCCGCGTTGAGATGGTCCACAGCGTGCAGTCAACCCGACTCCCCAAGTGAGGTTGAGCGCCGTGGAGCGTCACAACGGTGATGAGTGTCTGGTCCGCCACGTTGGTTAGACGATGAGCCCCAAGGGGGACTTGTCCTCGGCCGGGTGATGGCGATTTCGCGGCGGATGCTGGACTGCCTGGGCGTCGGGCTATTGGCGACCCGAACGATCCACACAGCCGGGCCGGCCAACCGATGGGTGGGGTCAAGCCCCAATAGTCGGTGTGACCCTTTCGGCCGTCATCTGCCACGCCGGGCTCTCCCGAAGCCATGGCACATCCATGGCACATCCATGGCAGATCCGGTGCCATCACCTTGATCCGCCGATATCAGGAATAGGCCGCTGACCTGCGCCTATGCGTCGTCGACGTCCACCGGAATCCGCCGAATCCTGCTTTGCACGCGTGATCACGGGCTCGGGCCCTGTTGTCCCACCGCGACAGCCGTCGAGCTTGCCTACTATCACCTCGCTGCCATGAGAGCGACCACACTTGCCGCCCTCTGACCTACCAGTCGGTGGTGAGCCTTTGAGAAACCAAAGTAGGGCGTGAGTATCGACCGCCGCCCTCACGACGGGCGGTGGTCGACTTCCGTGTCCCGCATGGCCTGTCGGCTGGCGGATTCGAAGAGCTCCCAGCTGACCTCGGGAAGGTCGGTAGGAGGCCTTCGACTGAGCCCCCGCGAGTTCCGACCGGGTCGAGGTGCACGCGGAGGTGGGTGCCAGCCGGAAGCCGCGCGGGAAGCTGATCGGCTGGAATGACTCCGTTGCCGTCCTGATCTATCACGGCCTCCACGATCAGTCCGTCGATTCGTTGCTGAGCCACGGAGCGCGAGTCTACGGCCAGGCGTCCCTGTCGACTGGATTTCGAGTGTTCGTCCAGGTTCTCACGGTCCGGCCTTCACGGACGACGAGGGAACGCCTGGAGGACAACAGTCCGTCGGAGTACAGCCGCTCCGAGAGGTGGCGACGACGCCAAAGTCCCGATGAGCAACGGGAGCGATGTTAGATGCTCGTGCTCAGTGAACGGGGGTAAGCCACAGGGGTAGCCATCGGTCGCGCTTTTCTGTGGATGGCGGTGGACGGGATTTTGGAGAAACCGTTCTGCTGCAAGGGTTTTGCGGATGCCAGCGGACGTCGATGGAACCCTTGGGTCGAACTGCGGATCAGAAGGTTGGGGGATCGAATCCCAATTGCTCGCCCTGGTCGATATCGCTTAGCAGCAGGTCGATTACGAACTCCTCTTCAACTTCAACGCCGGCGCGGCGGATGGAGCGAGCGAGTTCGGGGTCCCAACAGGCATCCGGGACCGCACCTCGC
>JALYXV010000210.1 GCA_030947025.1 Actinomycetota bacterium | reverse complement strand
ATTCATTTGGGTGCGGCTCTCCTGGAGGGACGTCAGGCGGCCATCGGTATGGTCCCTGTGGCGTAGCGAGTTTCGTGAATTCGTTGTCGTTCCTTGGTCAGGTGGAATTCCCAATACTCGCTAAAGTCGTTGTTGGCGCGCACGGCCCGGAGCTTGAGGACCGCTTCGGCGCCGTCCACGCTCCAGCGGGCGCCAGTTATATCCATCCGATCAGCCACGACATAGCGACACGTTCCCTCGATTACGCCGCTGGCGATGGGCCAGCCGGCGGCCAGGGCGGTCGGGTAGTCCAGGTACTCGGCCTTGTTGGTCAGGTACTTGGCGCACGCGTCGGCTTTGATGCGTTTCTGTTTGCTGAGCCCTGCTGCCGTGGCCCGGCGTCTGATGCCCGCGGCAACGACGCGGGCGTTTCCTTCCAATACCGCCAGAGTCCTGTCGCGCACCCAGGCCTCGGCAGCGGTATCGCCCTCTTCAAAGAAGGCCCACACGGCCCCCCACAAATATTCCAGCACGTGAATCAGGTCGACCACGATGGTGATGTCGACCCCCCGAGCCTTGGCTTCTGTTTGGATGCGGTCAATCTGGTGGTTGTTCCCGTCCACGAGGCCCACCCATCGACGCCTGTGGCGTGGGTCGCGCCGCTCTGCCTCGTCGAAGACCTTTCTGATCACCACGGCGGCGTCATCAACGACGCTCGCGGTCACCCATTTGGCTTTGGCCTTGGGCGCCGGTGTCGCGGCTCCGCCGCTGTTGGAGGCCAGGATGTCGGCGGGGGTGCGGACCACGGGGGTGAGGTCGTACACGGCCCCAACCTCGGCAAGGCGTTTTCGGTTGCGTTTCTCTCCCTTGGACAAGCGGCAGTCGAGCTTGGTGGTCGCCGCGGCTGCCCGTGCGGTAGCTGGGCGCAGGCCATCGGGCCGCATGACGATGCCCTTGCCATCTGCGGAGATGACCAACACGTCACTGTCAGCAGCCTCGCCGTGGGTCCGGCTTCGGTAGAACTCCTCGACGTCAGTGGCCGCCCGGCTGGCAAGAGCCTCGACCTGGCGTTTGGCCACATGCTGGCCGGTGGCACGTTCGACGGCTTCGCTGGCCTCCTCGAACGACCCTCTTGACGATTCGACAGCCGCGAGGCGGCGCAGCGTGTGCGAGTGGCGCTCGGCGGGCAGGTTGAGCACCGCGTCGGCGGGATAAAGGTTGGGGTGGCCACGGTGGCGGTAGGCGAGACGCTCGACGTCGACCTCGCCGAAGATGGTCGCCAAGGGCCGCCGATGGCCGGACTCGACGGCGCCGTGGGTCACAGCGTCGGCGTCGACCACCGCTTCGAGGCGGCTCTCGGTGGCGGCACGCAGGCTCAGGTGGTCCTGCAGCATCAGCCGCAGCAGCTCCCGGCCACGGCAGTCGAGCTGGTCTTCCAGCTCAGCATGGGTCAGTACCGTGGCGTCGGGCCCCTTCAGCCAACCGAGCGTTTCTTCGAACGACTCCCGCGATGCCTCGAAGGTGGCGGCTTGCGCCGCGAACGAGCTCATCGACGCCCGCCCCTGGCGCCCCTGGCCGGCCGGCGGGCCCGCAAGGCGGCGATGCCCGCCATGGCCGCGGCCTCCAACTCAACTCTCGCGGCCTCGTAGCGGGCCAGGGCGGCGGTGACCTCGGCCACCTCTTCGGCCCGAAGCGTCAGCGTCTTGGTACTGCCCGCCTCGGTATAGATGAGAGCCGGGCTTTCATGGGCGTCGCCGCTGGCGCAGTGGCAGGACGCCTTTCCGCACCGGCGGCGGAACGTCGTCAGGCTTCCATGAAGCACCAATGGTCGGGCTCGGGGTGCGATGCAAGGCATCGTATCTCCTCTCTGTAGCGAATATTCGCTACAGACAGACAACCCACCTACAGGGGCCAAGTGGTGGATCCCCAGGCCGGCCGAGCCTCAGGCAGCCGGGCTCAGGACCGAGGAGTCGTCACTCCAGCGGAGCCGCACCCTATTCATTTCATTGCTTGATGCGATAGTCGATGAACGTGGCGTACGGCGATTGCCGGACACCGAGATGTACGAGGTCGAGCGAGTGTGTGAGCCCTTCGAAGGGGCGTTTCCCGCTGCCCAGCAATACCGGGGCGAGGATATTCGTGAGCTCGTCGACGTGGCCGCCGGCGAGGGTCTGGCGGATGATGTCGGCGCCGCCATGACGTGCACGTCCTTCCCGCCTGCCACGTCCTCTGCCCGCACGATCGCCTTGGCGATGCTGCCGACGAACGTGAAGTCATCGCCCGATGGCTTCTCCACCGGGTGGTGCGTGACCACGAAGAACGGGACACCCCACGGGTTGCTGTCGCCCCAGTGTCCGCCCGCCTCGTACGTGCACCGTCCGCCGATCACTATGCCGGTCCCGGCCATCGCGGCATCGAGCCACTCCTTGTCTTGTCCGGCTGATTGACCCCTCCCCGGTAATTCGTAGCTCCAGGGTCCGCCGAATACCCAGTAGTGCAACCGCTCGCCGCCGATTCCGAGGCCGCAGCCGGACCGTCATCCGGACCGGTGATGTCTCCGTCGACCAACATCGTGATGCCCGCAATGACCTTGCTCATTGACCGAACTCCTTGTCTGGATGAGGAACCAGACGATCGCCGGCGGAACTCATCGCCGCGCCGTTTCCTTCCGGCGGACTGATCGTTATAGGCCGAGCTATTGCCACCGTCACGCACCACGGGAGACCGGTGACTTCGCCGGTATCATTCATCGATCCCGCCGCCGTGCGACCTGTCATACCGAGCAACCACTGCTATAGCACAACGCGGAACCGTCGCACTGAACGATGTTGGTCCACCGACCCCGACTCCTCAAGCAACCGCCGGCAGGTAAACAACGTCTGTCTGGATCCGGTCGGCCTGCACGAACCTGCCCTCTGGCACCAGCTGCCGGTCCCACCGGATCTGCACCTCATTGAGGTCGGCGATCGTCACCACCCCACGGCTACGACGCCCCTCTGGCCGAACCGCTTCACCAGAATTCACGCGGTGTGCGGGCGGCTGCGGCCACGTGCGTTGAGGTGTGCATGCGTTGGGTCGACTTCGAGGCGACAACCGGGACCAGCCCCGATCACAAGTCGTCGACCGCCACCAAGTTCTGCGAGGACGCCGAAGTCGAGCTCACCGCTGTTACTCCCGATGCTCGGCGACGGGTCGTATGGGCGATGGGTGTGTGGCGCGGTGGGGACGCGAGTCCCTGCCTGGGATGTCGGTCGAGGGCGGCCGGGCAGGCGCCTCCGGCAAAGGGAACCGCGACCGGGCGGAGCGCGAGACGGTGGTCATGGAGAGCGCGGCGGAGTCGGATAAGCTGTGCTTCGAGTTCAGCGCGGCGCTGGCGTTCGCCTGGGTAGGATTTCGGCCAGGTCGCCCAACTCATGGGCGCGCAATGCCTGCGCGGTGTCGGCGGCAGGTTCCTTGACGATGAACCTCGTTCCGCGGCGGCGGGCTCGACACGCCGCGATGACGAGCAGCATGTGCCTTCCCGCGCCGAGCGTCGCCGAGGCCAGGTCGACGGCTACAGTCAGGTTGGCGGGATCCTCGATCAGGTCGGTGAGCACCCTGTCGAGATATGTGCATTGGGGCCGTTCGAGCTGGCCGCATGCGCTCACTACCACCGTCCCGAACGCCCGGACCACTACGACGTCGAACTGCAAGGTTTGCGTTGCTACGCCGACGGTTTCGGTGGGCGATGCCTCGAGGTATGCACCTGGTCCGCTGCCGCCGTTCACCGTCGCTCACCGGTTGACGCGGGCTGAGACTGCAGCTTCAGCGGGTGTATGTGGAGGAGGCGACACTGGATGCGGGCTGGGGCCCAGCGGGCGTCGCTCTGCAAAACCGGGAGTGACTGGTCGACGATGAGGCTGGTCGCGGTATGGCCCGGGCCAAGTCCGGGCGGGGCTGCCATTGGGCGCGGCCGGACGTCACAGCCGACCGGCCGTGACGTTGACGGCATCGGGTCATGGTTTTGGATCATCGAACTCATCTCCTCCGCTCTGTTTTGAACGTGAGGCGTCACCGGGGTCCGGGGAGACACGCTACGAGGCCTGGACCACTCGACCGGCCTGAACTCACATTCGGCCGAGCTTGCCCCTGGCTGGACGGGCAATCCGTCCAGCCGGTGAATTGTCCGCCATTTCCGCGTCGCTCGCTCCGGTTGTTGAACCATCGAGGTCTTGGCGCGAGAAGTTGAACTTCCTGCGGCCGTCGGGCGTCGAGGAATGCGCTGTTCACGGATCTGACGGTGCGCACCGGTGTGCGCCTGTCTGAGCAGGCGGCTCTCACGGTGCGGGGGCACCGTCCGAGCCGGGGTTGGGCGGCCATCAGCGGTTCTGGTTGCCGGGCCCAGTTGCGACGGACTCCTCGGCCCGATGGATCGGCTCCGAAGGCCTTGGTCAGGGACTTGGCCGCCTCCGTCGGGATCGACCGGGCTGAGGTGGTCACGGATGCTCGGTGCGCGAGCAAGTACTCAGGGCTCCGCAAGCCGCTGGTCATCGAAGACTCGAGGCATCGGGTGATGCGCCACCCTCACCGACCACTCTCCCCCGCACATCTAAACAGATCGCCGATTATGTTCCGCGCCGCATAATCGAGAACACCCGGTCCCGTCGAGCAGCGGACGCGGTCCGCCACGACTACATCAAGACGCTGCTCAGCCGCAAGAGGCCCCCGAACGGTTTGGTTGCCTGACAGTGTCTCACGGGCGCCAGTGTCTCATCCTTCACGAGGTCATGTCGGGCGCAGTAGCCGAGTCCGACGGCGTCTGGAGCTGAGACATCCCGACCCGGTCGGCTGGCCCCCGCCACGCTGGGACGGGTGGAGGACCCACCGAAGACCGCAGGGGGAGTCTCCGGGGGTCCCGGCACCGGCGGAGCGCCGCCCCAGATCCGAACCGCCCAGATCGTCGCATCTCGGGCTGGCCAGCACATCAACATGTCCGAAAGGATCAGGCTTGAAGTCGGGCGCCGGGCCTGTGGCGCAAGCGCGG
>JALYXV010000070.1 GCA_030947025.1 Actinomycetota bacterium | reverse complement strand
GTGGTACGCGCCGACTCGGCGGGAGCCACCCATGATTTCGCTGACGCCTGCCGGGCCCGGGGGGTGGGGTTCAGTTTCGGGTTCCCCATAGATGACACGGTCCGCCAGGCCATCAAGGCGCTGCCCGAAGGGGCGTGGGCCGAGGCGGTCGAAGCCGACGACGACATCCGAGACGGGGCGTGGGTGGCCGAGATCACCCATCTGGTCGAGCTGTCGGCCTGGCCCGACGGCTGCCGGCTGGTCGTGCGACGCGAACGGCCCCAACCCGGGGCGTCGCTGTCGTTGTTCGACACCGTCGAAGGTCTGCGCCACACCGCGTTCATTACCGACACGGCGGGCCGGACCGTTCCCGGTTTGGAACTACGCCACCGTCAACACGCCCGTATCGAGGACCGTATCCGCCAAGCCAAGGCCGCCGGGCTGCGGAACCTGCCGTGTCGGGCCGCGCCGGAGAACCACGCCTGGCTGGAATGCGTCCTCGCGGCCGCCGACCTGGTGGCGTGGTCCAAGCTCATCTGCTTCGCCCACGATCCCGCCCTGGCGTGCTGTGAGATCGCCACCTTCCGCTACCGCATCTTGCACACCGCGGCGCGGGTGACCCGGGGCGGAAGGAGAACAAATCTACGCCTCGACCGCAACTGGACCTGGGCCAAAGCCCTCGCCCAGGGATTCGGGTACCTCCGGGCCGCGTTCGCCTGAACGTCGCCCACCGCGCGCGCCCGCCCCACCCAAGCGCCGCCCTCCAGCCCGAAAACCGGCCCGACCTCTACTCCCACACGCCCCACACCAGCGATCACGCCAACCGGTCCCGCCACCGGCCGACATCAACAGCCAACGCCCATCCTCAATACCCGAATAGCCCCGAACCGCTAATCCGTGAAAGACCGAGGCTAATGGGCCCCTCGCCGAGGCCGGCCGGGGCCGAGTCGGGGCCCAGCCACCCTGTACCGTGCCAGAACTCGGCACATGGCCAGCGACCTGCCAGTTTGGCGTCCGTGACGAAGCAGACAAGACATCCCGTGACGTTCCGACTGCTGTACATCATCCTCGTCAGACTCGTCGGCTGGCTGGCGCTTCTGGGCAGATCCTCGGCCTCGAAGGACGCTGAGATTCTGGTGTTGCGACACGAGGTGGCCGTGCTCCGCCGCCAGGTGTCGCGCCCGAAGCTGACCTGGACTGACCGTGGCGCTGTTGCGTTGTTTGATGGCGGGCCGCCGGAGTTCCATCGCCATGCTCGTGTGGTTCGTTCAGATCGCCATGGCGAGTTCATCGAAGGCAGCCGCCAGCCGTATCTTTGGTGCCGACTCGACGCCAAGTTCGTAGTGCCCTCGTCGTAGGTTTTGGATCAGGGCGTGACCGGCGATGATGATCCGGGCGGATCGATCCTGTTTGAGTCCCCGCATGGGCCGCAGCCGGGCTTTGAGTCGCCCATGGTCGTTCTCGACCGAGTTGTCGGCATGCTTGACGGTGTTGTGGAACGCCCCGGGCATTAGCTCGTCGAGGACTCCTGGGTAGGTGCTCGCCTTGTCGGTCACGACCTCTGCCGGCTCACACCCGTTCGCCTTGATCGCCTTGACGAAGAACTTCTTGGCTGCTCGGGCGTCTCGTCGGGGGGAAACGAACACGTCGATGACCTGGCCGTGCTGGTCGACGGCGCGGTAGACGTACCGCCATTCCCCCGTGACTCGGACGTAGGTTTCGTCGACGTGCCAGCGGTCGCCGACACCGTGGCGGCACGGCCGGGCAGAGTCGATGAGGAGCGGCGTGAAGCGAAGGACCCACCTGTAGATGCTGCCGTGGTCGACCTCGACGCCGCGTTCGGCCAAGAGTTCCTCGACGTCGCGGTACGACAGGCCGAACCTGAGATACCAACGGACCGCCAACATGATCACCTCGGGCGGGAACCGGAACCCCGCGAACGCCGAGGGCACCACGACCGGAGGACGACAACGCCGTCGTTTCATGCTCGACAGTGTCGCAGCCAGCCTGGTTGGGCCGAACGCAACAGCGCCGTTGCGTTTCCATACGTCCCATTGCTGGCTGTGGGCGTAGCTCTCGTCGGTTCCGGTGACGGTCCCCGACGGACCGGTGGCGGTGGCACACACACTGATGCTGGCGATCGCCGGAGGTTGGGTGAGCGGTCGATGGCAGTCTTGTTCGGCGTGGATCGTGTCCGGGGTGGTCGGTGGTTGCAGCAGCGATCCGGTCGCGCTGATCGCCGAGGCGTTTGCCGGTGAAGGGACGACGGAGTTCGTAGTCGGAACGCCGGTGGCGACGGTAGCCGTCGGCGGGGTTGATCCCGGTGGAGCCGATGTGGGCGCGGCGGTGTTGGCGCGACTGCCGCTACACGCCGCGAGAACGAGCATGACCACCAATTAGATGGCGACAATGGTGGCGCGGGGCGGTGCGATCCTGGGGTCCCCCTTTTCTTGCAATTGTTCATCTCCCGGGTCCGCATTGAGAGCGATCGTCCTCCACGTCGGTGGTACCCGGATCGGTTGTTCACAGCAGGAGTTCAGCGAGGTTGACGATACTTCTCCCCGATCAGGGCGGGCGGCACTTGCGCACCAGGGTCCGGGGCAACGCTTCTGGAACTCTCGAAGGTTCCAAGGTAAGTCAAACGCACGCAGGGAATCGCTGCTCTGCCTGGCTTCCACGGTACACGTCGCCGGAACCCCGTCGCCGGACCCATCTCGACGGAATTCCTGCCTTCAATCGACAAGCCATCTCGTGGCCCTACGTACTCTTCGAGACGTATCCCGGGGTGCTCTGCACCTGTGCCACAGTGTGGGGTGCACGAGGATCTGAAGCGTGGCATTGCATGGCGTCTGGAGCTGGCGTTCATCGGCCTTCTTGCCGCCACGCTGTCACTTGTCGGATGCAGCAGTTCAGTGCCCCGGGGAGTGGCGGGGGTCCCTTCGTCCACGACCGCCTCGACGGCCGTGGCGCCGTCGACAGTCACAGCACCGTCGACGCCTGGGCAGTCGACCGTTGCCACGACGTCATCCACGAACTCTTCAACGACCTCCCCGGCCCCGTCGGGGCCGGGAATGTGCGTCACCGCCCAACTCACCATTACGAGCATGGGGATTGAGGCCGGGTTGGGTCACCAGAGTTCCGTCGTCCTGTTTCACAACAACGGAAGGCCCTGTGTGTTGCGCGGTTATCCGGGCCTTGACGGAATCGATGCCACTGGCAGAGTCGCGGTTTCAGCCCAACGCGTTCCGGCGACCACGGAGCCGATAGTGCAGTTGAATACCGGACAGACGGCGTCGGCGCTGTTCGAAGGCCACATTGGACCGGTGCCCGCCCAGGGCCCGTGCCCCGCCTATGCAGCCCTGCTTGTCACCCCCCCGGGCGAGACCCATTCCGTTCGCGTCCCGTCGAACTTCAGTCTGTGCTACCTGCTAATCCATCCGGTCGTGCCAGGCCTGGCCGGGGATGCCAACGCGGCCTGAGGGGGACTGCGAACCGAGCAGAGCGCGGTGGCCTGCCAATGTAGGGAGAATTTGCTGGTTGGTCCCGAGAGGATTGAAGGCGGCGCGCAAATGAGAGCCAGCCCATGTGGAACGAGATGATGCCTGGTCCACCGAACGCGTGCCGTTACTATGAGACTCGGCCACGCCGCTCAAGCTTGGACTTCGCGCTGACCAGCGACGGGATCGAGTCCGTGATGGCCATGGTCTTACTTGTCGCCCACGCACTCCAAGGCGGCCCTTTAGGGGGTGTCCACCACCACCGAAGCGGGGAGCTGGGCGGTGTTGATGAACATTGGGGGCGCCTGGCAGGTTGCGAGGACACCGGCGTTGAAGTTGATGGCGAAGACGCCTGGGTGGCTGTACATGTGGTCGACCTGCTCGGTGAAAGCGGCGGGATGGGGGGCGCCGCACGGTCCCGCCGAGTGCTGGGGCAGCTGGATCCAGGTCCCGTCGCCTGGGTTGAAGGAGTCGGCACAGCACCCCTGTCCTTGCTGGTAGGTGACGGTGATGGAGAAGTGAACGGTCTGGCCGGCGACGGGCGAAAGTGGCTGCATCTGCATGGTGATGGTGATGCCCTCGCCGGGGTTGCTGCGCCACAAGCCGGTTCCGTTCGATGTCGGGACGGTCGTGACCGCTACCCGGGGTGGCCATGGAACGACGGCTGTCGTGGTCGTGATCGGGTTGGTGGCGGATGGCATTGTCGGATTGGCCGTCGGCGCTGACACTGCGGGACGAACCGGCGGTGGGCTGGCCGTCGCTTGGGTGGTCACCGGGCCAGCCGGTGAGATGGTGTGTGCCGCCGTGGTGGTGGTGGTAATGGTTGAGGTGGGGGCCCCGGTGAGCGTGCCGACCGTCGCGGCCCTCCCGATCGTGCGCACGGCCTTGTCGCCCAAAGAGCCAGGCGAGGCGTGGGCGACGACGCCTGTGACCATCATCCCCGCCGCCAGCAGCAACGCCAGCGCAGGGGCGACGATTATCGGTTTGGTCCGCGACCTGACCTCGGCGTGCCGCTCGACGAGCATGGTCGTGTCCTTCGCGTTCGACCCTCTCGAAGCGGAGCCCCAAGACTGGCGTTCGTACATCTATCGGCGGTATGGAGCGTCGGCTTGAGGGATATCTCGGGACTTCCAGCAGAGCCGGCCTCCGGTGCTGAACTAACTCACTGGGCCCACCTGGATTCGTCCGTCGCATGAGCTGAAGGTAGAGCTGAGAGGGCCGGAGTCGTCCACGCTGAACGCGGCTCCGCCCGGCAGGATGGCCCGTAGTACAGGACCCTGCTCTTGGCGCGACAAAGGGCAGGGCTGGTTGTCGGAGGTCATGTTGGTCCCCAGCAGCTCGAAAGCTGCGTAGCCGGGACTGCCGAAGGTCGGCACCGGCGGTTGGTGGGCGGCCAGGGTTACCAAGACCGCAGGGTCGTTCGACCGGGCGACGTAACTGGGCAGTGTCGCTCCGGAGGCGTTGAGGAACTGCAGGGTCGGAAAACCTTGCATGGTGCATACCGCTCCGATGTTGCGGATCGACACTCCCCCGGCGATCGTCCCGCCCCCTGCCCCCTGACTTGGCCTGACGACCACTTGGAGCTGCCCCCCGCTGCACGTGGTCGTGCCGCTGGGCGAGGTCTGACCGCGGGTGTTGGCGGGCTGGGTCGCCGGTGGCGATGGGACCGCGGTGGTCGGCGACGCGAAGGTGGTTGGCGGTGACGGGACAACTCCGGTCGTAGTGGCGACGGTAGCGAGGGTCGTCGTCGGTCGGGACGATCCTCGTCGAGGCGACGTGGGCGTGGCGGTGCTCGAGCCGCCGCCGCCGCAGGCGCTGAGAGCGAATATGGCCACCAGCGCCACGGCGACCGCGGTGTGGCGGGTCGGTGCGATCATCGGACCCCTTTCCCGGTGTTATTCATGTGCGGGCTCAGTGGAGAGCGGTCCCTTCCATCCGCTCGACAGTTGGATTGGTCTAGATATTCGAAATTGGGCCAGTGCAGCCAAGGTGATCGTTGCCGTCGGATCGGATGCGATCACGGGGTGAAGTACTGGCCGGCGGTTAGTTTGCCGGGACGGAGCGCACCGACGCTGATATTGCCTTGCGGGTCGCACTCGTCGAGGTTGGACTTGACATTGACGTGAGTGGTCTCATCGGGTGGGGTCACTTCCACGGTGGTGGCCTGAGTGCACACGAAGTCGCCGGTCGATTGGTCCCGGGTTTCGAAGCCGAATGTTGCTTGCTGTTGGGGTTGCAGACTGAAAAGCAACGGTTGGGGCGAGACACGCAGAACCGTGGTGGGCATGGGTTGTCCGTTGGCATCAAGTCGCTGCAAGCCGGGGTAGCCGTAGATCGTGCAGGTCCGGTTGGCGATGTTGCGGAAGACCATAAGCCCGAGAAACTCCCCGGCCGCGCCTAGGCCACCGTCATCGGTGATTGCCAGGTCGGCGGTGTGGCAGCGGGTCGTTGGCGCGACCGTCGCCACCGGGGCGGCGGTCGTGGAGCTGCTGGCCCGGTCGGCGTCGGAGCGGTGGGGAGTGTTGGGGCCCCTTGGGTGGTCGACGTCGTTGTGTTCGCCGAGGCGGGCGCCGTCGGTGGCGCGCCCGACGACCGGCTGCCGCCGCTGCACCCGGCCAGCAAGGCTGCTGTCAGCCCGACCACGCCAACCACGGAGCGTGACCGTCGACTTGAGGGAGTGCGCTTTGTGGGGAAATTGGCGCCGCTGTCGGTGTCGGGTGTCCTCGGTTCCCTCAGGCACAACGGCACCCGCGTTCGGTTCGATTTCCCAGGGGCCCGGCTTGGCATGGCATCGTCGAATCGTCGGAAGCGGATCATGGTTTGATCGTCAGCGGGGACCAGGTGTGGCCGCCGTCGTCAGTCCGGTAGACAACAGACCTCCATGAGGGGCCGAAGCCGGTTGTGGCGATCGCTGTCCCATGAGAGGTGTCGGTGAAGCCGGCAAGTGCCCAGCCGCCGGTGCTGTCGGTGGTCAGCGTCGGACCCGCCGCGTTGAACGTTCGGCCGCCGTCGGTCGTCAAGTACATGCCCGGGCCGCCGTTCGACGCCAGGGCGGCGACGACCGCGGCGCTCGATGAGGCGGCAGCTACGCGGGCGAAGTTGACGAACGGCGGCCCCTGGTCGGGGGGTGAGAAGGTGGCGCCGCCGTCAGTGGAGCGGAGAACCCTGGCCTGCATGCCGGTGGCGCACACCGCCCAGATGACCCCCGCCGCGGGTTCGTCGAAGCGACAGCCCGAGCCGACGTCGGGCGAAACGTAGGAGAGAAAATGGCTCCCGTGGTCGTGTGACACCAGAAGCCGGCTGGGCGACGACTGCGAGTAGGCCGTCTCGGTGACGACGGCGGCGCCGTGAACCGCCACCGTCTGGCTCAGGTTGGTTGCGCTGAGGCGCGCCCACCCGTCCGAGCCGGCCGGTGAGCGGTAAAGGGTGCCGCCGACAACGGCGAACACGTACCCGTCGGCGGCGGCCAGCTCGTTGACCTGATCGGCGAATGACACCTGATGCAAATGGCCGCCGGCGTCGTGGGTGGCCCACAGGGTGGGCCCGTATGCGAAGCCGTCAGCGGGGTCGGCGAAGCGCACATTGCCCACCCCAGTCTGGGGGTCCCGGCCGGTGAGGCCGCCCACGAGCGCAGCGGGTGGCGCTGGCACACCGACGAAGCTGGATCCGCCGTCGGTGGTTCGGACCAGGGAGGTGCACGGCTGCTGGGGGCAGGGGGTGTCGCCCAGCAGCCACCACTCGGTATTGCTGACGGCGCTGAACGATGCCGGCTGGAAGCCCGCCGGGACGGGGGCGCCGGCGGGCGTTGGTGGCGGGGTGCTGGGCGCAACGCCGGTGGCCGCCGGAGTGGGCTTGGCCAGCGTCGTGATTGTGGCAGGCGACGTGGCAGGGACCGACGTCGCAGAGGTGATGGGAGGAGGGGCAGCCGACTTGGCGCTCGAGCCGCCGCCGCAGGCGCTGAGGCCGAGAACGCACGCCACGGCAAGGGCCACAGGCGTGCGTCTCAGTTTGCTCACAACCTGGACACTCCGATTGGGCGGTCTTGACACCGTGCAACCACCACGGACGTCAAGCCCTCTTCGATACCCGCGGGCCGCGGCTGCGATGACATTCACCTTCCTCCTCGGTGGGAGGGTCAGCCCCGCTTTCGACGACAAGCACGCCGTCATCCTGCCGAAAGCCAGGCTTCTCCTCTACTTGCCGACGCAGGCGCAACCGGGGTCCGGGGCAACGCTCCCCGACGCTGCCCGAGTTCCGAGCAGAGTCCGACACGGTTGGGATCCTCCCCGCATCTGGGTCGAAGGTACACCCGGAACGCCCTTGTCCTTGCTGGCCGCTCGGGATTCCAGCGAGCCGCATTCGAGTCCGGGTAAGTGAGGGTCACACGTGCAGGTTCATGACTTGGAGGGACGTCGCCGTCCAGCCAGGCGCAACCACCCCAAGCTGGCACTCGCGCTGGCGGCTCTGACAACCGTCCCCAGCGCCCGCGCGCCCCGGATCCGCTTCGACGTCGCGCTCGAGTGGTCTCGCCGAGACTCAACAACCCACTTGCCGGTCGCTGGGCATCGCACCTATGTTCCCATCGGTGGAAGGTGACGACTTCGCCCTGGCCTTCGCGGTCGACGCTCAGCGTTGCTACCGCTATGTGTGCATTGACGAAGCCGGTCGACCAGCTCCCTGGGACGGGCCCATCGCTTGGAGAGGCACCCTGAAACGTGCGGGCCGACGATGGACCGAGCTGTCATGCGATCGCCACGCCGCGGCCCTCGTCGACCTCCGGCGTTGGACCCACCCTCCGCCGACTTCTGCGCCAGGGACATGAGAGCCGACACGCCGACTTGCGAAGTCCGCCGCGCCTGGTCCGCCGCCTCACCGCCGCCCTCACCCGGCGATTGGCTACCTATGACGGTCAGTGCCCTCTGAGATGATGAGGGCCAATGAGATCAATCCCGCGGTCAGATGTCGGCTGAACCCCCCGAGCCGCTGCAACTGGTACGGGCCCCGATCCGCCTCCAGGCCCTGCGGCACCTCTCGGAGAACCAGTTCGGCGACCTGGTCAAGGCTGTGGTCGATGTCGGCCAACGCATCATGGTCATCGGCGGTGAGCTTCACGCCGACGAGGAGTCCTTCATGCTCGACATAGGCTCACGGCAACAAGAGCTCTGGGGCATCAACCTGTACCCCGCCGGGTACAACACGGACGACTTCATCGAGTTCGACTCCATGATCAACTTGAGACCTTCGCAAGGCAACCGGACACGATCTGTCGAAGACCCCGCCGCCCGCCAGGCCATCGTCGAGATCGTGACCCAGCTGGTGCAACGCGATGACTGACCCGCAGAGGCAACACCAGAGCCTCGCCACCGGCCGCTGGCAAACGTTGACCCTTGCCGAGCAGCTCGGCAACGTCGGCAGCGAAGTCGGTCGAGCCCTCCGAGCCAAGACCCAAAACAACGAGCGTCGCATGTGGGCCGCCCTCGACCGAGCCCTCGAGCTCTTCGACCTCACGGCCGTTGATCCCCGCCACACCGGCCGCCGACGCGAAGTCCTACGAGCCCGCGAGGTCGTCTGCGACTTCCTGGTGGGCGACAACCTGTATGGATCCACGGCCGAGTCGCTTGACCGCTACTTTCTGCAGTTCGCAACAGCGGCTCGCGCCGGGCGCTAACCGACTCACACGAGCATCGTTCTGGACCCAGTCGATTCGGCGGCCCAGTCCCGCGCCCACACATGATCGGTCTCGACGCACGATCGGAGGACACCGCAGCCGTGTCGTCGCCCTGGAACCTGACGGTCGACACGAAGTGCTGGGCGCTCATTCAGGTGGACCATGCCAGCGGCCGTGGCAAGGTTGGAAATGTCAGGGCTGGACCCTGGACCGGGCAGATGCGAACGCATCGATACCGAACTGCACGTCGTCGCGGTGCGGCTGGGACGGGTCTGTTGCGTTGGCGAGCGGCAGCGTGTGAGGCACCCTGGTGTCATGACGCGCCGTCGTTTTCCCTCCCCCAGGACCGACAGGTCAGCCTTCGCTGGCTACCGTTTCCCGCCCGACGTCATCGTGCTGGCCGTCAGGTGGTACCTAGGTTACGGGCTCTCCTACCGCGACATTGAGGAGCTGCTGGCCGAACGAGGTATCGAGGTCGAGCACGTCAGCGTGTACCGCTGGGTCCAGACCTTCACGCCGCTACTCATCGACGCCGCCCGGTCCCGCCGCCACGGCAGCGGTGACCGCTGGTACGTCGACGAGACCTACCTGAAGGTCGCGGGCCGGTGGATGTACCTTCACCGTGCCGTTGACCAGTTCGGGCAGGTCATCGACGTGATCCTCAGCGACAAACGAGACCTGGCTGCCGCCCGCCGGTTCTTCCGCCACGCCCTTTCGACCTCGGCACGTCCCGCCGAGGTCAACACCGACCTCGCCGGCGTGTACCCGACGGTCCTCGATGAGCTGCTCCCCGACGCCTGCCACGTCACCGACCAGTACGCCAACAACAGGGTGGAGTCCGACCACGCCCGCCCGAAGGCCCGGCTCAGAGCGATGCGAGGCCTGAAACGACCCCGATCGGCGATGGCCGTCTCCGCCGGTCACGCTCTTGTCCAGAACATCCTCCGCGGACATTACGAACTGGCCGTCGAAAGCAACCAACAAGACCGGGTCGCTGGCGCGTTCGACGAGCTCATGATCGCCGTCTGACCCGAGCTCCCCCGACCCCTCGACCACCCAACGAGGACTTGGGCCGCCCGTAACCTCGTGACTCGGGGCTCAACGCAACAGAACCCGGCCCCTGCGATCATGCTCCCGCCGTCTCGCTGCATCCGGGCCGGGGCCGGTTGGCAAAGGTCCGCCGGCGGATTGCCACCGTGGGGTACGTCACTCACCCTGTTTTCGGGCCGGAGCGCACCGCGGTTGGAATAGAAGCAAGGATCGGTGTATCAGCGGCGCCGTTGATCACTCTCCCTAGCATGTGACGATTTCGAGTCCGGGAGGTCACCAGTCCGGTCACACCCGGATGGATTGATTCGTTGCCCGCCGGGGACCTGGTGAAGATTGATCCGTGCGTGCCCGCGGCGGCCGAATTGGTCGCTATATTTCCGCGTTCCCCGAGCACTACGGCGCTAGGAGGCTGTAGCAGATGAACCGATTTCGCAAGCGGGGGCTGGCGCTGATGGGGACCGCGGTTCTCACCGGCGCCATGGTGGGTGTCGCGCCCGCCACGGCGGTATCGGCCCACCCTCGCGCTCTGGCGGCGCAGCCGACGCCGTTCTCCAACGGCGGGTTCGCGGCGTACGGCACGGGCAGTGAGCTTGTGCTCAGCGCCTTGAACACGGGGACGACGCAACTGGCGCGGGTCGACCAGGCCTTCTCTGGTCTCACGGCCGCGACGGCCGGGCTCGGCGGCGCCGTCACGTCCCCGATCACCGCCGGCCTGGTGCAGCCCCCGCTCAGCGGGAAAAACACCAGTGCCCGCGGTACAGGTATCGAGGTCGGGCTCGGCCTGACCCAAGTTCAGGCCAACCAGATCCAGCTCGGTGTCGCCGAATCGGCCGCGCCCCCGTCGAACGAGGTCGGGACAGTGGCGGGCCCGGACGTATCAGCGGTCCCGCTCGTGATCCCTGGGGTCATCCAGACCGGCGTGCTGCACGGGTACGCCAGCACCTCGTACAACGGCACCTTCTGTCCGGTCGGCCGGCCCTTGGCCTACGGGTTGGGCAGCGCGGCCGCGCCAACCAAAGTCCTCTCGGTGGTGGCCAGCCCGGGTGCGGCAGCCTCCTCCACCCGGTCCGACCTGATCGCCAACACGGATGGGACTTTCGGCTTGGCGACCACCGTTCGCGAAGTCATCGCCCCGTTGCTCGTCACCATCGCAGGTGCCGGGACGGCCACCGAGACCAGCCTGGAGATCGATGTCCAGGCGACGAGCATCGCCACACCGGTCACCCTGCAGGCGATCACCGACGGCAAGGGAAACACCAGGATGATCCTCAGCAACGCCGACCCGTCGGTGACGGTCAAGCTGAAGCTCCTCGGAGTAATGGTGCCGCCCATCACGGCGTCGCTGGCCGCGCTGGCGCCACTCCTCAACAACCTGGTGGGCCCGATGTCGGCGCTCCACGGCCTCTTGAATACCTTGGGCCTCAACCTGTCGATCACCCTCGGTGACGGCGTCACCGAGGCCAGCCCGCTGCCCACCTTCGCCAACGGCGCCAACACCGTCTCGGGGTCCTACGACTTGCTCGCCCTGCACCTCGGTCTCGGCGCGACGACGATCGCGGACCTGCGCCTCGGGCACATGGAGGCGGCCGTCACGCTGCCCGACGGGTCGCTGACCTGCAGCGTTCCCATCGCCAAGGCTGCCAACCCGACCTCCGTCACCGCGGGCAGCCCGTTCACCTGGAGCATCGCCGTGCCGAGCTCGGCGACCGCTCTCAGCGACTCGAGCTGCGATCTCATCAATATCAAGGTCACCGACAAGATCAAGATCAACCAGGGAAGCCCGACCTTCACCGTCGGCAACATCAGCAACGGTGGCGTGTACGACCCGGCGACCAAGACGGTGACCTGGGCCAACATCGGCAACTATCACCCCGGTGACCCACCCACAGTATTGACAATCGAGGTGTCGACCAGTTCCGGGTCGGCCGCGGGCGTCCTCCAGGACACCGCCACCGCCACCGCAAGCCTCGGCAATTGCACCGGGGGTATCACCGGTGTCGCCACCCTCATCGGACCCTCCGTCGGCAACGTCATCGTCGGAGGTTCGGCCACCGTGGTCGCCCCGTCGATCACCACCACGACGACGAGCTCGACGGTGGCGGGGGATACCACGACGACGAGCTCGACGGTGGCGGGGGATACCACGACGACCAGCTCGACGGTGGCGGGGGCGACCACGACGACGAGCTCGACGGTGCCGGGGGATACCACGACCACGGGTTTGACCTCCACGACCAGTTCGACGGTGCCGGGGAGCTCGACCACGACGACCAGCTCAACGGTCGTCGGTGCGAGCACACCGCTGGCGCTGACGGGGGCCGCGGTCAAGAACCTGTATTTCTGGGGCTTCCTGCTGATCGTTGTCGGCTTGGCGATAAGCCTGTTCACTGATCGCCGCCGCCGCCGGCCCGGCCGGATGGGCTAGTGTCCTCCCGGCTGTTCCGCCGCGAAAGTTCTAGGTTTCAGGAATTTTTGGTGACGGGGCGCGTTCTCCGATGATGAGCCAACATTGGAGGTGCCATATGCCCCGTACCGGACGACCGACCGCAATAATTGAGCTGAGCGACACCGAACGCGAGACCTTGCAGCGCTGGGCGCGACGCCACAAGTCCTCCCAGGCGTTGGCGTTGCGCTCTCGTATCGTTTTGGCCTGCGCCCAGGGCGGTTCGAACCAGACCGTGGCCAAGTCCGAACGGGTCCATCCGTCCACGGTGTCGAAATGGCGGCGCCGGTTCGCCGTTGACCGCCTTGAGGGGCGCTGTTGCATGTGTGCCGGTAATGCTGAGGCTGGAGGCGGCGTGTGAGCGTCGTGGCTGGTCGAGGCAGCGCTGTATGAGAGATGGAGGAGGCGAGCCGCTGGTTGGGTTCTCTGGCCCTCCGGGATCA
>JALYXV010000170.1 GCA_030947025.1 Actinomycetota bacterium | reverse complement strand
CGTCGCTACCTGGGACCGCTTCAGTAGCGTTGCCCCTTGCAGGTCGACTCCCACCATGTCACACTGACATAGGTGGAACCGATGCACCAAGGCGTAGTTCGAGAGCAGGCCAAGCTCGCCTTGCTAGAGGCCGAGCGGCAATATCAGCGCGCCCGGATCGATGACTACCTCACCCGGCTCATCCGAGACAGGGCAATGGTTGAGGCCCATCGAGCTGGGCTGTCGTCACGCGAAATCAGCGACCTTCTGGGCGGTATCGGTCAACCGAATGTTGTCCGCGCCCGCCGCCGAGCCGCGGGCCACGCTGGCGGCCTTGCCGACGGACTGCTGTCACCAGCCGATGCCCTACGAGCCTCAGGCCTGGCTCCCGGCGACTTCATCGACGCAGTCCGCCAGGGCCGAATCGAGCCGGTACGGCCGCGGCCGGGAATCCATGTCTTTCGTGCCGACGACGTGAGAGATCTGGCCGAGGCGACATCCGAGAGATGAATCACGGAGCGGCGGATCTGCTTCAGTCTCGACGAAGTCGCGGACATGGTCGGCACCTCATGCGCATCGCCGACGATGTTCGGACTCATACCGTCGAAGATGTGAGTGCCCGCCTGATCGACATGGTCGCCGACAAGCTCCTGGATCGGGCATTGGCACCGACTGAGGCTACGCCGGCGCCGTACCTCCATCGTGTGCACCACAAACACACGCACTAACCGGCGGCAATCGGGGCTGCCCAGTTGGTTTACGGGCCGGGAAGTACGTGCCGAAGTAAGACGGTCGAACGACCGATTGGTACTGCGTTTGACGCCCTGGGAAGTCGTGCGAGGATCTCAACGCACTCGGTCGGTCGCGGCGGCTACCGGCTCACGCTTTTGTCAGCCAGTGTAGACTTTGCCGCCGGCGTGCGGGTATGCTTCGCCTCGGTGACCACGGGCAAAGCGGCATCTCTACGCGCCGCCACATTTGATGTGGGTCCTACATCTTGTTCGGAATGGTTGGACGCCTACTCACCATCGCTGAGCTTTGATCAGGCGCTCGCGCATCAAGGCAAAGGACGACCATTGTTCGACATTCCTTTGTGGTTGAGCACACGAGACTTCTCCGAGGTGAACCGACTGATTAAGTCGGGCCTTTTGTATGCCGACGAGGTACAACTGAGTTCGCTACCCCTCACCGCTATCCTTTTGCGGCGAGTATCTCCAGACGCCATGGAGACTTTCCCCGCATCCTTGGCGATTCTCCGGGACGATCTCACCCAGTGCCTAGAGGCGGCCAAGCGGAGATCGTCCGCTCTCGCGCCACTTCGTTCAGCAACAAGTCGAGCAATCTCGGCAATCGACGACCTCCGAGACGCGTTCACGTTCGGGAAGATTCTGATATCCCGACCCAACCCGGGACCACGGGTTGATCTCATGATTATTGATTGGTTGGAAGGCGGGATGGGGATCAGGCGCGCATCGCGAGTGGTTCCTTTGCTCTCCGAGCGCGAAGCAGCAGGATGGCTCGCCCATGATGGGAGCGCCTTGTCAGGTCGCTTTCCAATTCCCGATAGCCTTTTCAACGAGCCTGAGTCGTCCCGTCGAATGATCGAGGGTATGGTCGCGTCGAGATTGCTCGGCGACCTTCCTGCATTTCCGGACGCACCTCTTGATCTGGTACTCAAATTGCGTGAGGCTCTCGCGGACGAGCGACCCCAGTTCGCTGCGACCGTCATTGCCATATCAAAGAAGGTTACTGAAGGCATACGGTCCGGTGAGAACCCCAGCGATCTCCTCGATGAGGTGGAGCGAACCGACGTTCTACCGGCTCTCGCAGAACTCCACCGTGAGTCTTCCGCTTTTGGGGCCATCGACGCCCTCCTCAGGGCTTCCGATCTCAAGACCCTCACAGCGACGGCGGCAATCGTCGTCGCCGTTGGCGCATTCGCACGACTGGGCGGACTGAGCCACGGCATAGACGGACTCGCTGCCGCCGCGCCACTCTTTGCGACTGCCGCCAAAGAGACTCTCATTCAGCGTCAGGGTCGGCGAGCGCTGCGTGCAAAGCCATTCTGGATGCTTCGTGAAATCGATCGTCGCACGGTGGGTCGGGGGCGCATTGGTAACCTTGCGGAGCGCTCAGCGTGAGTGTCATTGCCTGGTCACATCCGGTGGCATGAGCGATCGCCGAAAGCTGTCCTGTAACCGGCGCAGTCCTGCAGGCGAAGCGCCAGATAATGTCGGCCGCGAGTAACGGGCTTGGCGCGGAGGATCCAGCTGTGGGCGTGAGGGCCTCGGTAAATTGCGACCGTGGTCGCGGGCCAGCCTTCGCGAGCCCATCGGGACCCGTTGAGTGTCGGCTCAACGTCTCCTCCAGGAGTCGACGACGGCGTTGACCTGTCGCTGACCTGGTGGCGGGACTCGGCTCACGACATACCTGACCTCACCAATCGGTCACACGGCGTGTGGAGGTGGCGCACCGAGGCGACCACCGCCAACGTGATGGCCTCGGGATTCAGGGCGCGACCCAGCGCGCCTGCCGACCCGGCCACTGCGCACGGCGGCGGCGTGCTGCGCGACCGCCTCGGCCCGTCCGGCGGGGCGGTCCGGGAACAGCCGCCTGATCTCGGCCGCGAACGCGGCGTGGAACCCGGCGTCGTGCTCGCTTCGGCGCTGCTCGTCTCGTGCCTGACGGCGGCCGCGAGCCTCGTCGGCCAGCCACTCCCGCTCGGCGGTGACCAGCGCCTCCTCCTCCACCAGCAGGCCTTGGCGTTCGTATCGCCGCGGGGTCCCGCTGAAGCGCACCACCACCGCGGAGGCGGCGCTCGCCTTCTGGGCCTGGCGGGACAAGGCCGCGTCCCAGGTCGCCAGGACCACCAAGTGGTGCAAATCGGCGCAACCAAGGCACAACGGTCCGGTCCCTCCACGATCGGCAGATCACCGGTTCGCGAACATGCCGTGCACGTCCCGACAAAATAAATCTCGCTCGCCAGCACCGCCTCCGCCGCTCGGACCACCCGATCCTCGAGTCCCATCGCGTTCGGCCCGAGCGTATCCCCACCCGTTCATCCGCCGGAGCCCCAGTCTTTCCTGCGGCGGCACACGTCCCGGTAAATACCGGTGTCATCCCGTAACCAACACCCGTGCCGTGGTCGCGGCCGCACGGGCGTCGGCCCCGATCTTGTCAGTCCACAAGGGTCAGCGGGCGCCGCCGACCTCGACAGTCGTAGCGATCGACATGAACGCCCCCCTCGCTCGACCGGCGCTCAAAGGTCGGGGACCAACAACCAGCTCAACGTGCACCGGCCGCACGTTACCGAGTCCACAACCTCGTGCCGAGGTCGGGCGACAGGTAGTAGGCGATTCGGTCTTCGTGGCTGCGGCTGAGGTGCAATAATTCCCGGCATACTGGGGACGATCGGACATAAGGGGCCGGTATGGCGAATCTTCGTGCGCGCTTCGGGCATGTGACAACGTGGCTGGGCATATTAGCTGGACTCCTACCGATAGCAGGTGTTGTACTCGTTGGCTTATACTCGTTCGCAACACCGGGGGCACACGTCTTATATCTCGCGATCGCCCTGTCAACCGCGGTCGCGTCACAAGTCTGCGGTGCGTTAGCGGGTTTTCTATTCGGTATACCGCGAGCGGTCTCGTCTGGTGAGCTACGGCATCAGGCGACTGCCAGCGCACGCGATCGCGTGCAACCCACGCCTGCCGAGGAGAGGTATACGCTTAGCCCGAACCTTGCCGAGGTCAGTGACTGGCTAACGAAACTGTTGCTCGGCGCCGGCCTTGTAGAACTTACAAAACTCGGCAAGCCCATCGGTAGATTGATAACCGCTGTCGCTCGCGGGCTCCAACAGCAGAGTTCCGGGTCCGTTGGGCAGGCCGCCCAGGTCATGGCGGGATCAATACTGATTGGAGGTGTAGTTGTGGGCTTTCTCGAAGGATATACGCTAACGACGACCTGGTATCAGAGGAAGCTAAACCCGCGACGATCCCACCAGTAGGGACCAGCGTGACCCGTCCTCTCTAAGCCAAGCCATTCAGTTGTTTCTGAACCCCCATCTTGCCGGTTTGGAGCGAGGATTTGATCGATCGAT
>JALYXV010000161.1 GCA_030947025.1 Actinomycetota bacterium | reverse complement strand
CTCGGTGCCCATGAGCAGGTAGGCCAGCCACGACCGGGTGCCGCGCAGGTACCAGATGTGCACGACCGGGGCGGCCAGCTCGATGTGGCCCATGCGCTCGCGCCGGACCTTCGACCGCGTGACCTCTACTCCGCAGCGCTCACAGATGATGCCACGGAACCGAACCCGCTTGTACTTACCGCAGTAGCACTCCCAATCCTTGGTCGGGCCAAAGATCTTCTCGCAGAACAGCCCATCCTTCTCGGGCCGCAGCGTGCGGTAGTTGATGGTCTCGGGCTTCTTGACCTCGCCATTGGACCAGGCGCGGATCGAGTCGGCCGTGGCCAGCCCAATCCGCAGTTGCTAAAAGTTGTTCACATCCAGCATGCGCTAAAACCCTCTTTCGCTGGCGCGGCGGGCGTCTTCTTCGTCGGAGCCCCGTTCGGGGCGGCTGATGTCAATCCCGAGCTCCTCGGCCGTGCGGAACACGTCCTCGTCGAGCTCCCTCATCTCGATTTCCTCGCCGGTGTTGGAGAGCACCTCGACGTTGAGGCACAGGCTCTGCATCTCCTTGATGAGCACCTTGAAGCTCTCGGGGATGCCCGGTTCGGGGATGTTCTCCCCCTTGACGATCGCCTCGTAGACTTTGACCCGGCCCAGGACGTCGTCTGACTTGATGGTGAGCAGCTCCTGCAGGGCGTAGGCCGCCCCGTAAGCCTCGAGGGCCCAAACCTCCATCTCGCCGAAGCGCTGCCCACCGAATTGAGCTTTGCCGCCGAGAGGCTGCTGGGTGATCATCGAGTAGGGGCCAGTGGAGCGGGCGTGGATCTTGTCGTCGACCAAGTGGGCCAGCTTCAAGATGTACACGTAGCCCACGCTGATCTGGTTGTCGTAGGGCTCGCCGGTGCGGCCGTTGTACAGCGTGGCCTTGCCGTTGTTGCCCAACAGGTGGCCGTCGGTCCCGTAGTCGGTCCCGGGCGCCTCGGGCTGCAGGTGGTCGAAGATCTTCCGGATGGTGGGATGGCGGCCGGCGTCATCCTCCTCGTCCCAATGGGCCCCGTCGAATACCGGCGTGGAAACCCACACCGAGGGCTGGGTGACGGGACGGGTCTTGCGCTCCGTCCCGCGCACGGGCACGGTCGACAGGGCGTTGCCCTCCCAGCCCCAGCGGGCGGCGTAGCCCAGGTGGCTCTCGAGCACCTGACCCACGTTCATCCGGGACGGGACGCCGAGGGGGTTCAAGATGATGTCGACCGGCGTGCCGTCGGCCAGGTAGGGCATGTCCTCCAACGGCAGGATCTTGGAGATGACGCCCTTGTTGCCATGGCGGCCGGCCAGCTTGTCGCCCTCGGAGATCTTTCGCTTCTGGGCCACGTACACCCGGACCAGCTGGTTGACGCCGGGGGGCAGCTCGTGGGCATCCTCACGGGAGAACACCCGCACATCGATGACCTTGCCCGACTCACCGTGGGGCACCTTGAGTGAGGTGTCCCGGACCTCCCGGGCCTTCTCACCGAAGATGGCCCGCAGCAGCCGCTCCTCGGGCGTCAGCTCGGTCTCGCCCTTGGGGGTGACCTTGCCGACCAGCACGTCACCGGGGCCGACCTCGGCGCCGATGCGGATGATGCCCCGCTCGTCCAGGTCCTTCAGGATCTCCTCGGACAGGTTGGGGATGTCCCGGGTGATCTCCTCCGCGCCCAGCTTGGTGTCTCGGGCGTCGACCTCGTGCTCCTCGATGTGGATCGAGGTCAGGACGTCGTCGCGCACCAGGCGCTCGGAGAGGATGATGGCGTCCTCGTAGTTGTAGCCCTCCCAGGGCATGAAGGCGACCAGCAGGTTCTTGCCCAGGCCCAGCTCGCCCCGATCGGTGGAGGGGCCGTCCGCCAGGACGTCGCCCTTGACCACGGCCGTGCCCTCCTCGACCACGATGCGCTGGTTGAGGCAGGTGTTCTGGTTGGACCGGCGGAACTTGGCCAGCCGGTACACCTTGCGGCCCAGCGGGTTGGCCAGGCGGTCGAACTGACCGGGTGTGTAGTCCACGGTCACGTGCTCGCCCCCGACCTCGACCACCGTGCCCTGGCCCTCGGCCAGCAACACGTCACCCGCGTCGCGCGCCGCCCGAGCCTCGACCCCGGTCCCGATGAACGGGGCCTCGGGCCGGACCAGGGGAACGGCCTGCTTCTGCATGTTGGCGCCCATCAGGGCGCGGTTGGCGTCGTCGTGCTCGATGAAGGGGATGAGGGCGGTCGAGATGGACACGATCTGCTTGGGCGAGACGTCCATCAGATCGACCTCGGCCGGCGGCACGAAGTCGACTTCAGACGTGGTGCCGTAGGAGGTGCCTCCCGCCGCGGAGACCCGCACACCGGGCCCCTGGGGGGCGCGGCGCACCAGGACCCGGGGGGAGGTCAGGGTCCCGTCGTCGGCCAACTTGGCGTTGGCCTGGGCGATGACGTACTCCTCTTCCTCGTCCGCGGCCAGGTAGGTGATGTCCTTGGTGACCACGCCGTCGACGACCTTGCGGTACGGCGTCTCGATGAAGCCGTAGTTGTTGATCCGGCCGTAGCTGGCCAGGTGGCCGATCAGGCCGATGTTGGGGCCCTCAGGCGTCTCGATGGGGCACATGCGGCCGTAGTGCGAGGTGTGCACGTCCCGCACCTCGAACCCGGCCCGCTCCCGGGACAGACCGCCCGGGCCCATGGCGGAGAGACGCCGCTTGTGGGTCAAGCCCGACAGCGGGTTGGTCTGGTCCATGAACTGCGACAGCTGGCTGGTCCCGAAGAACTCCTTGATGGCGGCCACGACGGGCCGGATGTTGATCAGGGTCTGGGGGGTGATGGCCTCCACGTCCTGGGTGGTCATCCGCTCCCGGACGACTCGCTCCATGCGGGACAGCCCGACGCGCACCTGGTTCTGGATCAACTCGCCCACCGAGCGGATACGCCGGTTGGCGAAGTGGTCCTGGTCGTCGAGGCGGTAGCCCGGCTCACCCTTGGCCAGGTGGAGCAGGTAGCAGCACGCGGCCACGATCTCGCTGCGCGACAGCACACCCTGGCCCTTTTCGGGCCGCTCCAGATCGATGCCGAACAGGTCCGACGCCTTGGCGATCTCCGGTCCCAGCTTGCGATCCAGCTTGTAACGCCCGACCCGCGTCAGGTCGTAGCGCTTGGGGTTGAAGAAGGCGTTCTCGAAATAGGCCCGAGCGGATTCGATGCTCGGCGGCTCACCGGGCCGGGCCCGCTTGTAGATCTCGAGTAGCGCCTCCTCCTGCGTGGGCGCCAGGTCCCGCTCTTTCTCCCACTGTCCTTCGAGGAAGTCGAAATGGCGCACGAACCGGTCGAGGAAGGCCTCGTCGGTGTAGCCCATGGCCCGCAACAACACGAACAGCGACAGCCGCCGCTTGCGCGCCACCCGGGAGCCGGCGGTGATGTCCTTGCCGGGCTTGGCCTCGACATCGAACTCGATCCACTCACCGCGGTAGGGGTGGATGGTCCCGGTCACGATGGTCTTGACGTCCCGGCCGGGCTGGAAGATGACGCCGGGCGAACGAACCAGCTGGGACACCACGACCCGCTCGGTGCCGTTGATGATGAAGGTGCCCTTGTCGGTCATCATGGGGAAGTCCCCCATGAAGACGGTCTGCTCCTTGATCTCGCCCGTGTTGGCGTTCTGGAACTGGGCCCGCACGAAGATGGGGGCCGCGTAGGTCATGTCCTTCTCTTTGCACTCCTCCACCGAGAACTTCGGCGGCGGGCGCAGGTCCTGATCGTCCGGGTCGAAGTCGAGGATCAGCTTCAACGAGCCGGAGAAGTCCTCGATCGGGCTGATGTCGTGGAAGGTCTCAGCCAGACCTTTCTCAAGGAACCACTTGAAGGAATCGCGCTGGATAGAGATCAGATCCGGGAGCGGCAAGACCTCGTCGAGATTGGCGAAAGAAAAGCGCTCCCGGGTGAGCGGACGTGACGGCAAAGGCCTACTCCTCAGAATGAGACGCGGAAGGCAGATCGGGAGCCGTAAGAGCGCGCGAGATCCACGAGCAAAGCACGGGGGTGCGCAGAACAGACGAGCACGGCAACTGACTAGTGTAAGTCAGCGCGCGAAGAAAGGCAACCGCTTTCGGGCGCTTCTTCAGGGCTTAGGGTAGGCCAGCGGCTGGCCCCGGTCAAGGGTTTGCCGCCAAACCGGCGCGAACTACTTCAGTTCGACGCTCGCGCCCGCGGCCTCGAGTTGGGCCTTGGCTTTGTTGGCCTCTTCCTTGGTGACCTTCTCGAGCACGGCCTTGGGGGCGCTGTCGACCAGATCCTTGGCCTCCTTCAGACCGAGGCTGGTGAGCGAACGCACCTCCTTGATGACCTGGATCTTCTTCTCGCCCGCGCCGGTGATGATGACGTCGAACTCGTCCTGCTCCTCCACCTCGGGGGCGGCCTCAGCCGTGCCCCCGCCCGCGGGTGCGGCGGCGACCGGTGCGGCGGCCGTGACGCCGAACTTCTCCTCGAACTCCTTCAACAGTTCGGATAGCTCGAGAACGGTCATATTGGCGATGGAATCGAGGATCTCTGCCTTGTTTGCCATGGTGTCAATGCTCCTTACGGGGGTAAAAGGGTGGGCAGGGTCGGTCAGTGAGCGGGGTGTTCCGGATCGGGCGTGGCGGCTCCGGCCAGTGGCGCTTCAGGCTGGGCCGCTTCAATCTGATTGGGCGCGACCGCAGCCACCGGCCCATCCTCGGGCCCAGCCCCGGGTGCGGGCGCAGCCGCAGGACCTTCGTCGGGCGCAACCGTGGCAACCGGCTCGTCGGACGGGGCCGAGACGTTGGGCTCGACCTCTGCCGCAGGAGTGACCGCAGCCGCAGCTGGCTCGGACTCCGTCGCGGCCGCCGCAGGCTCGGGCTCGGCAACCGCAGGCTCGGCAACAGCCGGCGGGGCCGAGTCGACAGAGGCGGCGGGCTCGTCGGTGGAGGTCAAGGTTTCCCCATCGACCGGAACCGACGTGCCTGTCGCCACCGGGCTCGAGGCTGCATCCTCAGTGTCAGCAGCGTCGACGCCGCCTCGCTGCTCGATGAGCGCCTTGAGGCCGTAAGCGAAGCTGCGGGGAACAGCCGAGAGCAGCCCGGCAAAGGTCTGCATGGGCGACGCCAGGGCGCCCGCCAACCGGGCCAGCACAACTTCCCGCGGCGGCAGATCCGCCAACGCGGTGGCATCGGCCACCGACATGAGCTTGTTGCCCAGAACGCCGCCCTTGACGGTCAGCTTGGGGTTGGTTCGGGCGTAATCCCGCAGCGCCTTGGCGACCGCGGCGGCGTCACCGTCGACGAATGCAATCGCAGTCGGCCCCACCAGCAGCCCGGCCAGTTCGTCCATGCCGATGTCAGCGGCGGCGAAGCGAACCAGGGTGTTCTTGTAGATCTTGTACTCGCCGCCGGCCTCACGAAGGGTCCGCCGGAGGCCAGCAAGGTCTTTCACGGTGAGACCGCGGTACTCGGTGAGGATGGCGGCGCTGGATCGCTGGAAGTGCTCACGCACCTCCGTCACCACCGCCACCTTCTCGGCCCTCGGGTTGTCCATCGGTCACCTCCTCTCGTTCGTTCGCTGACATTCGGACAGTCGAGCGAACAGAACCCGGAGGGGTAACCCGTTCGCCTCGTCAGGACTTACGCGCCCATGGGCGCACCGGATGTCTTCGGCGTTGTGGACTTCGAAAACGGTCAGTTTAGCCCAGGTCCACCCACACTCTGTGGGGGCTTACGCTTTTGCGTGCTTCTGCCGTCGAATAATCATGGAAGATGCACACAGAGCAATAGATCCCCACAAAAAACCTCGTTAGGTGGTGGATACCAGCTCTTCGTCGGTGACGCGCAGCCGGTTGACGTCGATGTCGATCCCTGGGCCCATGGTTGACGACACCGCCACCGACTTCATGTACCGGCCCTTGGCCGCGGCCGGCTTGGCCCGGTTGAGCTCGTCGATCACCGACCGGAAGTTCACCAGCAGCTTGTCCTTGCCGAAGCTGACCTTGCCGATCGGTACCTGGACCACGCCCCGTGAGCGGGTGTCGGCTCGGTATTCGACCTTGCCGCCCTTGAACTCGGTGACGGCGCGGGCCACGTCGGGCGTGACCGTCCCGGTCTTGGGGTTGGGCATCAGGCCGCGGGGCCCGAGCTTGCGACCCAGCCGGCCCACCTGACCCATCAGGTCCGGGGTGGCGATGGCGACGTCGAAGTCCATGAACCCGCCGTCGACCCGGGCGACGAGATCGTCGGAACCAACGATGTCCGCCCCGGCCGCCCGCGCCGCTTCGGCTGCCTCGCCCGCGGCGAAGACGGCGACCCGAACGGGCTTGCCGGTGCCCGCGGGTAGCGACACCGTGCCCCGGACGACCTGGTCAGCGCGGCGAGGGTCGACCCCGAGGCGGACCGCCAACTCGACGGTCTCGTCGAACGAGGCGTGCGCCAGGCTCTTGACCAGGTCGACTGCTTCCCCGGGCGCGTAGGACTGCTGTGGGTCGAAGCCCTTTTTGGCGTCGAGATACTTCTTTCCATGTTTCGGCATGATGCCTCCCTCTCCGGTTGCCGACCTGAGGCGAGGTCACCCTCAGCGTCGGATGTGGTTTATCTATCCCTCGACTTTGATGCCCATCGAACGGGCGGTACCCCGGACCTGGCGGGCAGCCGCGTCGATGTCGTTGGCGTTGAGGTCAGGCATCTTGGTACTGGCGATGTCCGCCACCTGGCTGGCGGTCACCACGCCGGCCACGGCTCGGCCGGGCGTGTTGGAGCCCTTGTCGAGGCCGGCCGCCTGGCGCAGCAGCACCGGCGTCGGGGGGGTCTTGAGGATGAAGGTGAACGACCGATCCTCGAAGATGGTGATCTCGACCGGGATGATCTGGCCCACCTTGTCCTCGGTGGCAGCGTTGTATTGGCGGCAGAACTCCATCGTCTGCACGCCGTGGGGCCCGAGGGCGGTGCCGACCGGCGGGGCCGGGGTGGCTTTGCCCGCGGGCAACTGGATTCTCACGATCGCCGTAACGCGGCGCTTGGCCATGACTTAGGACTCCTTACAGCTTCGCGACCTGCGCGAACTCGAGCTCGACTGGTGTTTCACGGCCAAAGATGTTGACGAGGACCTTCAACTTGAGCTGGTCCTCGTTGATCTCGGCGATCGTACCGGTGAAGTCGGCAAAGGGGCCTTCCTTCACGCGCACTGACTCGCCGACCTCGTACTCCAGCCGGGGCCGCCCCTTCTTGGTGGTCTCCTGGCCGTCCACCTTGACCTGCAAGATGCTCTCGACCTCTTTGCGGGAGAGCGGCGTGGGACGGGCGCCCAAACCGACGAATCCGGTCACACCCGGGGTGTTGCGGACCACGTACCACGAATCGTCATCAAGATCCATACGAACCAGCAAGTAGCCAGGAAAGACCTTCTTGGACACCACTTGTTTCTTACCGTTCTTGAACTCGATGACATCTTCGACCGGGATCACGACCTCGAAGATGCGCTCCTCCATGTTCATGGAGGCGATGCGGCTCTCGAGGTTCGACTTGACCTTGTTCTCATAACCGGCATAAGTGTGCACGACGAACCATTGCCCGGAGCGGTCGTAGGGGCTCTCCACCACGGGGGGCTCGATCGGCAGCTCGTCGGCGACGAGCAGCTCGCTCTCGGTCAGGGCGGGCTCGTCGTCGGGCTGGTCATCAGAGGGCAGAACGTCGGTCATCAGGTCTCGATCTTGGTCGCTCATCACTTGAAGAGAAAACGGGCCATGCTGTTGAACACGTAGTCCAGGCCGAAAATGACCAGGCCCACCACAACGAGGGTCAGCAGTACCACCGCCGAGTAGTTGATGGTCTCGGCCTTGGTGGGCCAGGCCACCTTGCGGAGCTCCACATTGACTTCGTGGAGGAACTCGCGAGGGCCGGTCCGGCGCTGGGCGGGCGGCGCGGCGAGCGGTCGGGCCTGCTCCCGCCGACGGGACACCGGGGCGCCGTCCGCGCCGATCTGACCTTGGCGCTGCAGCAGCCGCTTTTGTTCTCGGTTCATGCTCACGTGCGTGGCCTTCCTGCACGGGGTCGGGGAGCAGGGCAGGAGGGACTCGAACCCCCAACCGCCGGTTTTGGAGACCGGTGCTCTACCAATTGAGCTACTGCCCTACGGGACGGGGTTCTCCCGGGAGAGAGGATAGCACCAGCCCTGTCCTGACCGACCGGCAGTCGGCCCGCTCCGTGGTCGAGCTCAGCCTGCCAACCGCATCTTGCGGCGGGAGGCCCGGGACACCAGCACGACCGCCCCGGCCGCCCCCGCCGCCGCGGTGGCGACCGCCACCCCGCCGATGTAGGCGGCCCGGTGGCCCCGGAGGCGGGAGTGGATCGCCCGCTGCTCGCCCGCCTCGGCCAGTCCGGCCAGGATCCCGGTGAACACGCCCGGCGCCGGCTCCAGGACGTCGGTACGCAACTGGTGCAGGGCCCGGAGCAGCCTC
>JALYXV010000144.1 GCA_030947025.1 Actinomycetota bacterium | reverse complement strand
GGGGAACGTCGAGCCTCCGCGACTCGACCGCCGCCTCCTGCTTGGGCTTAGGGGCAGAGGGCTGCTGCATCTCCTACCGGCGGGGCGGGGCGGCGTGCGATCGGGCTCCTTAGGTGCCAGTGGTACTTGGGGCGGGTTGTCCGGGCCTCTTGAGCTAATCGCTGATTGGCGGCTTCGTTGAGGAGGTCGGCGCGGTGGGTTGCGCTCAGGGCGGAGATCATGTCCGGGTGCATCACGCTGCTCCTGCCACTGAGATGGGGCGGCCCCGCATGTGGGTGCGACCGGTGGTGCCGCAGGTGCAACACCAGCGGAGTTCGACCCCGTCGGGTCGGTTGACGACTTCCTCGATGGATTCGGTGGAGAGCAACACCTGGCTGCGATGGCCGGAGCAATAAACGACGAACATGTAACCATTGTGAACCTGGCGCAACCGGTTGAAGAGTGGCAGAATAGCCACTATGCGCAAGGAAGCTGCCAAGAAAATCCGTCGCCACACCGTGGCCGCTGTGGTATTTGACGGGGTGTCGCCCTTCGAGTTCGCGGTGGCGTGCGAGGTCTTCGGCATCGACCGCAGCGCCGACATCGGCGCTCCCTGGTACCGGTTCAAGGTGTGCGCCGCCAGCCCGACGCCGGTCAAAGCCAACACCGGTTTCACGATCGGCACGCCCTACGGGCTCGAGGCACTGCGGCGGGCCGACACCATCTTGGTCCCCGCCGGCAACGGAGAAAACAACCAGCCGTTGTTGGAGGCCCTGCGCCAGGCCCACCGGCGCGGGGCGCGGATCATGTCCGTGTGCACGGGCGCCTTCGTGCTGGCCGCGGCGGGGCTGCTCGACGGCCGGCGGGCAACGACGCATTGGATGCACGCCGACCAGCTGGCCCAGAAATACCCGTTGGTAAAGGTAGACCCCGACGTCCTCTACGTCGACGACGGGGACATCCTCACCTCGGCCGGCACCGCCGCCGGCATCGACCTGTGTCTGTACGTCGTGCGCCTCGACTACGGCGCAGAGGCGGCCAACATTGTGGCCCGGCGCATGGTCGTGCCGCCCCATCGGGCGGGCGGGCAGGCCCAGTTCGTGGCCCAGCCGGTCGCCGGTCTGTCCGCCTGCGACCCGTTCACCGAGACGCTGGCCTGGGTCATGGAGCACCTCGACGCCGACCTGTCTGTCAGCGACATGGCGGCCCGGTCGGCCATGAGCCCCCGCACGTTCGCCCGCCGGTTTGGCGACATCCACGGGACCACGCCCCATCAGTGGCTGCTTCGCCAGCGGGTGCTGTTGGCCCAGCGGCTCCTCGAGACGACCGACCTGGCGGTGGAGCTGATCGCGACCCGCTGTGGCCTGGGGACGGCCGCCAACCTGCGCCAGCATTTCCAACGGATCGTGCGCAACACCCCCCAGGGTTACCGCCGCTGCTTCCAGGAGGGCTGCGGCCAACCGGAGCGGCCACCGCATGGGGTCGGGGTGTCGGTCCCGACCTGAGGTCCTTGGTCCTGTGCCTCGTCGGGGACGGCCTCGAGCCTCGATGTCAGTCCCGGGCCCAGCCTCGGGCTCGATCGACGGCTCGGCGCCATTGCTCATAGCGGGCGTCATGCTGACGCTGCGGTTTGGCCTCGGCGTCGGAACCCCATAATGATGCCAACTCCTCGAGCGAACCCCAGACTCCCTCGGCCAGCCCGGCCAGGTAGGCGGCCCCGAGGGCGGTGGTGTCGGCCACGCGGGATCGGGCCACGGGGATCTGGAGCTGATCGGCTTGCAGCTGGAGCAGCAGGTCCATGACCGACGCGCCACCGTCGACCCGAAGACTGGTGACCAGCGTGCCCGAGCCGGTCGTCATGGCCGTGACGACATCCCTGGTCTGGTACGCCATGGCCTCGACCACCGCCCGGGCCAGCTGGGCTCGTCCGCTGCCCCGGCTCAGCCCGACGATCGTGCCCCGGGCGTAAGGATCCCACCATGGGCTCCCGAGGCCGGTGAAGGCAGGAACCAGGTACACGCCCTCGCTGTCGTCCACCGACGCGGCCAGGGGACCGATCTCGGACGCTTCGGCGATGATTCCGAGGCCGTCCCGTAGCCACTGCACGGCTGCGCCGGTGACGAAGATGGCGCCTTCGAGGGCGTAGGCCGTTGCCGCCGGGCGCTCGAGGGTCCAGGCGACGGTGGTCAGGAGGCCCTCGACCGGAGCCGGGCAGCTGGGCCCTACATTCATGAGGACGAAGCTTCCCGTGCCGTAGGTGTTCTTGGTCATGCCCGGCTGGAAGCACGCCTGGCCGAAGAGGGAGGCCTGCTGGTCGCCCGCCACACCCGAGACCGGGACGCCCGGCGGCAGGCCCGGAATGGCGTCGGAGGCGGTGACGCCGAGCGTCCCGCTCGACGGACGGACCTCGGGGAGGCAGCCGGCCGGGATGTCGAACAGGGCGAGGAGCTCCTCGCTCCACGCCTGGCGGCGTAGGTCGTAGAGCATGGTGCGGCTGGCGTTTGACGGGTCGGTGGCGTGGACCGATCCGGCCGTGAGCTGCCAGATGATCCAGCTGTCGACGGTTCCGAATGCCAGATCGGGGCCCCGGACCACGTCGCCCTCGTTGATCAGCCACTCCAGCTTGGTTCCCGAGAAGTACGGGTCGAGGACCAGACCGGTCTGCTGGCGGTCAGGTCGAGGCGGCCCTGGGCCGCGAGTTGCTCACAACGAGCGGCGGTACGACGGTCCTGCCAGACGATCGCCCGGTGCTGCGGGCGGCCGGTGCGGCGGTCCCACACCAGCGCCGTCTCCCGCTGGTTGGTGATCCCGACGGCGGCGATGGAGGTGTGTGCTTCGGTCAGGACCGCGGCCACGCTCGCAACGGTCTCTCGGACCGCGGTCCAGATCTCGTCGGCGTCGTGCTCGACCCAGCCCGGCCGGGGAAAGTACTGGGGAAACTCCTGGTAGGCAGAGGCGACCACCGCGCTGGCCTCGTTGACCGCCAGCGCCCGCACCCCGGTGGTCCCGGCATCGATGGCGATGACCGCGGCCATGGCGGCGCACCGTACCGCGTCGGGCGCCACCCCGATCCGAGGTGGATTAGCCCTAGCGCGGCCCCCTCGTCGAAGGGGCGGGGACTGAGGGGGCCTGCGCCAGGGTGACACCGCCGAGGGGGCAGCTTCGGCGGTTACCTCAACGGTACCCACGCCTGGCGACCCTTCAAACCGGAAGTGTCTGAAAATTTCTGAAGTGGGGTTGTGGACAACTACCGGAATTCACAGCGTTGTTCCCCTCGTTGTTCACAGGGTGGGATCCCTACCGTTGGGGGAGATCGCGGAGCTTCCCCAGTTCCTGCTCAGAACGATTGACATCCATGGAACTACGATGATGTAATATAACCCACATCTCGCGTCTCCATGTGGCCTGGGGGGACGGCACCACAACGGGTTGTGGTTGCAGCACGACGGCCGGGCAGGCGGACCAACCACGCAGGGAGGTTTTTGAAGATGGCAATTGCGCCCGAGCGAATAGGGATCGGGATCCACCGTCACTTCACGTCGGCCGGGACCGACCCTTTCGACACTGTTCGGTGGGAGCGGCGGGACGCCCGCATCGCCAACTTCCTCACAGGAGCGGTGGCGTTCGAGCAGCTCGGTGTCGAGGTGCCGTCAGGGTGGAGCGTGAACGCCACCAACATCCTGGCCCAGAAGTACTTCCGGGGGACGCTGGGCACCCCGGATCGGGAGTGGTCGCTGAAGCAGGTCACCCGTCGGGTAGTCGACACCATCACCGAATGGGGTCGCAAGGGCGGATACTTCGTCGACGATGACGAGGCCGAGGCGTTCCGTGACGAACTGAGCTATCTGATCATCCATCAGCGGGCGGCGTTCAACTCGCCCGTGTGGTTCAACATCGGCGTCAAGGGCGTACCTCAGCAGGCCTCGGCGTGCCAGCCCTATGACGCCATGGTGTGCACCGAGCAGGGTCTCCGTCCCATCGGCGAGCTCGTCGAGGCCGGGGGTGCCGGCACCAAGGTCTTTGATGCTCACGGCCTGACCAAGGTCGTGGCGGTCAAGGCCAACGGGCGCAAGCCGGTTCTGAGGATCCACACCAAGGCAGGCTTGAGACTGGATGTCACGCCTGACCACCTGGTGTGGCGTGCAAGCGGAGACGGCTGCGGGTCTTTCGTTCCCGCCGAGGCGTTGAAGCCCGGAGACCACCTGACCTGGCACCGGACGGACGCAGGGGGTGACGGCGAGATCACGTGGCGGCGCGTGGCCGAGGCGGGAGTGGCCGGTCGGCTGCACGCCGATGGCGTCGTCGAGCTGGAGATCGAAGGTGTCGAACTGCTGGGTGAGATGGACGTTTACGACATCCAGACGGAAAGCGGGGAATACCTGAGCGGCAACTTGCGGGTACACAACTGCTTCATCCTGTCGGTCGACGACTCGATGAGCTCCATCCTGAACTGGTACGTCGAGGAAGGGACCATCTTCAAGGGTGGGTCGGGCTCGGGCATCAACCTGTCCCGGATCCGTTCGTCCAAGGAGGGCCTGCGCGGTGGGGGGACCGCGTCAGGGCCGGTGAGCTTCATGCGGGGCGCCGACGCGTCGGCGGGAACAATAAAGAGCGGGGGCAAGACCCGTCGCGCCGCCAAGATGGTCATCCTCAACGCCGACCATCCCGACATCGAGGATTTCATCTGGTGCAAGGCGGTCGAGGAGCGCAAAGCCCGAGCCCTGCGCGATGCCGGCTTCGACATGGACCTGGACGGCAAGGACAGCCACTCGATCCAGTATCAGAATGCCAACAACTCAGTCCGGGTCACCGACGAGTTCATGCAGGCGGTGCTGGCCGACGACGACTGGCACCTGAGGTCGGTGACGACGGGCGAGACGCTGCAAACGGTGAAGGCCCGCGCCCTGTTCCGCCAGGTCTCCAAGGCGGCGTGGGAGTGCGCCGACCCGGGGATGCAGTTCGACACCACCATCAACCGCTGGCACACGGCACCCAAGGCGGGTCGGATCAACGGCAGTAACCCTTGCTTTCCCGGTGACGCAATCGTCCACACCGACAAGGGCCTGATTCCCTTCAAGGAACTGTTCGCCCGGGCCAACGACGGAGAAGATTTCTCCGTCTATACCCACGAAGCAACCAGCCCCGAGGCGCCCGCGCCGCGTGTTGAGCTCACCACGCCCACCGCCCTGATGATCACCGGGACCAACGAGATCGTGAAGCTGCGCTTCGACAACGGGATGGAGCTGCGGTGCACGGCCAACCACCGGTTGTTCACGGTCAACCGGGGCTATGTCGAAGCCCGGGACCTCACCGCTGACGACTCGGTGAAGGTGCTGGACGTGGCCGCGCCGGCTGTCGGTGCCGACCTGGCGTTGCCGGTGTCGACCGACCCTGCGACCTATCGGCGACTCGGCGACCACCGCCCCCCGATCCAGCTCCCCGAGAAATGGAGCGTCGACCTGGCTCACTACCTGGGCTGGCTGGTGGCCGACAGCTCGGCGACGAGCGATCAAACGTTGGCGTCGGAGTACGGGGCCGCCGAGGACCGCGACTTCGTGCTGCCCCGCCACCGCGAGCTTGTCACCTGGATCAACGGAGGTGTCACGCCCCAGCGCAGCAACCAGGCCAACGGTTGCGTCCAGCTGCGGTTGACCCGGCGGCCAGCCGTCGACTTCCTCCGCTCTCTCGGCCTGGATGCCGCCAAGGGGACGTCGAAGTCGGTGCCGTGGTCGGTGATGCAGGCACCGCCAGAGATGGCGGCCGCGTTCCTGCAAGGTCTGTTTGATGCGGATGGCTGGGTCGGAAGCGACGACGTCAGTGGCTGTCACGTGGGCCTGCGCTCTGCTTCCCGAGCCTTACTGGTCGACGCCCAAAGATTGTTGACCACCTTCGGAATCAGCAGCACCATCAAGAAGCAACCCGGCCGTACCGGCTGGGACCTTCGGATCAGTTCTTCGTCGATTCCCGCGTTTGCCCGCCACATCGATTTCTCGATCCCACGGAAGGTCGATGCCCTTCGACGACCGGTAGCCGAACCAGGGCCAGGCTTTCCCCGGGCCGATACGTCGGCGCACCTGGTCGATCGAGTCGAGGACGGCTGCGAGACGACCTACAACCTGAGCGAGCCCCGCAACCATTCGTACGTGGTCAATGGGCTGGTCGTGCGCAACTGCAGTGAGTACATGCACCTGGACAACTCAGCATGCAATCTGGCGTCGCTCAATCTGCTCACCTTCCTCGAGGACGACGACAGCTTCGATGTCGAGGGATTCAAGGCCGGGACCGAAGTGGTGTTCACGGCTCAGGAGATCCTGGTGGGCAACGCCGACTACCCGACCGAGGCCATCGCCGAGACCTCGCGGCGCTTCCGGCAGCTGGGCATTGGCTACGCCAACTTGGGGGCGATGCTGATGGCCCAGGGCGTCCCCTACGACTCAGATGAAGGGCGGGCCTGGGCGTCGGCCATCACTGCTCTCCTGACCGGCCACTCCTACGCCACGTCGGTGCGTACGGCCGCCCGCATGGGCCCGTTCTCGGGGTACACCGACAACCGGGACGCCATGCTCAATGTGTTGCGGATGCACCGCGACGAGGTGGCGGGCATCGACGAGGAACTGGTCCCGACGGAGCTGCTGGGCGCGGCCCAGGAGTCGTGGGACGCGGCGGTCGAGGTGGGCGAGCAGTACGGCGTCCGCAACTCGCAGGCCTCGGTCCTGGCCCCGACGGGCACCATCGCGTTGCTCATGGACTGTGACACCACGGGCATCGAGCCTGATCTGGGCCTGGTCAAGACCAAGAAGCTGGTGGGTGGGGGGACCATGTCGATCGTCAACCAGACCGTTCCCCGGGCCTTGCGCCGCCTGGGTTACGACCGCTCGCAGGTCGACGCCATCATCGCCCACATCGACACGCACAAGTCGATCCTCGGGGCGCCCGCCCTCAAGGCCGAGCACCTGCCCGTCTTTGCCTGCTCGATGGGGGACAACACCATCCACTACCGGGGTCATGTGCGCATGATGGCGGCCGTCCAGCCCTTCATATCGGGCGCCATCTCCAAGTGCGTGACGGGCGACACCCTGCTGTCGACCGCGGAGGGCCTAGTTCGCATCGGCAGCCTGTACCGGGGCGAGCAGCCCGACAGCTACCGCAACGACGTCCGAGAAGTGGCTTCCCTTTCGGGGCCCCAGAAGACCGACGCCTTCTATTACGGAGGGGTCCGGCCGGTGACCTCGGTCGTCCTTCGCTCCGGCCACCGGGTGACCGGGACCCCCAACCACCGCCTGCTGGTGTCCGGCCGCGATGGGCTGGAATGGCGCCGGCTCGACGAGATCGCCGTCGGCGAGTATGTCTCGACCCAATACGGCGACGACCTCTGGTCGGTGTTGCCGGCCCGGCTCGACCTCCTCTGCTCGGCCCCGACCGACACCGCGGGTGAGTCCGAGACCGCGGCCCGGACCCCGGCCGAGATGTCGAGCGAGATGGCCTTTGTGCTGGGCGCCTACGCCGCGGCCGGCCGGGTGGCTGGGGGTGGCTGGGCGGCGTACATCAACTGCGACGTCCCAGATGTTCTCCAGCGTCTGACCGGCGCGATCGAGCGGGTCTTCGCCGTGACCGCCACGATCCGCCCGCCCGGTCAGGGCCGGGGCGTGGCCCGAGTCGAGTTCCGGTCGCAGGCGGCCGTGGAGCTCATAGACGGCCTGGGCTGCGGCCAGTGCGCCATCCACAAGCGCATTCCCGACGCGGTGCTGCGTTCGCCCCGGGAGATGGTGTTGGCCTACCTCGAGGGCCTGTTCCTCGCGGCCGACGTCACCATGTGCGGCACCGCCAAGTGGGCCATCAGCTCGGAGTCGCCCGGTCTCCTGGACGATCTCCAGGCGATCCTCACCAATCTCGGCATCGTGCACGAACGCGCCACCCGGTATCGCAAGGCCGACGGCCGGCCCTATGACGAGGTTTTCGCGGTGGGCGAACAGGCCCACGACCTCCTGACCATGGTGCCGTTCCCCGATCCCCACAAAGCCGCCTTCGCCCAGGCGCTCCATGGTCTGGGCGGTCAGACCAGCCGCAACTGCGCCGACGTGGTCCCCGGCATCTCGCCCTATGAGCTGTACCGCCTGGTGCCCCGGAACCAGCGCTCGGACTTCAGCTATCTGAGCGACCCCCGCGCCATGTGTGTCAGCCGGCGCTCGCTCCAACAGGTGGCCGCCCTCACCGGGGTCCGCCTGCCCCAATGGCTGCGCACGGTGTTGGAGGACAACCTGCACTTCAGCCCGGTTGAGTCAGTCGGTTTCGCGGGGGAGCGAGAAGTATTCGACCTCTCGGTGCCCACCACCCAGGCGTTCGTGGGCAATGGCATCGTCAACCACAACACCGTCAACCTGCCCGAGGAGGCAACGATCGACGAGGTCGAGCAGCTGCACATCGAGGCGTGGCAGCTCGGGCTCAAGGCGGTTGCCATCTACCGGGACAACTGCAAGGTGGCCCAGCCGCTGGCCACGACCAAGAAGGCGCTGGCCGATCCCGAGACGTCCGAGGCGGAAGCCCACGACGCCGAGCTGGCCCTGAAGGTGGCCGAGTTGGAAAAGGCGCTCCAGCGCCAGACGGTCGTGGTGAAGCAGCCGGTGCGCGAGCGGCTGCCCCGCAAGCGCCGGTCGATGACCTTCAAGTTCCGGGTCGCCGACTGCGAGGGCTACGTCACCGTGGGCGAGTACGACGACGGTCGACCGGGCGAAGTGTTCATGCAGGTTTCCAAGCAGGGCTCGACCCTGGCCGGGATCATGGACGCCTTCGCAGTGGCCGTCAGCTTGGGGCTCCAGCACGGCGTGCCCCTGGCCACCTATGTCAAGAAGTACACCAACATGCGGTTCGAACCGGCCGGCATGACCGACGACCGCGAGCTTCGGATCGCCTCGTCCCTGGTCGACTACATCTTCCGCCGGTTGGCGGTCGACTACCTGACCTACGACGAACGAGCCGAGCTCGGCATTCTCACCACTGATGAGCGCCTCCAGCCGACCCTGCCCGGGGTCGAGGAAACAACGACGCCGAGCTCATCGGTCGTGGAGGAGTTGACCGGGGACGACCTGGGGGCTGCCGGTTCTGCCATCGGTCCCCGGCCTGTCGACGCCCCCTACTGCTACCAGTGCGGGGTCCAGATGCAGCGGGCCGGCAGCTGCTTCGCCTGTCCTTCGTGCGGGAGCACGAGCGGCTGCTCGTAGCGCCACCGGGCGGGCGTCACACGCCCGGTGCGGGGGCGCCCGCCTCGGCCACATCCGCGGGGGGAAGGGGGCCGAACAGGTTGAATATCCCGAAGTACGGCGTGGGATCGCCCTCCCAGGTATAGGTGAGGATCTGGCCCGCCGAGCGGCGCCCGAACAACGACCGGAACCATTCCGTGGTCGTGGCCACCCCGGTCACGACTACGTCGCCGGACCCGCACACCCAGGCGTCGTTGTCGTTGACCAACCGAAGGGCGGGCAGGCCGTTCTTGCCCACCAGATGGTTGAGCCGCTGTGTCACCCGCTCCGTCACCGCCTTTACCGCGTCGGGATCACTCGGGCCGGCCAAGCCGAGCGCGCCCCGGACGTCGTGCTCATGGGTCAACAGGTCGAAGGCGCACGCGTCCACACGACCGGGGGTGGCCAGCAGCTCCAACACCTCAGGAGTACGCCGGCACCACTCCGCCACCAAGTCGGCCAGAAGGCGGCCCTGGCGCGCCTCGACCTGGCGCGTCGTCCACGGCTCGGTGGCCGCACCCTCGCTGTTGCCGTCCGCCATGTCGGCCGCGACGCCGGTCAAATGGGCGACCAGCTGTTCGATCCTCCACCGGGGCGTGCCGGGCACCCAGGTGGCCAGGGCCGGGGGCGAGAGGGGAGTGACCAGGTCGATGACCCGTGCCTGGGCATCGGAGTAGAGGCGAACGAGGTCCATCACGCCGACGCTAGCGAGCCCGGCTCGGTGACACCCTCCTCGGTGATCAGGGCAGTGACAAGGGCGGCCGGCGTCACATCGAATGCACGGTTTTCCGCCCGCATGCCCGCCGGGGCGATCCGGCGGCCCGACATCTCCGTCACCTCGTCCGAGGCCCGGCGCTCGATGGGAATGGCCCGGCCATCGGGGCAGGACAGGTCGATAGTCGACGTGGGAGCGGCGACATAGAACGGCACACCGTGGTGGCGGGCCAGCACCGCCAACCCGTAGGTACCCACCTTGTTGGCGACGTCGCCGTTGGCGGCCACCCGGTCCGCCCCCACGATCACGCAGTCCACCTCGCCCGCCGCCATCAGCGACGCCGCCATCACGTCGGCCACCAGCGTCGCCGGTATCCCGAGCCACGACAACTCCCACGCTGTCAACCGGGCCCCCTGCAGGACCGGTCGCGTTTCACCGACCCATGCCGAGGGGGCCTTGCCCAGGTCGTGGGCGGCGCGGATGACCCCGACCGCGGTGCCGTATCCCACGCACGCCAGGGCGCCCGCGTTGCAGTGGGTGTAGACCCGCGCCGAAGCTGGGAGCAGCCCCGCCCCGTGGGCGCCGATCCGCCGGTTGCGTTGGACGTCCTCGGTGGCCAGCCGCTGCGCCTCGGCGATCGGGTCAGCCGCGGCCAGCGCCTGGTGCACCCCCCACGCCAGGTTGACCGCAGTGGGGCGGGTGGCGAGGAGCCGGCGGGCGGCGTCGTCGAGGGGGACGCCGGTTGCCGCCGCCAGGGCGATGCCCATGGCACCGGCCACCCCCAGGGCGGGAGCGCCGCGGATGGCCAGCGAGCGGATGGCGGTGCACAGCTGGTCGACCGTTTCCACCGCCAGCAGCACCAGCTCGCCGGGAAGCAGACGCTGGTCGATCATCACGATCCGGTCGCCCTGCCACTCGATGGTGGGCGGCATGGGCCTCCGCCCGGAGCTGTCGGTCACGGGGCCTCGCCGGTGCCCGGTCGCCCGCCGCTGGAGCGCCCGCCGCTGGAGCGCCCGCCGCTCGACCGCAGCGCCTCGACCGCAGCCCGGACCCCACCTTCGATCCCGCCCGGGTGCCGGTAGCCCCGAGAGCCAATCAGCATCACCAGCCCCGCCCCCCCGGCCCGTTCGGCCTGGGAGGCGACATTGTCCGGCCCCATCCCGCCACCCAGCGCGGCCACGGCCGGCCGCACTGCCCCGCAGCTCCCCCGGACCGCTTCCAAGTTGGCCCGCACCTCGCCGTCGGATTCGAACAGGGCGCCCCCGAAGGCCCCGACGATGCAGTAGTCGGCGCCGCAGAGCCGGGCCAGCCGGGCCAGCACCGCCCCGCAGGCGCCGAATCGGTCGTTGCGGGTGATCGGCCCGCTGCCCGCCCGGTGGGCCAGGATGGGCACCCCGATCTCCGCCTGGCGCAGCGCCAGCACGGTGTCGATCCCCTGGGCGAAGGCGTTGACCATGACGCCGGTGGCGCCCAGGTCCACGACCCGCCGGGCCCGGTCGACCAGGGTGGCGGACGGGCCGGTGATATTGGCGCAGTACACCACTCCAGGCGCCAGCACCTTGGCCACGGCCCGCACCCGCTCGTCGAGCGGGCACCAGCCGGGATCGCCCAGGATCTCGTCGTCCTTGATGAAGCCGGCTCCGCCCGCCACCGCCGCCCGGGCCACGTCGCCCACCTCGAGGGGGGTCAGGCCGAGCGACGGCTTGACGATGACGCCCACCGCGACCGGCGCGGCCTGGGCAGCGGGACCGAAGGCGGGACCGGGTAGGAAGCCATCGGGCAGCTCCAGGCCCACCAAACGGCACCGCGTGATCGCCCCGGTCTCGCCCCCTTCCCCGGCCACGAGTGCTGAGAACAGCACCGCCACATTGGTGCCCCAGTTGGCCTCGGGGAACTCCAGCACGGCCCGGCCGTCCCCCTCGGCCACGACCCGCCCCCTCGCCCAGTCAGGGCCGCCCTCCATCCCGATCGACGCCCGTAGCGCGAGCGTCTCGGCCGAGCCGGGCGGCTCGATTTCGAACGTGGCCCGGATCACGATCCCGATGCTACGGTCCCGATGCTGAGGCAGGAGGGGGGAAAGACCCGCCTGTCGGGGGACTTGGCCTGCCCTTTGTGGGGTTTCAAGCGTTTGTGTGGATCTGCCGTCGCTATTTCAATCCAACCCCCACAGACGTGCACAGCCCCACAAAGTCCGCGGGCTTTGGCCTGGCGACATCCGCGTCGGGGTGGATCCCGGCCGCGACTCCCGGTGGGGCTAGCTTTCCGGCCCCGGTGCTACCGGGACGGTCTCTTCCCAGTATTCGGTGTCCAGCAGGCCGTTGGCCGCGGCCAGGGCGGTGGCGGCTCGTACCGCCTCTTCGTAGACCGCGTCGAGGTGGCGGCGGGCGGTGGCCGGGCTGACGGCCAGGGGCGGGGTGCCGAGCGACCGGGGCAGCGCCCCGGGGTCGGGGGTCGGTCGGATCTTGGCCGCGGGAGCGGGTTCGGACTCGTCGCTGCCCCAGAACCGCCGGTCGGCGGGAGGGATGCCACTCGAGCGGCGGCGCCGGCTCACGCCGCGTCCTCCTCTTCTCTTGTCCCGACTTCGGAGCCGGTCGGCTCGTCCTCGACCAGGGCATCGGTCCGCAGCCCCAGCGCAGCCCGGAGTTGCTCGGGGGCCAGGTCGGCCAGGGAGCTCTGCTTGGGCAGGACCAGGTCGGCGATCTGGCGCTTGCCTGCCACCACTTCTTCGACTCGCTCGTCGACCGTTCCGGGACACACCAGTCGGTGGCAGACAACCGTTCGGGTCTGGCCGATCCGCCATGAGCGGTCCCGGGCCTGGTCCTCGGTGGCGGGGTTCCACCAGCGGTCGAACAGCACCACGTGGTTGGCTGCGGTCAGGTTGAGCCCCGCCCCCCCGGCCTTGAGGGACAAGACCAGGGCGCCCGGCCCACGGCCTTGCTGGAACTCGGCCACCAGCCGGTCCCGGACTCCGGTGGCCAGGCCGCCGTGATAGCAGGCCACACGGACACCGGTGCGATCGGTCAGGTAGCGGGCCAGCTGCTCGCCCCAGCGAGCGAAATGGGTGAAGATGAGGACCCGCTCGCCGGCCGCGAACACGGCCTCGACGATCTCGTCCAAGCGGGTCAGCTTGCCGGACCGGCCGTCGAGCACCATTCCCTCGCCCGAGTCGGCGTTCAGGTAGGCGTTGGGGTGGTTGCAGATCTGCTTGAGGGCGGTGATGGCGGCCAGGATCTGGCCCTTGCGGGCGGACTGATCGTCTTCCGCCCCCTCGGCCAGCAGCCGATCCAGGACGGCCTGGTACAGGCCGATCTGCTCTCGGGTGAGCGAACATTGATCCAGCTGGTCGATGCGGTCGGGGAGTTCGGCGGCGATGGCGGGCTCGGCCTTGGTCCGTCGGAATACCAGCAGGCCGTTGAGGGCGCGCAGGGCGTTCTCGGCCGCTGACTCCGGGCCGTCGCTCGTCCGAGACAGCTGGCTGACGAAGGCGGGACGGGCCCCGACCAGGCCGGGGTTGGCGAAGTCGAGGATGGCCCAGAGGTCGCCCAAGCCGTTTTCGATCGGGGTGCCGGTGAGGGCCAGGCGTGAGCGGGCCGGGATGCGTCGCAGCGCCTGAGCAGCGTCGCTGGCCGGGTTCTTGATGGTCTGGGCCTCGTCCACGATGACCCGGGCCCAGTCGATGCCGGCAAGGTCGTCCACGTCCCGCACCGCCGTGCCGTAGGTGGTGAGGAGCACGTCGGACCGGGTGACCAGCTTGGAGAGGGCCTCGCCCTCGGCCCGTCCGGGTCCGTGATGGATCACGACCTTCAGCCCGGGCGAGAAGCGGCCCGCTTCGGCGGCCCAGTTGCCGAGCACGGCCGGGGGACTGATCACCAGGGCCGGCCCTTCACCCCGGGTCGCCAGCAGATGGGCGAGTACGGTCGGGGTCTTTCCCAAACCCATGTCGAGGGCGAGGCACCCGCCCAGCCCGGCCGAATCGAGAAAGGAAAGCCACCCCAGCGATTGGGCCTGGTACTCCCGAAGCTTGCCTCGGAAGCCGTCGGGCTCGGTCGCCGGTGCCAGGGGCTCGGCCGTGGCCCGCAACAGGTCGGCGGCCCATCCGCTGCCGTCCACCGATACCGGCCCGGCCAGAATGCTGTTCTCGAGCCCCAGGGCATGGCGCAGGACCGCGGCGCCGGAAAGCTCGGTGGAGGCGGCCCGCTCGGCCAAAGCGGCGGCCGCCTCCTGCAGGTCGGCCCGGTCGAGCTCGATCCAGCGGCCCCGGGACTTCACGAGGGGTCGGGCCTCGGCGGCCAGCTTGGCGATGTCGGCCGCGTTGAGCTCGACATCGTCGAACACCACCGACCAGCGGACCTGGCACAGCTGCTGGGCACCCACCGCGGTCTGGCGGGGGATGGCGTCAGCGAACATGCGCATGGTCGGGGTGGGTCGACGGCGGGAAAGGGGCGGGACCTGCACTTCGAAGCCGGCCGCGGCCAATACCGGCCCGGTGACGCTCATGAGGTTCCACGCTTCGTCGGTGGACAGCGCCACCTCGCCCCGGCGTTGACCGCCCGGGCGGCCCAGAACCGGGCACAGCCGTTCCAAGCGGGCCAGCTGCGGTTCGACCGCCAGCCGCTTGGCGCGCCCGGCGGTGACCATGGCCACCTCGACCGGCACCAGCGCCGTCTCCACGCCCGATGCCAGCACCGACAAGAGCCATACGCCTTCCCGGTCGGGTGGCGCCAGGCGTACCACCAGGCTCACGCCGGTCTCCGCCGTGACCGAACGGCTCCACCGGTCGATGCGCCCGGCCAGATCCTCGCCCAGAGCGACGAGCGCCTCGAAGCGGGCGCCTCCCAGGGCCGCCAGCACGCCTTCGGCCAGGTCGACCGGGGTCTTGGCGCTTGGGGGGGCGGCGGGGAGCACCAGCCGAGCCGCTCCCTCGCGGCAGATGGCATCGACCATGCCAGCCAGCACGGCCCGGCTCATACCGTCGGCGGGCTGGCTGCTCGAGCAGGCGCCCACCGCGCCGGGCATGCGGGCGACCATGGCCGCCAGGCGATCGGTGTCGATCAGTGCCGGCACCCAGCGCACGGCAAACGAACCGGTCGGACCGGTCTCCCGGGAACGAGTGCGGCGCAGCCGGGGCACCATCCGGCCCTCGGCCACGAGTTCGGTGGCCCACCGGGCCATCTCGGCCAGCCACCGCGTGCTCGGGCCCACGTCATGGCCCACCTGGCCGCTACCCACGCCGACCAGCCACCCGAGGGCTTGCCCAGCCGGCGCGGTTATCGCGTCGGCTCGGGCCCCGCCGGGCAGCGGGACACCGCCGTGGGGCTCCCAGCGCACCGGCTTGGCGCCGGCATCGTCGATCAGCTCGCCCAGTTGGTCGAGAGGAACCGGCGGTGAGCCGGGACCGCCCGCCCACAGTACGACGCGCCCTGCCGCCCATGACGCCTGGAGGGACGGCGGCCCGCTCGGAAGGGGTTCCTCGGCGTCCCGGCTGCGGTCGCTGCGATCGATCGAGTGCCGGGGGGCGGGACCGTCGCCGTCGGGACCGGATGAGCCACCCGGCTCCAAACCGTCGGCGTCTGCGAACTCGAGGGCGTAGTCGTCGCCGCCGACCCGGTGCAGGGCGGTGGTGACCCGTTGGCGCTCTTCGCTCAAGTCGGCCACCACCTGGTCCCGCTCGGGGCCGGTCAGCTGTCGGGCTCGCTGGAGGGCTTCGTGGGTGTCGACTGCCATCCTCCGCAAGGTGGCCACCCAGGCATCGTGCTGGGCCTCCAGGCGCGCCACCTCCAGGGAGGTGGCCTCACCCGCCGCGTCATTCGCGACGAGCGCCTCAAAGTCCAAGGACAACGCTTCGAACATCACCAAGCCCATTCCCACCAAGACGCCTCGCGCCGCGCATTCGGCCCGGCCCCCTGCCGCTCACTGCGAGGACTCCGAAAACCCGGGACAGCAGACTGCCAGTTTACCAATCGACGCCCGACTGACCGGGGATACCAAACCCAACACTAGGGCATCTACATCGGTATGCACAACGTCAGCCGGATTGGCGATGTTCCCGGCTCGTCGCCGGGCTGCCTGTGGCGGCGGTCGAGGCGGTAGGACAGTAAGGCTGCAGCGGGCGGCTGCAGCGGGCGGCTGGGCTGCAGCGGGCAGCTGGGCAGCTGGGCAGCTGGGCAGCGCATAGCCGGCACAGCTCCTGGTCGGGGCGCCGGAGCAGGAGGTTGGCCCGGATGAGGCTTTCCGGGTCAGCCGGCCGCTGCGTCCGGGCGGCCGCCCGGGCAGTTTGTCAGCGCGCCAGTAGTTGTCCGACGCCGGGGGCGGCCGGGCTCACGACGGCAGCGTAGGGACGGTTGGGCGAGGCCGCGGGTACCCTCGGAGCATGTCCGACGCGGAGGAGACGGTCGCCAAGACCGAGGAGCAGTGGAAGGCCGAGCTGTCGCCCGAGCAGTTCAAGGTGTTGCGGCGCAAAGGAACCGAGCGGGCCTTCACCGGCAAGTACTGGGACAACCACGACGATGGCACCTACCGCTGCGCCGGCTGCGGTGCGGTGCTCTTCGATGCCACGACCAAGTTCGAGTCGGGGACGGGGTGGCCCAGCTTCACGTCGCCCGCGGTCGCGGAGGCGGTCGAGTTGCGCGAGGACCGGATGTTGGGGATGCGCAGGACCGAGGTGACGTGCCGGCGCTGCGGTGGCCACCTGGGCCATGTGTTTCCCGACGGGCCTGGGCCGGCGGGCCAGCGCTACTGCATCAACTCGGTCTCGCTCGATTTCGAACCGTTCCGGCTGGAGTAGCGCGGCGCGCTTGGAGTTACTGTCGCACGGGCGGCCTAGCCTCGACCTCTGATGAGTAGTCCTGGTCCGCCGGCGCTGGGGCGCGGGGTGGTGATCTTGCACGGACAGCCCGTTCCCGCCGCCTGGGCCGGTGCCCCGATGGTCCGGGTGGACGATGCGGCCCTGGCCGAGCCGGAAGTGGTGGTCGCCGAGTTGCATCGGGCTTGGGTGGGCCGCACGCCGGTGGTCGTGGAGCTGGCGGTGGATCCCGCCATCTTTCGCGAGCCCGTGTCGTTTGACCAGCCGCCGTGGCTGCTCGGGCCCGACTTCGAGGCGTGGTTCGATCGGCTCCACTTCCTGGTCTGGGCCAACACCTATGACGCTCGGACCGATCCTGAGGCGCCGGTTTGGTGGTGGGCCCGCAAGGCGACCCGCCTGGACGGAATAGCCCCGGTTGAGCCGCACGGGGCCGCCGACGTGCGGTTGACCGACGGGACGATGGCGTGGATCGACGGCGGCCCACGGGCCCCCTTTTCCCCTCCGGACCTCGGGGGGCTGGGCCTGATCCACCGGGAATCGGTGGAGCTGGGCGCCCCGGCCCTGGTGCCCGGGCCCACGCCGCCCCGGGCTGACCTGGCGCCGGACCAGCTGGCTGCCGTGGGCCACGGCGCCGGCCCGGCCCGGATCATCGCCCCGGCCGGATCGGGGAAGACCCGGGTGCTGACCGAGCGACTGCGTCACCTCCTCGTCGACCGGCGCTACGAGCGCGACATCGTGTTGGCCGTTGCCTATAACAAGAAGGCGCAGCAGGAGATGGAGGAGCGCACGGCCGATGTCGCCCCTCGGGTGCGCACCCTCAACGCCCTGGGGTACCGGTTGCTGGCCGAAGGGCGGGGCGGGGCTCCCCGGCTGCTGGAGGAGCGGGAGGTGCGCCGGCTGATCGAGCGGTTCGTTCCCATCCGCCGGCAGCGGGCCAACACCGATCCCGTGGGTCCGTACCTGGAGGCGCTGGGTGAGGTCCGGCTGGGCTTGCGTGATCCCGAGGAAGTGGAGAGTTGGCGGGACGATGTTCCCGGACTGGCGGCCGCCTTCGATCCCTACCGGGCCGCGCTGAAGGAGGCGGGAGCGGTCGACTTCGACGAGCAGATCTATGGGACCCTCGAGTTGTTGCTGGCGGACGGGACCTTCCGGCGGCGGGCCCAGCGGGGCTGCCGGCACCTGCTGGTGGACGAGTTCCAGGACCTGACCCCTGCCCATGTGCTGCTTCTGCGGCTGCTGGCCGCGCCCCAGCTCGACGTGTTCGGGGTGGGCGACGACGACCAGGTCATCTACGGCCACGCTGGTGCCGATCCCGCCTTCCTGATCGGCTTCGAGCAGTTGTTCCCCGGGGCGGCCGATCATCCCCTGGAGGTCAACTACCGCTGCCCGGCCGTGGTCGTCCGGCAGGCCGCCGACCTCTTGTCGTACAACCAACGTCGGGTAGCCAAGACGGTCCGCCCGGGGCCCGAGGCGTCCCCCTCGGCCGACGCCGTCCGGGTGGTGACCCACCCGGCGGCATCGGGTGCCGATGCCCTGGTTGAGGTGGTGCAGGGCTGGTTGGGCTCCGGGGTCAACCCTTCGGATGTGGCCGTGCTGACCCGGGTCAATGCCTTGTTGCTGGCTCCTCAGGTCGCCCTGCTCGAGGCGGGCATTCCCGTGCGTTCGGTGCTGGGCCTGGAGGTGCTCGGGCGGACCGGCCTGCGGGCGGCACTGGCCTACGTGCGGATAGCCGCCGCTGCGGACGGCCGGATTGCGGCCGAGGACGTGGTCGAGATCCTGCGGCGCCCGAGCCGGGGGCTCCCGCAGTGGTTCAGCGACCGGCTGCGGCGGCGCAGCTGGTGGGGCATCGAGTCGTTGCGGGCGATCGCCACCCAGGTGCCGGACAAGGAGGCCAGCAAGGTCGGATGGCTGGTGGGCGACCTGGAGGTGCTGGTGGGCCAGGCTCGGGCCGGCGGGGCCACCAGTCGCTCGGTGCTGGCCGTCATCAAGGACGGCATCGGCTTGGGTGGCGCAATGAGCCTGCTCGACAGCTCCCGGGGCGGCGAGGGTTCGAGCCATCTCGACGACCTCGACGCCTTGGAGCAGGTGGCGGGGCTGCACCCCGAGGTCGCCACGTTCGAGCCCTGGTTGCGGGAGCGGCTGGCACGCGACGGTTGGTCGGGCGACGGGGCCGGTGTGACGCTGTCGACCGTCCACCGGGTCAAGGGGATGGAGTGGAAGAAGGTGGCGGTGTTCGGGGTGAACGCCGGGATCCTGCCCCACCGGCTGGCGGAGGACGTCGAGGAGGAGCGTCGAGTTCTCCATGTGGCCCTGACCCGATGCCAAAGCCAGGTCGTGGTCCTGAGCGACCGGAGCCGCCCATCGTCAATGCTCGACGAGCTCAAGCACGCTGCCCCGCCCTGCCCGGCGGCCCCGGAGATGGCCACTGGCGGCGTGGGCGAGGGCGGTGTGGGCGGGGCCGTGCGGGGCGGGGCCGTGGCGGGCCGGGCCGTGGGGGGCCGGGGTAGTGCTGTCGGGGGCCGGGGTAGTGGTGTCGGG
>JALYXV010000112.1 GCA_030947025.1 Actinomycetota bacterium | reverse complement strand
ACGGAACCGGCGTCTGGATGTGGTCGAAGGGCGTCTTCGCCTCTGGGGCTCTTCTTCGGTGACCGTCCCCGATGCCGGCATTGAGACACCGACACGAGGGGTCGTCTTCGATGCCGGCTCCCGGGTGACTGTTGTGGTTCCACATCCCGACGGTAACACTACTTGTCCGAAGCTGTGACTCTTGGCTATAGACCACTTCGTGGGGAGGACTTTGGGGTAACGGTTGCCGTCATGGTCAGTAGCGTCAGAGGTGTGTCGTCGGACTCGGTGGTTCCCCGGGAAATGCGAACCAAGGTGCAATCCAGTACTCGGCGCTGGGTTCTGTGGCGTGACGAGGGCGTTGGTTTCCCAGAACGATGGGACGTTGAGTGCATCGTCGACGACCTCCATGTGAAGTTGTCCGTAGCCGTGGATCACGGACGCTTCGTTTGTGAACAGGCGGTTGTCACTCACCGGCCGGGGGGGTCCCCAATCACGAGTGCGAGCCTGCGCCGCCTCTCTATCCGCAAACTCATGGTCGATTCCGTCCCGATGCTCAACCTGGTTGAAGGCGATGCGCTCGAACCTTTCGATGACTCGGGTGATCCCGAATCTCGACGGGCCTTGACGGAGCGGCAGGGACGCGTACTTGACCGCATGTCCCGCCGACAGGGACGGCCGCGCAGCACTAACCGGGAGGCATTGCTCCACCAAGTCGTGGACGCCTACCGGACCGCGGTTGCCTTGGATCACAACGCCCCGCGCAAGGTAGCAGCGGCGCAGTTGGGCTATTCATCCGGCTACGTCGGCCGTCTCCTCGTCGAGGCTCGTAGAAAGGGGCTTCTCGGACCCGCCGATCCTGGACGGGCCGGCGAGCGAAGAATGGCTGTTCCAGGTCGGCCGGCTGGCCATACCTCCGGTGGCGGCGTTGGCGCGTGACGGACGGCTGCCAAGATGGCCCCATTACGTAAAGACCAGTGCGCCAGCCCTGGTGGTTAGGAGAATGAGGCCGGGCCGAGGTACTGGACCACGAAACCGTCTGGATCTTCGGGGTGGGGTTCCCACAGGATCACCCACTCCTCGTCGTCGCCGACCACGGACACGCTCCACAGCCCATTGCTAAACCGAGTGCGGCGAACCCTCCAGTGACCGGGATCAGCCTCGAGCTGATCCAGCACCCCGGTCACTGCCGCCAGCAGGCGGCGCCGGTTCGGATCGCTCTCCAGGCGGGTCAGAGCGGCGTCAGCGTCGGCGTCAAAGTAGGGCTGACCCACCCGGCCACTCTACCAGCATGTCGCCCAATTACCCAGTTACCCGATAGCCGCAATACCCGAAACTGGTTCAACACATGTTGAACGGGTACGCTGGTGGCATGGCTGATGAGTTCTCTGTCGTGCTGGAGCTGGACGAACGACGTCGGGCCAGCTTTGGGCGGATCGGTCGACACGAGCACCGCCGGTACCTGGTGAGCGTGGACCCCGACGGCACGATCACATTGCGTCCCGCGGTGGTAATGACCGAGCTGGAAGCGGCGATGTTGGCCAACACGAACCTGGTCGAGCGGATCGAAGCGAACCGAGCCGATCCCAGTCGCTTGGTGAAACGACAGCGCCCGAAAAGGTAGGCACGGCCCCTCCTCGGCGTGACGCCCGACAAGGCAAGACGCCGCTACAAGTCGTCTCACCACGCTCGAACTCCCGACCAGGAGGTGACCGCCTCACATCGTCCTAGGGTGAAATGCCTCAAGCCTGTCAACGATGTGGGCGCGCGAGACGAGGCTTTGCTTTTCGCCCGTGAGGAGCCCCAGTTGTCGGTGGTGTGAGGGGCTATGCCGCCTTTTCGGTCATGGTGACGGTGAAGCCGAGGGATTCGATGCGCGCCGCGAGCCGTTTGGCTTCGATGGCGGGGTCGTGGCGTAGCTGGAAGTAGTCGGCGCCGGGATCGACGTAGTAGGCGCCGGTGGACAGCAGATGCCAGATGGTGGCCAGCATGGAGTTCGCCACGGCGACGGCCGCCTTGTTGGGGCCTCTGCGGCGGGCGACACGGCTGTAGAGGGCGGAGTAGTAGCTGCCTTTGGTGCGCGCCGGTCTCGGCCACGATCACCTCGGCGGTGGTCTTGGAGATACCCGGCACCGAGCAGATCACCGCCACCGCCGCCTCAAAAGGGACGAGGCGGGCGGTGACCTCCTCGCTGAGCTTGGCGATGGAGCGGTCCAAGAAATCGATGTGGTCGATGACCTGGCGGCACACCACGGCATGATGTGCCCCGAAATGGCCCGACAGTGCCTCCTCCAGTTGGGCGATCTTGGGACGCAGCCGGCCCTTGGCCATCTCCGCCCGCACCTTGGGATCGCGCTCGCCGGCGATGAGCGCCTCGATGACCTGGCGCGACGAGACGCCCCACACCGTCGAGGCGACCGAGGTCCACTTCAACCCGGCGTCTTGGAGGACCTTCTCCAGGCGCTGGATCTCCCGGGCCCGGCCCTCCACCTGGGTTTTGCGGTAGCGGGTCAACTCGCGCAGCTCGCGGATCTCCGGCGCCGGCACAAAGCTCGGCCGGACCATCCCATGGGCCGCCACATCCGCCAGCCACTCGGCGTCGGACAAGTCGGTCTTGCGGCCCGGGACGTTCTTCACGTGCTGGGCGTTGCACAACCACACCTCCGAAAACAGGCCCTCCAACGAGTAGTACACGGCCCGCCAGTACACCCCGGTTGACTCCATCACCACCGTGGTCACCCCGGCGTCGGTCAACCACCCCGCCAGGTCCCCCAAGCCCTTGCGGGTCGTGGCGAAGGTGTCCTTGGCTACGGTCACCTCACCGTCGGGCTCCACTACCCGACAACGGGCCACCACCGTGTCCCGATGCACGTCCAGCCCGGCCACCTTGTCCCTGATCCGCTTCACCAATCCTCCCCTCTATCGCAGCAACCAACAGAGGCTGTCGGGGAGGACCCGGCGACTACGAAATCTAGGGTTCGTGCACGAAGCGACACTCCAGGGTCCTCACGGTCCCCACGCCAGACTAAACACGCGCTCACAGCGGCAAGGAAACAACGGCGACCACCCGACAACCACCACCAGCATTTCATCCCTCCGGGGTGGCCGCCAAGCCATGTTGACTAAACC
>JALYXV010000107.1 GCA_030947025.1 Actinomycetota bacterium | reverse complement strand
CGGCCTGGAAGGGGTCAACGGCTCGGCAACCCGCCAAGAGGTGGCCCACCGGTCCCTGGCCTGGCTGCTCGACCGCCTCTCGGTCGACCTGACCGCCACCCGCCACCGGGGCGCAACGGTGACCCTGGGCTCAGGCGGAGCGGCCGCCACCCGTTCTGTGCAATGACTGTACGTATACGGTCGCGATTTGCACAGAACGGGAGAGCCTGATGGCTTCTGGGCGGTCAGCCGGCGGTGAGGGCCGTGTCGTCCACCACGAACGACGTTTGCAGCGACGAGTCCTCGGTGCCGGTGAACGACAGCGTCACCGTTTGGCCCGCGAAGGGGGCGACATTGAGGCTCTTGAGCGAGTACCCCGCCGCCTTGTTGAGGTTCGAGTAGGTCGCCAGCGTGGTGCTACCGAGCTTGACGGTGAGCTTGTCGTACTGGACCGTCGTGGTCGTCTCGGCACTGTCAATGTGCAACCAGAACGAGAGGGTGTAGGTGCTGCACCCCTTGGGGATGGTGACGCTCTGGGACAGGGTGTCGGTGTGGGTGGTGCCATAGCCGTCCATCCACGCGTTCCAGGTACCGGAGTGCGCTGGTTCCACCGACCCAGGCTGGCCGATCACACCCGACGTGGCGCTCCAGCTGGTCGCCCCGGACTCGAAGCCGGGGTTGGCCAGCTTCTGCCCCGACGCGCAAGTGCCCGAACCGTTGACGGTCAAGGCGAAGGTAGCAGTGTGGGTGGCCGACATCCCGGTGGCGGTGACGGTGACGGTGACGGTGCCCCCCGGGGTGGACGACGACGTCGCGATCGACATGGTCGCCGACGAGCCCGAGGTCACCGATGCGGGCGAGAATGACGCCGACGCACCAGCGGGCAGCCCGCTGGCGGACAACGAGACCGTCTGGGGTGCGCCCGACGTGGTGCCGGTCGAGACGGTGGCGCTGACCGAGCCACCCGCGGTCACCGAACCCGACGAGGGACTCACTGACACCGAGAAGTCCTGCCCGGCCGCGGCGGGACCAAACGCGGCAACGCCGTTGGGAGTGCCCAGGCCGGTGGGGCCGTCATAGCCGGGAGTGGCGGTGCAGAGGTAGGCCGGGGAGCATGAACCGTTGCTGCCGCTGGTGACGTCGAACAGCGCCCCCGGGTTGGCGTAGGGGTACTGGACGGGGTAGACGCCCGGGGCGGCGGGCGTCGCCATGGTGAACACCGACGCCACGATCGGCGACGAGGCGCTGGTGCCGCCATACACCTGCCATCCAGGGGACTGGTAAGTGTCATACACCGCCACACCGGTGTTGGGATCGGCCACGGCACTCACGTCGGCCATGGTGCGCCGGGTGCACCCCGTGTCGTGCTGGAACGACGGTTTGGCCTCGAAGGTCGAGCAGCCGCTACCCGCGCCGTTCCACACTGTTTCGGTCCAGCCTCGGGAGTTGCTGGACGGGGTGAGCGAGGTGCCCCCGACCGCGGTCACGTAGGGCGAGTCGGCCGGGTAGCTGGTGCCGTAGCCGCTGTCGCCGCTGGACGCGGTGACAGCAATGCCGGTGTGCTTGTAATAGGAATTGTCAGACGATGTGTCGCTGGACGATTCCGGCCCGCCGTAACTGTTGGAGATGGCGACGACGCCCGGTTGAGAGGCGGCCTGGTTGACCGCGGTCCCGAGGTTGGCGTTGCTCGCGCTGCTGGCTTCGACCAGCAGGATCTTGCATTGCGGGCAGGCAGCCGAGACCATGTCGATGTCGAGGGCGATCTCGCCGCCCCACCCAGAGTCAGCCGCGGGCGGCGTGGTACCGCCATTCTGGTTGATCTTGCGGAAGCAACCATTGGCGGTCGTGCACGCCGGTAGGCCGAAGTTGGACCGGTATGTGCTCAGGTCGGACTCGGCAGTGGGCAGGTCATAGGCGTCGACGATGGCGACGGTGCGGCCGGAGCCGCTCCCGGCGGGAAGCTTGTAGGCGCCCTGGATGTCGGCCGGCCCGTAGCCGGACACGGCCAACGGGCTTACTTGTCCGGGGCCGGTCACCCGGCGCAGGGCCAGGCAGGCCCGAAAACCGGGCTTCGGCGTGGTGCACAGGTGCTCGGTGCCCGCAGGGGCGGTACTCGGGTTCGCCGACGCGGGCGCGGCCGCCAGCGGCCCGGACAGCAGCGTCAGCAGAACAGCAACGAGCATGGTCGATCCCAGGGCGCTGGGCGCCTTCCGCCCGGAACGCGCAAACAGCATCTGCCCCTCCCATGAGGTCTAGCCGGACACCCCCGCTGTGCACCGACGTTAACAGGGAGGCTGGTCAAGACGACCAAGGAGGGCTATCGGCCGGGTCACGGCCCATCTTGAGCTTTTGCCCCGGATGGCATGATTCATCCGCCCGTGGCATTGGGGACGCGATGATCGATGGCGAAGGAACTGAACTTTGGAGGAGCCGGTGTCCACCACCATCACCCCCGACCGCATCATGGCCGCCTTCGCCCACGACGCCCGGCCCGGTCCGGGCATGACCTACACCCGCATCGGCTGGCACAGCGACCACCAGAGCCGCCCCACCTCCGACATCTGGCCCGGGGTGGCCATCACGTTCCATCTCGACGCCACCTCGCCCGCCAACGGGTTCCTTCGGGTGGTGCCCGGGAGTCATCTGGGAGGCACCGAGGCGATGCCGCGGGGGTTCGAGAAGGTGACGGGCGAGGTGGCGGTGTACTGCGAGCGGGGAGACGTGATGTTCCACCACTCGGACCTGTGGCACTCGGCGGCCCGGGCGACCGAGGACCCGCCGCTGGGCCGGCGCCGCCACATCGGGGGCACGTTTCTGGGCGGCCGGCGGCTGGCCCGGGACGAGGAGCTCGAACCGTTCAACAAGAACGCCGCCCGCTGGGCCTGAGACCGCCCGCGGGACCGCCTTCGCCGTCGCGCGGGCGGGACCGCCCCAAGACGACGGCGGCGTGGGCAATGCTGATACAAAGGTGCCTGGCAAGAGACGGGTCGCACTCGTCAAGACGAGGAGGCAACCAACGTGTGCCGGTCAGCGCTCACGCGACACACATCAGCTCGGATCGTGGGGTTATTGGCCCTGATGGTTCTCGCGCTCGGCGGGCCCGCGTCTCTTGCCTCGGCCGGGTCGTTGATCGACGCCACCTCGCTGTCGGCGCCCCAGGGCGGGTCGTTTCAGATGGCCGGGGTCGTGTCAGCGAGCAACAGCTGTCCCACCGGCGCCCCAGTCCAGCTCACCTCCTCGCCCGACGGCGGTGGGACCAACCTGTTTCCGAACGGGTTGGGGCCCCAGACGCCCCGCGACGCGGGCGGCAACTTCACGGTCACCGTTGACATCCCCCTGTCGACACCGGTTGGTTCCTACACCATCGGCCTGCGCTGTGGCGGCGCCGCGGTCGGGATCAGCAGAACGCTGAACGTGACGGCCGCATCATCTGCCGCGGCACGGATCACCGTGTCTCCGGCGTCGGTCAAGCCGGGCGACGCCGTCACCATCTCCGGTGTCATTCCCACGACCGGCACCATGTCCTGCCTGGCGGGTGACGCCGTGCGGCTGACCTCGACCTCGGCGCTGTTCCCGCCTGACGGCTTCGGCCCAAACCTTCCTCGCGACGCAAGCGGAGCCTTCCACACGAGCTACACGGTTTCGAGTGCGACCGCGCCCGCCAAGTACAGCATCGGCATGCGTTGCGGCGGGGGCACCATCGGCGTCGGGGCCACCCTTCAGGTGAGCGCAACCGCCCCGACCACGACGACGACCTCGACGACCACCCCGTTGACGACCACCAGCTCGAGCACCATCACGACGGTGGCGCCCGCCACGACCCTGCCCGAAACGAGTACGACCTTCCCTCCCGTACCTGCGAGCGGAAAGAGCAAGGGCCGTGGGCTTCTCGCGGTGATCGCGCTCGGTGTCCTTCTGCTGGTCGCCCTGGCCGCCGTCGTCCAGCATTTCGTCCGACGCGGACGAACCGTTCCGCCCGCGGGACCTCCGGCGGTCCCGCCCGAAGATTCTGAGCTACCTCCTCCGCCGCCGTATGAAGGACCGCCGCGGGGCTGATCGCGCGTGGGGGCTCGGGCGAGGGCGGCCGCTACGGCATGTTGGCGAAGAAGGCGTTCTCGGTGAATCCGCAACGCCCGTTGACGCAGCCCTTGACGCGGAGGTCTGTCCACATGGTGGCGATCGACGTCGGTCCCGCCGCTACTGCGGTGTAGTCCCCGATGCTGACGGTGGGATTCGGAAACCTCGGGTTGATTGTCCCCCGGGAGGCGGTGCTGTCCCGGGTGGGATCGGACAGCGCGGTAGTGACCTGGGCAAAGGTGAAGGTGAGCGAACCAGGCGTCACTTCGGTGGCCAGCGTGTAGCCGTATTTGTGGTTCGCGGGATCATAGGAGCGGTCGAAAAAGCCAATCCGCAGCCGGCCTTGCTGGTCGTACGCAGCCCACGGCATGAATTGGTCGTTGGGCCGTTGGATGGCCGCCGGAGAACTCCAGGTGCGTCCTCCGTCTCGGCTCTGGCTCACGATGACGTCGGCGTTGGTAGTGGCCTGGTACGGATCGGAGTTCACCGGGTGGGGGGCATTGCGGTCGTCGTACCAGACGATGGCGAAGTGGCGGCCGCTGCGGTCGGTCGGGTCGACGGCCGTGTTGCCCATGCCGTCCAGATTGAACTCGCTGTCGTGGACGGTCTGAACCCCGCCCGCGCTCACCGGGTAATCGTGCTCGGTCTGGCCGTCGTAGGCCTGGCCGATCAGGAACGGTCCGGCCACCTTGGTGCCGGTGAAGGGCTCGATGAGCACCGAAAGATACTTGTCGCGCCCGAGGGCGGAGCCGGCGTCGGGGGCTTCATCGGTGGTTTGCTGAAAGGTGACGACTGCCCGTCCCCGCAGAAAGGCAACGGAATTGCCGAAGGTCTGATCGCAGGCGTGACCACCCTGGTGGCCGGTGCAGAACGAAGCCGACCCGGAGACGCTCTGGGGCGGGGACCAGGTTGTACCGCCGTCGTGGCTGACCGAGTCGTAGACGGGGGCCTCGACCAGGTTGCCGTCGGTGCCAAAGACGTCCCTGATCCAGGTCACGATCACGCCCCCAAGCCCGAACGCGGTCATTTGTGGATGGTCGTTGAACACACCGCCTTGGGCGCCGAGAGATCCGGGAGCCACTGGCAGGGGCGACGACCAGGTCAACCCGCCGTCGGTCGAACGAACCAGGACTATGTCACCGTTATTCGTCGTGACCAGGTACGCAGTGCCGAAGGCGTCGAACGCCAGGGACGGGTCGACGGCAGGCTGACCGGCGGCGTAATGAACGGCGGCGGTGACCCACGTGGCGCCCCCATCAAAGCTCGCTCTCGGCTCGACCGCCAACGAGTTTTGCCCCGGTGTTCGTGCGAGCTTGATCACCGCGCCGATGACGTTCCCGGGGTTCAGCGGATTGATGGCGAGACTGGTCTCGAAATAGTTGCCCCCGCCGTGACAGCTGGTGTTGACGTTGGCCTGGGGGTGAGATCCGCCGCCGCAGACGTGAGGTGCCGCGGCCGCCGCGGTGGTGCCGGCAAGGGACGAGCCGAGAAGCGCTGCCGTCACGAGCACAACCGTTCGAATATTTCTCATGTCTCCCCGCATTTGTTATGTGCCCGCGACCGCCGTGCGCACTCAGCAATAGTAACTACTTCAAGCCCGACCAGTATTTTGCGGTGGTGCGGGCCGAGGATCGGGCGGCGCAACGGGGCGGGGGGCGTGCGTCTGGGACAAGATGGTGTCGTGATCCTTGAGCATGCCGTGCTGGATGTCGTCCGAGGTCAGGAGCAGCGGTTCGAGGAGGCGTTTGACCGGGCCCGCTCGCTCATCGCCTCTATGCCGGGCTTCCGGTCGCTCCGCCTCGAACGGTGCGTCGAGAGTGCGTCGCGGTACCTTCTCCTCGTGGAGTGGGACACGCTGGAGGACCACACCGAGGGATTCCGGCGGTCGGCTGAGTACCAGACATGGCGGTCGGAGCTGCACCATTTCTACGACCCATTCCCGGCGGTCGAACACTACCAGGCGGTAGTCCACCTCTGATCGACCCGCGTCGGCGGGCCCGGGCGGCGGGGCATGAGGCAAGAATTTTCCGGGGCGGATGTCGATCCAGGCCTGGCTGCTTCGTGGAATGAGTGAGCCGCCGGCACCGGGCCGGCACCGAGCCGGCACCGGCCGGTACCGGGTCGAACCGGGCCGGCACCGTCAGACAGGAGGAACCGCAATGGGCAAGATCGTGGTAACGGAGTTCGTCTCACTCGACGGCGTCATGGAGGACCCGGGTGGAGCAGAAGGCACCCCGCACGGCGGATGGACCATCCCCTATTGGAACGACGAGATCTCCGAGTTCAAGAAGGACGAGCTGTTCGCGGCCGAAGCGATGCTGCTGGGCCGGGTGACCTACGAGGGCTTTGCCGCCGCCTGGCCGGCGATGACCGACGAGGCAGGATTCGCCGACCGCATGAACGGGATCGCCAAGTACGTCGTCACCTCGACGCTGGACACCTTGACCTGGAACAACTCCACTCGTCTCGAGGGCGACGGGGCGACGGCCGTCCGCTCGCTCAAGGAGCAGGTGGAGGGAAACATCCTGGTCGGCGGCAGTGCCACGCTGGTTCACGGGCTGGCCCAGCACGGCCTGGTCGACGAATACCGGCTGGTCGTGTACCCCGTCAGCCTCGGCGGTGGGAAGCGTGTCTTCGCCGACCGCACGTTCACCAAGCTGGACCTGACGCTCGAGCAGCGCACCAGCACGGGCGCCATTCTCCTCGCCTACCACGTCCAGTCCGAGCCCTAGGTCCGGGGTTAGGGAGAGGACGGGACATCACCTACTGGTACGAGTCGTGGCCGGCGGAACGTTCACGAGTACCGACGGCGTGTGCCGGAATGGGGAAACGGTGAGGTTCTGGGCCACCGCCGCGATAGTGGGTCGGTGGGCCGCTCGTCGGTGGGCCGCTCGTCGGTGGGCCGCTCGATGTGGGCCGCTCGATGTGCCAGCCGCAGTCTCTTCCGACCCGTGGGCGCCCGCTCTCTTCCGTCCTCACCGGAATTCCGTTGCCGATGCTTCCGCTATCGCCGATGATGAGGACGTGGGAGGACCGTCGGCCGCGACCATCGAATGGCTGCTCGACGTGGCGCCGGCCGCCTGGCTCGGGGCCCGCCTTCATCCGTTCTTCTCCGATACCGGGTCGGTGATCCCGCCCGGCTTCGGAGCGTATGCCCGCCTATTCCACCCAGTCGAGGCAGTCCAACTCGGTGACCGAAGGCATCGTTGGGCCGATGTGGCCAGGGAGACGGGGCGCATCGTTCATCCCGAGATGCAGTTCCATATGATCAGCCGCCCGATCGGTGAGCCACCACCTGACGGGTACCAGCCAGGTGTCGGTCCTTCGTGGGGAAGCTTGCCGTTACCGGAGCGACGAGCGCTCGCCGAGGTCCTGGGCCCGGCGACGACGACGCCGCAACGGTGCTGGTTCTGCCTGTGGGAGGGATTCGGCGGTGTCGATGACCCCGGCGTGGCCGAGCGGGTACGGTTGCCGAGGCGCGACTATCTGTTCTACACCGGCGCGCTTGAAATGGCGCTGGTGCAGCCGCCTGGTTTGGACGGATTGGACCAGTCGCCCAACCTGTGGTGGCCCGATGACCGGGCCTGGTGTGTCGCCACTGATATCGACTACGCGTGGACGTACGTGGGCGGGACACGTCGACTCATCGACTCGTTGCTCGAAGACGAGCGCTTCGAGATTCTGCCCGCCAAGCTCACGGACCGGCCGTTCTACGACAGCGATCTGCTCAACGCCGCCCTCGACGTGGGCTGAGGTCGCGTGCGGTAGGCCTAGCCGACCCAATCCCAGCTCGCCGGGTTTGACGCCCTCACCACTCGCGCCGGCTAATGAATCAGCGGGCCAGCGGATCATCGGTCCTTGAGGTACGCGTCCGTGAGGTGCGCAGGCGCGCAGGCCAACCAGGCGTCGATGATCGCTTCCCGTAGCGCCTTCTTGGTCACCGACTTCAGCTGGATCAGAACCGCCGAATATCCGTCGAAATGGGGGATGGTAAAGAATCCTTTGGGCGCGGCGGAAAGGACAGCCTCTTTCTCGGCCAGATCCAGGACGCGAACTGCGACGATCGGCCCCTCGGGCGGGGTGGCTTCGCCGAAGCGCTTGATGTCCGCCTTGCTGAACGGTCGGGCCCAGACGAAGCCCTTACCGCTCACGAACCAGGTGAGGTTGCCATGGCGCTCGCCCTCAGTGACCTCCGGAAGCTCGGTGGCCATGCGTGCGACGTCGTCGATGGTCGCCACACCGGGCACGATACCGCCAAGGAGGCGGCAGTCGCGGCGTACATCCCGCGGATGACTCGGGGGACGGAAATATCCATCTCGCGGCCGACGCTCGCGCCGGGGGTGCCGCTTTATCCTCGCGATGTGCACAATTCGGAGGCAGCGACGTGATCGAGGCCCGAGGGCTAACGAAACGCTATGGCGACAAGCTTGCCGTGGACGACCTCACGTTCACGGTGGAACCGGGCATCGTGACCGGTTTCCTGGGGCCCAACGGGGCGGGCAAATCAACGACCATGCGGATGCTGATGGGTTTAGACGCCCCAACCCGCGGAACGGCCACGATCGACGGTCGACGTTATGCCGACCAACCCGCACCCATGCGGAAAGTCGGCGCGCTGCTCGAGGCCAGGGCGATCCACAGTGGTCGATCGGCGCGCAACCACCTGCTGGCGCTGGCCGCCACGACAGGCATAACGCGCCGCCGGGTGGAGGAGGTCATCGACCTGGTCGGATTGACCGACGTGGCCCGCAATCGCGTGGGCGGATTCTCATTGGGCATGGGGCAGCGCTTGGGAATCGCCTCTGCCCTGCTCGGCGACCCAGGGACCCTGATCCTCGATGAGCCGGTGAACGGCCTCGACCCCGAGGGCATCCTGTGGGTCCGCAATCTGCTCAAGGCCTTGGCGGCCGAGGGACGTACGATCTTTGTTTCCTCCCATCTGATGAGCGAGATGGCCCTCACCGCGTCGCATCTGATCGTGATCGGCCGCGGTCGGCTGATCGCCGATGTCGGGGTGGCGGAACTGACCCGGACGGCCTCTCGCAACCGGGTCAAGGTACGCACCGCCGAAGCCGCCCGGCTGCACCAACTGCTCGCCGGCGACGGCGTCGTGGTCACTGCGACTGAAACCGACACGCTCGAGGTGACCGGTCTGGACAGTGCCCAGATCGGCCTCGTGGCCGCCCGCGTCGGGATTCCCCTGATCGAGTTGACCCCCTTGCAGGCCTCGCTCGAGGAGGCCTTCATGGACATCACCCGAGACACAGTGGAGTTCCCGACTCCCCACCTGCACCCCGGCGACCACGCCGAAGCGGAAAGAATTCTTCGATGACGGCGACAACGGTCGACCCGACGGCCGGACCTGCCCTTCCCGCGGTGACCCAGAAGCGGGTCATCGGCTCGGAGTGGATCAAGCTGCGCTCCTTGCGCTCGACCATATTCGCCCTGCTCGCCGCCGTCGTCTGCACCGTTGGTCTCGGCCTTTTGATCAGCGCCCTGCGGGCCAACGACATCAAGTCCCACAGTGGATTCCTTCCCGGCCCGAGTTTCGACGCAACCGCCGTCACCCTTCGAGGCGTCTTCCTGGCCCAACTCGCCATCGGGGTCCTCGGGGTGCTCGTGGTCACCGGCGAGTACAGCACCGGGATGATCCGGGCCACGCTGTCTGCCGTCCCGCGCCGGTTGCCCGTCGTGTGGGCCAAGGCACTGGTGTTCGGGGTCGTCGTCTTCGTGACAATGGGCGTCGCCAGCCTCATTGCCTTCCTCGGCGGTCAGGCCTTCTTCTCCGGCGCCGGCATCCATGTCAGCCTTGGGTCCCCCGGCGCGGCCCGGGCGGTGCTGGGCGCGGCCCTGTATCTCACCGGAATCGGCTTGCTGGGGGTGGGCTTGGGGTTCCTGTTGCGCAACACCGCCGGAGCCATTGCCACCCTCTTCGGGCTGTTGCTGGTCCTCCCCCCGATCGTCAACGCCCTACCGTCGTCGATCAGCGCCGACCTGTTCCGGTTCCTGCCGTTGACGGCTGGGTCGCAGGTCATGACCACCGTCGGCGACCCGAACCTCCTGGCACCGTGGTCGGGCATCGGCGTGTTCGCCCTCTACGCCGCGGTGGCGATCGCAGGCGGGGCGGTTGTCCTGAAGCGTCGGGACGCCTGACGGCCGACGGACGTGCTCCTGGCCGGCTCGAACAAGACGGCATGGGGTGCTCAGTTAGCGGGGTCCACCACCTGAAACTGGGGATCGTGTAGACAGGGGAATTCCGACTGATGACACCCCTTCGGGCCCTGAGCGGTCAACCCCGGTCGAGGAACTGGTGGCCGAGAATC
>JALYXV010000104.1 GCA_030947025.1 Actinomycetota bacterium | reverse complement strand
CTCGGACCGCGCCCGTAGACGCTGTCCAGGTCGAATCGGGGAGTCCGAAAATCGACCAGACGCTGCAGCTGATGACGCGAGAGTTTCTCTCGAAGGTGAGACGTCAGGTCCAGCGTCAGATCATGGTTGTGTAATCCGGTGATTCCGGACACCTGTTCCGGCCGAAAGCGGACAGTCGTTCCGGTCGAAGGCGGACAGGGGGGGCGACGCGTGGAACGTCGCTCACTGTCGGGGATGTTTGTGTCTGGCGATCACCTCCTGGGTTGAGGATAGGGGGTCGATGGTGCGCCTGGATTGATGCTCAGCTCGCCTTGGTGTGTCCGGGCGTGGCGATCGAGGGCGTCGTCACTGCGGCGCAGGTTGAACTCCTGCTGGCAGTGTCGGCACCGGGCGGTGGTGGCGACGTGGTCGTAGCCGCGGCCGGCGACGTCGGTGTCGAAGATCACCTCGACCCAGTAGGTGACGACCCACCCTTGGGCGCGCCCGGTGCCGGCGGCGGCGAGCTCGTCGGCGTCAGTCATCGCCGCCCGCCTGTGTGGTGGGTCCGGGTTGGCGTTTGCGCATCGAGGGGCCTTTGAGGGTGATGCGGTGCGCCGCCATGGTGAGGCGGTCGAGCACGGCGTCGGCCAGGGTCGGGTCGGCCATGGCGGGATGCCATTTCTCCACCGGCAGCTGGCTGGCCACCAGAGTGGAGCGCAGCCCGGCGCGGTCCTCGATGACCTCGAGCAGGTCCCGGCACGCCTCGACGGGCGCCGGGGTGAGGAGAAAGTCATCGAGGACCAGGAGCTGGGTTCGGGCCAGGGTCCCGAGCAGGCGGGCGTAGCGGCCGTCGGAGCGGCCGACGGCCAGGTCGTCGAGCAGCCGGGGGGTGCGCTGGTAGAGGGCGCTGTGGCCCTGGCGGCAGGCGGCGTTGGCCAGGGCGCAGGCGAGGAATGACTTCCCGCACCCGGTCGCCCCGGTGACCAGCACGTTGTGGTGGCCGGCCACCCAGGCCCCCTGGGCCAGGTCGAGCACCTGGCCCTTGTCGAGGCCCCGCGGTGAGCGGAAGTCGATGTCCTCGACCACCGAGTGGTGGCGAAGCTTGGCCGCTTTCAACCGTGCCGCGAGGCGGCGGCTGTCGCGGGCGTCGGCCTCCTTGTCCACCAGCAGGCCGAGACGCTCCGCGAAGGTGAGCCCGCCGTAGGTCGAGGGCTGTTCCTCCTGGTCGACCCAGGCGGCGGCCATGGCCCCCAGGCCCAGGGCGTAGAGCTTGGCCTTGGTGGCCTCGGCGATCATCGCTGGGCCTCCCCTTCGGCGTAGTAGCCCGGGCCGCGGAGGTTGTCGTGGTCGGGGGGCGGCGGGGCGGGCGACGCCGAGGGGAGTGGGACGCGGTCGAGGCCCTCGGCCAGGATGGACTTGACCGAGCTGTAGCTGATGGCCCCCGAGTGAAGCGCCCGGGCGCACGCGGCGCCGAGGCGGTCGTTGCCGTAGCGCCGTCCCAGGCTCATAAGCCCCAGGCAGGCCCGATAGGCGTGCTCGGGGTGGGGCCGGGAGGCCAGCAGGCGCTCGGCCAGGGCGGCGGCCTCGGGGCTGACAGTGCCCGCCCACTCCACCAGCCGCGACGGCGACCACTCCAGATGGGCCCGATGCGACGGGGGCATGTGCTCAGGGTCGGTGATGTAGCGGCGCCGGCCGTGCTCGCGGGCGTGGCTGGCCACCCGTTTGCCGCCTCGGAACACCTCGACGGTGCGCTGCGTTGCCCGCACCTCGAGGCGTTGGCGGACCAGGATGAACGGCACCGAGTAGTACCGACGGTCGTACTCGACGTGGTAGTCGATGTTCACGGTCGCCTTCTTCCACTCCGCCCACTCCCAGCGGGTCTCCGGCAGCGGGAGCAAGGCGGGGCGTTCCAGCTCCTCGAACAGCTCCCGCCGGGAGGTCGGCTGACCCCGAAAGCGCCGGTCGTTCAACTCCTTGAGCCGCTCTGCCATGGCCGCGTTCAACTCGGCCCGGGAGAAGAACCGGCGGTGGCGCAGCGGGGCCAGCACCCAGCGCTCCACCGACAGCACACCAGCCTCGGCGGCCGCCTTGTCCCTCGGCCGGCGCACCCGAGCCGGCGACACGACCGTCGAATAATGCCGGGCCAGCTCAGCGTAGGCGGGGTTCAGCTCAGGGTCATACGTGCACGCCTTGGTCACCGCCGCCTTCAGGTTGTCCGGCGTCGTCACCGAGCTCACACCGCCAAAATGCTCCCAGGCGGCCACGTGCGCCCCCAGCCACGACGCCGAGTCCTGGCCGGCGGTGGCCTCGCAGTAGAGCATCCCGCTGCAGCCCAACACGGCCACGAACACCTCCGCCTCGACGACCTCGCCGCTGTCAGGGTCGACGTAGCTCGCCTTGTCGCCCGAGAAGTCGACGAACATCCGCTCCCCGGCCGGCCAGTCCAGACGCATCACCACGTCCTGGGCCGCAAGCCAACGCTGGTAGTGCCAGCAGAACTGGCTGTAACCCCACCCGCCAGGGTTGGACTCCCGCCACTCCAACCACAACAGGCGCAGCGTGACATGCCGCCCCGCTTTCAGCTCCCGGTGCACCTCCCGCCACTGCGGCACCGGCCGCGCCGCCGCCAAAGCCGCCGACGGCGGGGGGAACAAGGCCGCCTCCAGCGCCTCTTCGTCCATACCCTCAGGCAACGGCCAGGCGATACCCGCCGCCTGGGCCCGACACAGGTACTCATTCACCGTCGTCTTGGACACCGCGGTCGCGGCCGCGATGTCACGGTTGCTCATGCCCGCGGCCTTCAACCGCAGCACCTCGTGGATCCTTCTCATGGATAGCCTCTTTCTGGGCACGACGGACCTCCTCGCTCGACTGTCAGAAGTCGTGAGTCAAGGAGGCCTCGTGCCCGCGTTGGTGGACCGAGGCGCCGTCCCCCCCCACCGCCGGCCGCAGCCGCCGGACCGCTGTCCGCTATCAGCCGGACCAGTGTCCGCTTTCAACCCGAACGCTGACCGCTTTCAACCGGAACCGCTGTCCGGAATCCACCGGAACCGGTGCCCGCTTTGGACCGGAATCAGTGTCCGTTTTCGGCCGGACTACACAGATGTGTAGATAACCAGAACCTGTGGATGCACCACTTGATCGAGGGCGCGGCGTACCTTCCTCGTTGACCAAAACGAGACGTCGGGGTGCCATCCCCGGCGAGAAAGGAACGCCGATGTTGACAGTAGTTGCCG
>JALYXV010000096.1 GCA_030947025.1 Actinomycetota bacterium | reverse complement strand
GCTGTCTACCTGATCGGCGGCGCCCCCGGGGAGGCGCGACGCCCGTCCGTGCGGCTGACACTGGCCGGGTCGCGCTCGGCGCAATACCGAAGGCATCCACGCCGCTTCGCCTCGTGGGGCCTCTGGGCTTCGGCCACGCGGCGCGCCCGGCCGAGGCGTCAGACCAACCAGCGGCCGTCGCTTATCGACTCGCGGTCGGCCGTCTCGTTCACCTCGCGCCAAGCTCGGATGCGGCGCGGGGAGATGCGGAACCAGCGATACGCGGTGGCCGGCGCACCCCGGCCGAAGCTGGTGTGTGCGCGACGGACCGGTCACCCCGCTCCCGCGGCAGCGCGTCGATCTCGAGGACCTCGACTTCGCCCACGATCATGGACACGTCCCGGGTGTGGCCCAGCGCCAGCCGAACGGCCCGGGTGTGGCCCAGCGCCAGCCGAACGTCCCGGGTGTGGCCCAGCGCCAGCCGAACGGCCCGGGTGGCACCCGGTTCCTGCCGGTCGGGCTGTCCGTCGGCGTGGCCATCGGCAGCGCCTCGCCGTTCCGGTACGGCGCACCGTCGGCTGGGGCACCGGCCACCCAGACGTCTTTGTCGTGGGAGAGCCAATGCTCGGTGTCGCGACGACGCTGAGCGCGGGAGGGCAGGTCGGCACTCATCGGTCCTGAAGCAGCCCGAGGACGTTGCCATCGGGGTCGGTGACGGTGGACATCAGGCGGCCGCCGCCAACATTGTGGCAGGCTCCTTCGCGGCGGCACCCGCGACGGTCACCTCGGCCAGCTTCGCCTCGATGTCCGGCACGTGCCAGTAGGCCACCGGTGAGGTCATGCCCTGCGGTCCACCGCCCGGCACCAGCCCGATGTGCTGGCCCGCGGTCTCGAAGCCGACGTAGTAGGACTCGTCGGTCTGCGGCGGTGCGCCGACCACGGCAGCGTACACCGCCTTGGCCGTCGCCAGGGTCGGACACCGGATCCAGCACGGTCTTGATTCCCTGGGTGAAAGAGCCGGTCATGGTCACTCCTGAAGTCGTTGGTAACATCGACCCGGTGGAATTGTCAGGCTTGAAGACGAACGGGAAGTCCGGAAAATTTCCGTGGGCCATCATCTCGGTGATGGTGCGGCGCTCGTCGTCGGTGACGCCGGGATCGTCGCGCCGTGCTCGACCGCTGCCATGGCCACCAGAGCGTCATACACTCCGCAGCCGGCGATTCCGAGACGGCCAAGCACCGGCGCCGCTCGTACATGTCGCGCCCAAGTACATAAGGCGTGCCAAAGCGCTCGGTGATCAGTCGGGCGGCGTCTGCTTGCGCCAGCCGTAAGTCGCCGGGCAGTCGAGTGAGTACCGAGAACGTCTCCGCCAGCGCAGGCCCGGCCAGTGCCACGTCGCGGCCACTCCACCAGCGAACGACATCGGCGTGGGCGCGGTGTGTCTGTACCAGCAGCGGGATGGCGACGCTTGTATCGAGCCCCAGCGCGGTCAACGCCCGCCGGTGTCAATAAGCCCGAAGACCACCTCGTCGTCAATCTCGCTGTCCCCGGTTGCCACGAGCATCCCGGACTCATCGACCGCCGTGCCGTGCGTTCCGTGGGGACGAGCTGAAGCCCGGCGCCGTAGCGGGAGAATTCCACAGTTGACCCCGGCGTGAGGCCGAGGGCGTCGCGTAGCGGCTCGGGCACAGGATTCCCAACCGAGTCGATCGGGGCCTCCATTGGGGACAGGCTGCCAGGTGTCTCCCAATCCTTGTGGTGGCGGGGCATCAGGTCCGACGATCCCACCCCTTGACAGTTCGATCCCCGACCGCCATCTCATGCGCATTGCAGGCCTCTCAGAGATCGGGCTGGCGGCAGCCTGACGGGCGACAACTGGTACCAGCGCTGCCAGACCAGCGGGACGAGAGCAGCGACAGCCGACTGCCCCACCGAGACCGCGCCCGCCTCCCAAATGTCGACGCAGCAGCCCGCGGACGCCGAACCAGCCAACAAGCAGCGTCAGGACATGCGAGGACGGACACCAGCGGCCATCCCCAAACTCGTCCCGCCACCGCCATTGAACAGTTCACAGCCATGTCGAGGTAGCTAAGCTAAGACTACCCCCGGCGCTCGATCTCGCCCACCACCACACCATCTCCCCGGCCACTGGCGCCGGACCCGACCATTTCAAGAGCATTCCCTGGCAGCGCGACACGCCAGGTCCCGGATGGGCACTTGGCATTGCTGCGCGCCGGGCCGAGCTCCGGCTTGGGCGTCTCCTCAAAGAGGTGCGCTGCGACAGCGAAGGACATGCCGGCGAAGGAGCATTCTTGCCCGGACTGGTACTTGTTGATGAGGTCAGGCCCCCTGCATGAACTGCTGCACAAACTTCGCCGTTCGGGCATCATAATGGCTGATAGGCCATCCGCTGACGCAGCGCGAACACAGTAATACAACCTCGCCCGACGTGGCATTGCGAATGACGCCGAGAAGATTGGTGCATTCAGAGCAGGTGATATCGCTCAGGCCAATCGACTCCCATCCCTTTCGAGGGCACCCGGGCGGACGCCTGATCACACTTCCGACAGCCTGCAGAGCAGCCGCCCCGAAACCCGTCGGTAGCGGTCGAACTGACTTCGTCGGAGGACGAATCGCGCCTCGACGAGGTTCAGCCGATGGCGGAGGAGGATAAACACGCATCGATATTGTCTTTCGGCGATTGCCCGTTCTTCTGATAGGGTGGGCGTCGATCGTCCGCGCCTTCGACTGTTCGGCGGATCGCCAGATGGACACACGACCCATGTTGCGTTGCCCCCTGTGGTTGGGCGATCCTCCAGCTCCATGGGCTTCATCCATGGTGCCACATATACGGATACTTGTCTGGTGCTGGTGGGAAGGCTCGATATTGGTCGTCTTGGGGTTATTGGGGAGCCAAAGACACGTCAACCACCACTGGTGACTGGCTCCACTTCCGCGTTCACCTGCATTGAACCTGCTTGGCCGGTATTGCCCCTTCTGAGCGCTCTCAACCTGCTTCGGCCGAGATTGGTCCTGAACCAAGCGTAGGTCTGCCGGTTTAGGGCTCGGGTTCGGGATGGGCCTTGTGCTGTGGGGGTTTTCGCGGCTGTGGGTTGGTGGCCGGCCGGGTTTGGGGTGAAGCGGGCCGGGATATGCG
>JALYXV010000073.1 GCA_030947025.1 Actinomycetota bacterium | reverse complement strand
CGTCAAAAGTTGGCATTTCTCCCACAGGGACAATCTCAACGATTTGGTCCCAAAGCACGTCCGAGGTTGCAAGTTCGATAAGGCGTTGGTCGCTCACAATTTCGCCAATACGCCGGAGACGTTGACGGGAGAAGCGACGAGGTTGGCCGGGACTCCCAAGGAGGTACGACCGGCAGTAGCGCTCGCCCAGCCGAGCAGCGATGTCACGCTGCGATATGCCTGCGGCGGAAGCAGATAGCTCGACTTCTTCGGCGATAGCGGATGGAACCAAGTCTTTGGTCGGGTTTGCCTTGATGTTCGCGAGGATAGCCAGTGCATCGAGAATGGCCTCGCCCCGCTGGCCGTGGCAACCCACGGTGTGAAGAAACCGACTCATGTCGACTGCGCCACCGGACACCGTCACGTGCCAGCAATCGCGGTGACCGCTCTTACGAGCCCGGCTGGTCCGGGACCGGATGTCGAGGCGGAGCAGCAGTCGGGCGACGTCATCCGCTAATCGGCGGCTCGTCGAGGCGTAGTAAAGGGTGACGTATTTGCCACGTCGGTTGCGACGAACGCTTATGGATCCGTCGGTTGCCCACAGGTGGTGAAGAAAGAGTGCGATCTGATCGTCGGCGAGGCCGAACACCTCCTCGGGGACGAACTTGTTGTGCGACCGGGAGCCCCAGAGCCCGAGAGGCTCAAGCCAGTTGCGGACCGGATGGTGCCTCCCATGTGTCAACCGGTAGGGACTCGGCAACCAGAGGAGGCAGGTATTGGCCACCATGTTGCCCGCCACCGTGATTCCGAATCGTCTCAGGGCGGTGCGTTCAACGGCCTCCTTGTTGGCTGGGTCAGCGGTGACGTATTTCACGCCTGTTGGCCCGATGGACCCGTCGCCCAACAAGTGCGCCAGGAGTATGAGCTCATCGTCATTCCACGGTTCGCGGTGGTCCAGCGGCGGAGGCAACCTTCGGGCGACAGCGATGAAGTCGCCGCCTTGGAGCTCGTCCAAGCGAGACCAGCCACTGATGGTACGGAAGGGGTGGTTGGCGGTGGCGTCCACCGTCCGACCGGAACTGAGGCGGAGCTGGAACACCGGGCGAATGCCCGAGGGAAACGCGCTCACGAGGCGTTGGGGCGTCAGACGCCAGTGGTCGTCCAGGGACCAGACCAACGGCTGCTGCTGAGTCAGGACGAGCTCTCCCAGCGTGACTTCCTGTCCGTTGTCGGCCCGCAGAATCCTCGTCGATGCCGGCATGCACCCCGACTCCCGGAGGTCGGCCAGGACGGGTCGCTTGTCGGCCCGCATCTCCAGGTTGCGGGAGAGCTGGGAAAGGGCCACCACCGGCACCGACAGCTCGCGGGCCAGGATCTTGAGCCCCCGGCTGATCTCCGACACCTCTACCTGGCGGTTCTCGGCGCTGTGGCGCCCCGACATCAGTTGGAGGTAGTCCACCACGATCAACCCCAGATTGCCCAAGCGGCTCCGGAGCCGCCGGGCTTTGGCCCGGATCTCCATGACGGTGAGGTTGGGGTTGTCGTCGATGTACAGCGGCGCTTCGCCCAGCCGGCCGATGGCATGGCTTATCTTGGGCCAGTCCGATTCGAGCAGCTTCCCGTTGCGGATCCTGGTCGAGTCGACCCTCGCCTCGGCGCAGAGAAGCCGCTGGGTCACCTCGGAGTGGCTCATCTCCAGGGAGAAGAACAGCACCGGGGTGCGGGCCTCCATGGCCGCGTGCGCAGCCATACCCAAAGCCATCGCCGTCTTCCCCATGGAAGGTCTCGCGCCCACGATGACCAGGCTGGAGGGTTGCAGGCCCGACAGGCGCTCGTCCAGATCGATGAACCCGGTAGGCACACCGGTGATGGATTCACCCCGGTCGTACAACGCCTCCAGCCGGTCCAGGCTCTCCGACAGCAGGTCGTGGAGGGGCCGCAGCGTGTCGGTGACCCGGCGTTCGGCCACCTCGAAGACCAACGTCTCGGCTCGGTCCACCGCTTCGGACACGTCCTCGGGGACCGAGTAGCCCATCTCCGCGATCTCGCCCGCCACGCCGATCAGGCGGCGCAGCAAGGCGTGCTCCTCGACGATGCGGGCGTAACGACCGGCGTTGGTCGTGGCCGGGGTGTTGGCCTGCAGGGTGATCAGGGTGGCGGGACCGCCGATGGCGTCGAGCAGGTCGGCCCGGCGCAGCTCGTCGGCCACGGTGACCGGGTCGGCCGGCTCGCCCTGGGCGTAGAGGGAGCACACGGCGTCATAGACATGCCCGTGGGCGGGCTTGTAGAAGTCGTCTGCCGAGCACGCCTCGACCGCGGCCGCGATGGCGTCTCGCGACAGCAGCATGGCGCCGAGAAGGGATTCCTCCGCTTGCAGGTTGTGGGGCGGCACTCGCCCGGCCGAACCAGAGGAACCACTGCCGTGTCCGCCCCGCCCGCCCTGAGTGCCCTGGTTTCGACGCCGAGCGTCGTCAAGGGATTGAACCATGGCTGCGTCTACCCTGGCCCCTGCGCCTGTGTGGTCGCTAGAGGACGACCATGTGAATTCCAGGTGGATTGTTGGGGACAACCCTCACCGGCGAACATACGTTCGGAGTATACGGGGGCCCTGAGACAGTGATCGGACGCGGAGAGGCGCCGGGTGCCTACCTGGCGCCCGGCGCCTCGTCGCGATCGGGGACGTCAGCTACGAACGACGTCGATGGTGACCCGGAACTCCACGTCGGCGTGAAGTTTGACGGGCACTTCATGCACACCGAGGGAACGGATCGGCTCCTCCAGATGCAGGCGTCGGCGATCCAACTCGATGCTGGTCTGCTGGGCAACCGCCGCGACTACGTCGGCCGCGGTGACCGAACCGAACAGCTTGCCCTCCGCGCCGGCGCGAGCCGGAATGCGAATGACCTCCGGCACCAACAGCCTGGCGATCGCCTCGGCCGCCTCCCGGTCGCGGGCGTCGCGCCGGTCCCGGGCCCGGCGCATGGCGGTCGCCTGAGCGTCGAGCCCGCTGCCGGCCACGATGGCGTGACCCTTGGGCAGCAGGAAGTTGCGGGCGTAGCCGTCCGACACCTCGCGGATGTCACCCCGCTTGCCCAGGTTGTCGACGTCGGCGCGGAGGACGACTCGCATCAGAACGGCTCCTCGTCCCCGCCGCTGCGGTAACCGGCGGGTGCCTCGTTCTGCACGGGGCGCACACTGGCGCCCGCGCCGTCCCTCGCCGGGCCCGCACCACCGTCGGGGCTGCGACGCTCGTTCTTCTCGATCTTGACCGTGGCCCACCGGAGGCTCGGGGCCACCTCGTCAGCCACGATCTCGACCTTGGAGCGCTTTTCGCCCTCCTGGTTTTCCCAGCTGCGCTGGTCCAAGCGCCCGCTGACGACGACGCGGCTGCCCCGGGTGAGGGACTGGGCGACGTTTTCCGCCAAGGTGCTCCAGCAGATCACGTCGAAGAACGACGTGGCTTCTTCCCATTCGTTGGTCTGGCGGTTTTGCCATTTCCGGTTGACCGCCAGCCCGAAGCTGGCGTTGGCCATACCGGTCGGTGTGAAACGCAGTTCCGGATCTCGGGTGAGATTGCCGATAACGTTGACGTGGTTGCCGTTGGACATGTCCTTATTCTCCGTTCGTGCCTTTGCCCGCACCGGCGCCGGCTCCCGCGTCGACCTTGACCGGCCGGGAACGGCCGGTGATCTTCTCGGGGACCCGGATCACCTTGTAGCGGATCACCTCATCTGCGAGGTGCAGCATCCGGTCAAGCTCAGCCATCGCCGGGGGGTCGGCCGTGGCCTCAATGAGGACGTAGTACCCCTCGCTGCGATGCTTGATCTCGTAGGCGAATCGGCGCCGACCCCAATGATCGACCCGACCCAGGGTTGCACCCCGGGACTTGATCAGATCGGTGGCTCGATTCACCGTCGCCCGGATGACATCCTCGTCCAGGCCGACGTCCAGGATCACCATGACTTCATACGGCCGCATAGCGGACCCTTACCTCCCTCTGGACCCGGCGTCACCGCTCGGGGCCCCGGCCGGTCCGGGGCAGGGTTGTGCTGACCTGGTCATGGTAGTCGACGTCTGCGATTGGTCCACCCCACCAGCATGACAACAAGGTGTGACGGTAACTCGTGACGCCCCTCAACAGGCGCCTCCGACCGACAAGATCGCCCCCGGCCCGACACCGAGTTGGCCTAGCTGGCCCCCGGCCACCTCAAGAGCCACGGTGTAGGGGGCGGCGGCGTGATAGAGGGGGCACACCGCGGCCGAGCCGCACGGCGTCATGTCGGTGGACGACACGAACCGGCCCCCGGCGTCGAACCAGGCGATGGACAGGTTGATCAGGGTGTCCTTCATGTAGAACTGGGTCGTCGTGGGGTCGACGAACTGGAACACCATGCCGTCGTAGCCGGCCAGATCCCTCCGGTTCATCAGGCCCCGGTCCTGCTGGGCCTGCGTCAGGGCCAAGAGGGCGCAGTGCCGGGAGGTGGCCCCGTTGGCCGCTCGGACGGCGAAGCGGATCTGGTCGAAGCCCGTCACCCGGGAGGGCCTGGCCCCGTTGGTGTCGACCTTGGGCCGGGCCGTGGTGTCGGCGCCCCGGATGACGAACACGGCCACGGAGACGACCAGGACCGCCACCGCGGCCCGGAGGACCCAACGCAGCCGGTGGTCGGGGAGATCGGTGGACACCACCACCATGGTCCCGCGATCACACTCGGCCGTACAGCCCGATGACCTGCTCAGGCGGGGCATTCCGGGCCGGGCCGGTCAGCTGGCGGGCCACTTCACCTGAGAGGTGGTAGCTCTCGTCCATGGTGGGAAAACGGCGAGCGCGTACGTCACTGGCGAATGCTGCCATGGCGGCCACCGCGTCGGCTTTGAGAGAGGCGTAGCGGCGGACGAATTTGGGCAATACGCGATCCTCCAGCCCCAGCAGGTCATGGAACACCAACACCTGCCCGTCGCACGACGGGCCGGCGCCGATCCCGATGGTGGGCACCGGAACCGCCTCGGTCACCATGGCCGCCACGGTATCGGGCACCCCTTCCAGGACGATGGCGAAACACCCGGCCGCGGCCAGGGCCCGCCCGTCGGCCACCAGCGCCTCGACTGCATCGACCTCTTTGCCCTGCACCCTGAAACCCCCCATCATGTGGAGCGACTGGGGGGTCAGCCCGAGGTGGCCCATCACGGGGATCTCGGCGTCGAGGATGGCCTCGATCATGGGCAGGCGCTTGCGCCCGCCCTCCAGCTTGACCGCCTGGGCGCCGGCCCGGATGAGCCGGGCGGCGTTGCGGACCGAATCTTCGGCCCCGAGGTGATAGCTCAGCCACGGGAGGTCGGCGATGACCATGGGCCGGGGCTTGGCCCGGGCCACGGCGGCGGTGTGGTGCTCCATGTCGGCCACCGTGACCGACAAGGTGTCGTCGTAGCCCAGCACGACCATGGCCAGCGAGTCGCCCACCAGGATCATGTCGACGCCGGCGGCATCGGCGATGCGAGCCCCCGGGGCGTCGTACGCCGTGACCATGACGAGCGGCTCAGTCGTGCCCTTGCGAGCCCGGACCGCGGGCGCGGTGACCCCAGGGGTCATTTCGGCACCTCCGTGTGTCTTTGTCCCGTCCAGCGCCCCACGGCTGCCGGCGGTGCATCCATGCTACCCGTCCCGGGCCGTGGGCGCCCCTCCGTCCCCTGAAGGGCGAGGCGCTCAGTGGACCTTGATCGTGGTCGTCGTCCTCCCTGGCTTGGTGGTGTTGGTCACGGGCAGCGTGGTGCCGGTCAGGGGCAGGGTGGTGGTGGGAGCCGTCTTGCCGCCCGGCGTGGTCGTCGACGGCCCCGTGGCCGGCCCGGTCGCCTTAGGTGTGAAAGTGGGAGTGGGCGTGGGCGGGATGGTCGTGGTCGCAGTGCCCATCCCCTTGGGGAACGACACCAGGTTGCTGGGCGATCCGATGAGGTTGCCGGGGAAGTTGGTCACCGGGGTGAACGATCCGGTGTACGGGTTCTTGTCCGAGCCGTTACCCGTCACCGCGGTCATGAAATGACGCCACAACGTGGCGGGTATCCCGCCGCCCTGGGCGCCGCCGGTGGTGCCCCCGAGGCCGATCATCGGTTTGGATCCGTCGCGGTAGCCCATCCATACCGCGGCCGTCAGCTTGGGGGTGAAGCCGATGAACCACGCGTCGGTCGAATCGTTGGTCGTCCCGGTCTTACCCGCGATCTCGGTGCTGAAGTTGGCCCCGACCCCGGTTCCTCTCTGCACGACCTGCTGGAGGCAATAGTCGAGGATGTCGTTCTGCGCCTTGGTCAGGATCACTTTGGGGGTGGGCGATCCCCAGGGCAGGACCGTTCCGTCCGCGGTCGTGACCTTGGAGATGACCTGAGGGGGCACGAATGTGCCGCCCCGGGCAAAGGTGGAATAGGCCGCCGCCATCTCGAGGACCGAGACCTGGGCGGTACCGAGGACGAGCGAGGGGTTCTTGCTCAGCCCGACATCGCCCGGGTCGAGCCCGAGGCTCCTGGCCATGGCCAGCAACTTGTCGGGCCCGATGGCCATTTCAAGCTGGGCGTACACCGTATTGAGGGAGTACGCAGTCGCATCGACAAGGCTCACTGACGGACCGCCATCTTCGCCCTGAAAGTTGTTCACCAGATAATCTGCGCCTTTATCCCCCTGGCCTTTCAACACCACCGACGGGGGCGCCGGGAAGGTTGACTTGACGGAGTACTGGTCCTTGATCGTCTCGGCCAGGAGGAACGGCTTGAAGGTCGAGCCCGGCTGGCGCCCCGACCCGCCCCCCGCCCGGCCCACGGCCAGGTTCACCTGGGACTTGCTGTAGTCCTTGCCGCCGACCATGGCCCGCACGTTGCCGTTGTTGTCGACCGCCACCAAGGCGCCGGACGGGTCGCCGTTGTAGGCCAGGCCCGCCCCGCCGTAGATGGCGCTGTACGCCTGGTCCTGCATTCCGAGGTCGATGGTGGTGGTGACCCGGAGGCCGACGCCGGCTTGGTAGCGCTGCTGCAGTTGCTGTTCGACGTAGTCCAGGAAGTATTGGGCGTGGTGCTTGTCGAGGAGGGTGGCCTGCTGCTGGCTGGCGCTGGGGACCGCGGTCGGCAGCGGGCTGGCGTTGGCTGCGTCGGCGTCGGCCTGGGTGATCTTGTGGTAGCGGAACATCGACTGCAGCGCCTCGGCCCGCCGGCCCTCGGCCACTGACGGTGCCCGGACCGGATCGGCCAGCTCGGGCCCGCGGATCAGTCCGGCCAGCAGGGCCGCCTGGGGAAGGGTGAGCTGTTCGACATTCTCCTGGAAGTAGGCCTGCGACGCGGCCTGGATGCCATAGGCACCGCGCCCCCAGTAGATGGTGTTGAGGTAGCGCTCGAGGATCTGGTCCTTGGTGAGGCGCTGCTGCAGGCGGATGGCGAGGGCCGCTTCCTTGATCTTGCGCATCAAGGTCCGCTGGGAGCCGAGGTAGGCCTGCTTGACGTACTGCTGGGTGATGGTCGAGCCGCCTTGGAGGGAGCCGTGGCCCCGGAAGTCGCTCATGAAGGCCCGGGCCACGCCGAACGGGTCGACCCCGCCGTGCTGGTAGAAGTTGTGGTCCTCGCTGGCCAGCACGGCGTCGATGGCAACCGGGGGGACCTGGCTGAGGTGGACGGCCACGCGGTTCTGGCCGCTGTTGACCGCCTTCAGCAGGGTCTTTCCGTCGGACGCGTAGATGAAGGTTGTCTGGGTCTGGACCTGGGCGGCGGGGAGGGGGACGCGGGAGAGGAGGAAGGCCGCCCCGGCCATTCCGAAGAAGACGAACAGCCAGACGAGGAACAGCATGCGCCGGTGCCGCCACAGCCAACTGCGGCGCTCGCCCTTGGCCTTGTTGACCCGGTTGACCTTGCGGTTGGTCCTGGGCCGGGGCGGCGTGCGGTGGGGGCCCCTGCCACGGTTGCGGGTGGCGGGGTTGCGGTCCCTGGTGGCGGGGTTGCGGTCCCTGGTGGCGGGGTCGTGGCTGTTGTGTCCCTCGGCCTCAGATTGCCGTCGCGCGCCGGACCGGCCGCCGCCGGAGCGGCCACCGGACCGGGCGGCTGCTTCTCGGGCCCCTCGGGCTTCTCGGGCCCCTCGGGCCGTGGGGGGTGGAGCGGATCGTCGGAGGGCAGCTGGTGTGGGCCGGGCCATGGGCAGAGGACGTGGACGAGGCAAGTGGACGGTGAAACGACGTCCGACCCGAAACCCTACGTCCTCTCAGCCCTCCGGCCACCTACCGCGAAGGTGCGGGCCAGATGGTTCCATGAGCAGGCCGGGCAGACCTCGACGACGTAGCACGCCAGCTCGCGGCCGGGACGGGACAGTTTGTCCAGTTCGCCCCGGGTGGCGACGATGCGGCCGCTCGGGGGCAGCCGGCTGCCGAACACGTAGGAGACCAGCACGACCTGGGTCTCGCCGCAGATCGGGCAGTCCTCCTGGGTGAGCTGGCCGCAGTTGGTGGCCGCCCGCAGCAACTCCGGCTGGGCGTCGCAGACGTCAAGCTTGGAGAGCCGGCCCTTGTGGAACTCACTCACCACTGCGTTGCGCGCCAAGCGGTAATCGACCTGTCCGGCCACCTGAGGCACACTCGGTGCGCCGCGCATGGTTTCCGGCCGGAAGCTCATTGCGCTGAGGCTACCGCCCGCAGACGCCTCAAGGTCGAGTGACGGGGCGAGGTCCTCCGAGAGTCATCGCACATTTCGCTCAGGGGTGACATATACTTGTCTCGATATATCGCCCCGATACATCGAAGGGACACCTTTTGCTGGAGTTGGCCATCCTCGGTCTCCTGAAGGAACAGGAGCTCCATGGCTACGAACTGAAGAAGCGGCTGGCCGACACCGTCGGCCCGGGCAACGGCGCGTCCTTCGGTTCGATCTATCCCGCCCTGGGGCGGCTCGAGCGGGCCGGGGCGGTCGGGGTTGTTCGGGTGCACGGCGGTGCTGGTCGAGGCAAGAAGGTGTACGCCATCACCGACCGAGGCGACCACCTGTTCGAGGAGCTCCTGGCCGCCGACGCCGGCTCGAGCGAGGACGAGCGTTCGTTCAACCTGCGCTTGGCCTTTGCCCGCCACCTGTCCCGTGACGCCCGCATCGGCCTGCTGGAGCGTCGGCGGGCCTACCTCCTCGAACGGCTGGCTCGGACCCGGGGCGCCATCCGCCACGGCTGGGGCCGTTTGGACGCCTACACCCGCAGCCTCATCGAGCACGGCAACGAAACCACCGAGCGCGACATCTCCTGGCTCGACCGCTTGATCGCCCGAGAGCGGGAGGAGGCGTCGTCGGGCGTGAGCGAGTCGAACGACGCCGGCCCGGCCGTGCCGGTGGTTCCTGCGGTCATTGCCGCACCCTGGGCGGCCTCGGCGCCGCCCACCATGCCCGTCCGGCCCGCGGCCGGGCCGTTTGTCCCTTCTTCATCCCATCCACGCGGAGGCAACATTCGATGAACAGCAAGATCCGGGTCGCCATCGCCGGCGTGGGCAACTGCGCCAGTTCTCTCCTACAGGGCGTCGAGTACTACCGCCGAGCGGACCCATCGGAGACCGTGCCCGGCCTGATGCACGTCAGCCTGGGCGGCTACCACGTAGGCGATGTCGAGTTCGTGGCCGCATTCGATGTGGACGCGGCCAAGGTCGGCCTCGACCTGGGCAAGGCCATCTTCGCCGGGCAGAACAACACCATTCGCTTCGCTTCGGTCGGCGACATCGGCGTGCCCGTGCAGCGGGGCCCGACCTTCGACGGGCTCGGGAAGTACTACCGGCAAACGATCGAGGAATCGCCGGCCGAGCCGGTCGACGTGGTGTCGGTCCTGCGGGAGTCGCGGGCGGACGTGCTGGTCAGCTATCTCCCCGTCGGCTCGGAGGAGGCCCAGAAGCACTATGCCCAAGCCGCCTTGGATGCGGGCGTGGCATTCGTCAACGCCATACCGGTGTTCATCGCCAGCGACCCGGAATGGGCCCAGAAGTTCACCGACGCCGGCGTCCCGATCATCGGCGACGACATCAAGAGCCAGGTGGGCGCCACGATCGTGCACCGCATGCTGGCCCGGCTGTTCGAGGATCGTGGTCTGGTGCTGGACCGCACCTACCAGCTCAACGTGGGCGGCAACATGGACTTCAAGAACATGCTCGAGCGGGAGCGGCTGGAGTCCAAGAAGATCTCCAAGACCCAGGCGGTGACCAGCCAGTTGGACAACGGCATCGCGGCCGACGACGTCCACATCGGCCCCTCCGACCACGTGGCCTGGCTGGACGACCGCAAGTGGGCCTACATCCGCCTCGAGGGTCGCAACTTCGGCGACGTGCCGCTCAACATCGAGCTCAAGCTGGAAGTGTGGGACTCCCCCAACTCGGCCGGCGTCATCATCGACGCCATCCGGTGCGCCAAGCTGGCCAGCGACCGGGGCATCGGTGGCCCCCTCGAGGGCCCGTCGGCGTACTTCATGAAGTCGCCACCGGTTCAGCACCACGACGATATCGCCCATCAGATGGTCGAGGACTTCGCCGCGGGCGCGGCGTGAGCCGCCTGGGCTAGCCGGGCCAGCCGGGTGTATGTGGCGATGACCTCGCGCCCCACGCGAGCCGGTTCTCGGCACACGTCCCGCCAGGTGTAGACACGAATGGTCCATCCCGCCTCTTGGAGGCGGTTGCGCCGGCGGTGGTCCCGCTGCTGCTGGCCGGGCGTGAAATGCCAGGCGTAGCCGTCGACCTCGATGCTGAAGAGGATGTCGGCCCATGCGAAGTCCAGCCGGTACTCGCCGTCCTTTCCCACATGGAGTTCCACCGTCGGGAGCGGTAGCCGGGTGAGGATGATGATGCGGCCCATCTTGGCTTCGAGCACGCTCGGCTCAGGCGCCCCGATCAAGCCTCGGTCGAGGAGATGCCCGCGGAGCTTCCCAACGCCGGGACGGCCCCTGCCCGCCAGCCGGCCGAGCTCCGCCGTGAGGGCAGCAATGGTCACCAACCGGGTGGCCAGCGCAACATCGACGGCGTCGGTAAGGAGAGTTGGGGGCAGTGAGCCCGCCAGATCGACGATGGTGCGTAGCGGGTTGGTGACGAGGACGCCTTGCCGGTTGACGGTTCGCGCCACGTCGAGATCTCTCGAGCGGTGAATCGTCAGCCCTTGGGGTCGTCGGGCGCCGCCGGCCCCGGGGCGGACGGTCAGTTCAGGCGGTACCGGGGGCGAAGGCAGCAGACCCCACAGCCAGCCAGCAGACCGGTGGGAGACCACCCCAAGGCCTCGCGTGGCAACCCAGGCGCAGCGTAGGTCCTGGTACGGCGTTTGGGGCACGGCGGTGTGGCGGTACACGCCGCAGAGCATGCGGGCCCATTCTCCGTTGGACAGCTTGAAACGTATGAGATCTTGGGATGCGCCAATGCGGAGGGCCTCGTACCGAGCGATGACCCCGTGGTGCTGGCTGAACCACTGCCGCAGTTCCCCTTCGAGACTTAGGAGTGTCGACACAACCTTCTCTATGCCGTAGCTGCGATCGGCCGGGGCAACTGGTGACGGTCTTGGGCAACCGTGGCAGTTTTTGGGTGCAGGGACCCCACTAGTTGACACGGAATGCTGCAAGGCACCGGAGGCGGCGGCGGGCGGTGCGGTGCGGCAGGATGGGCGGGTGCCCAACGACCGAGGGGCGGCCGACAACGCGGCAGCATGGGATCGCTACGCCGCCGCGTATCAGGCCCGGGCACAGCTCTCCACCAGCAGCGCCCACTACGGACCGGAACTCCCGAACGAGGCCGCCCTGCGGTTGCTGGGCGATCTCAAGGGCAAGCGGGTGCTGGAGCTGGGCTGCGGGGGCGCCCAATGCTCGATCTCCTTCGCCAAGCAGGGCGCAACCACCATCGGCGTCGACATCTCGGCCCAGCAGCTCGCCTTCGCCCGGCGGCTGTGCGAGCGCGAGGACGTACGGGTCGAACTGCGCCAGGGTGACATGGCCGATCTGGCCTTCCTCCGGGCCGACTCGATCGACCTGGTGTTCTCCTCCTACGCCTTCGGGTACGTCGACGACCTCAACCGTGTCTTTCGCCAGGTCCACCGGGTGCTCAAGATCGGTGCACCGCTCGTCTTCTCGCTACCGCATCCCGCCTCGGAGATGTTCGACGCCGACGGCCAGGACCCGCTGACCGTCCGGCGGTCCTATTTCGACAAGTCACCGATCGAGCACGGGATGGGGGGCGTGGCGTTCGTCGACTACCACCACACCTTCGCCGACATCTACATGGGCTTGGCTCGGTCGAGCTATCGGGTCGACCTGGTGCTCGAGCCCGAGCCTCTCCCGAGCGGGCGCCGCAGCGGGAGCGGAAGCGGCAGCGGTAGCGGTAGCGGCAGCGGCAGCGGTAGCGGGGGCGGCCCCGGGGGCTCGGAGGGGCGGGACGCCTTCTTGTATGTGCCCCGCACCCTCATCGTCCGGGCCCGCAAAGAGGGCAACTGACGCAGCGGTCAGCGGTCAGCTGCCAGACGCCGGGCTGCCAGACGCCGGGCTGCCAGACGCGGGGCTGCCAGACGCCGAGCGGGCCGCCCACCACTGGTCGAGCCGGCCCAAGGCGTCCTCCTTGGAGAGAGGCCCCTCGTCCAACCGCACCTCCAACAGGAAATCGAGCGCCTCGCCGACCGCCCGGCTGGGCTTGAGCCCGAGATGGGCCATCACCTCGGTGCCGTCGAGGTCGGGCCGAATGGCGGCCAGTTCCTCCCGCTGGCGCAGGTCGGCGATCCGCGCCTCGAGGTCGTCCATGCGTCGGGACAGGGCCCGGGCCTTGGTGGCGTTGCGGGTGGTGCAGTCGCAGCGGGTCAGCTCGTTGAGCCGCTCGAGCAGCGGCCCGGCGTCGCGCACGTAGCGACGCACGGCGCTGTCGGTCCAGCCCATCTTGTAGGTGTGGAAGCGCAGGTGCAGCTCGACCAGCCGGCTCACCTGTTCGATGTCCTGAGCCGGGTACTTCAGCGCCCGCATCCGGTCGCGGGTCATCCGGGCGCCCACCACCTCATGGTGGTGGAACGTCACCACGCCCCCCGGTCCGAACGATCGGGTCTTGGGCTTGCCCACGTCGTGGAACAAGGCGGCCAGCCGCAGGATCCGGTCGGGCCCGCACTTGGCCACGACCGCGATGGTGTGGGCCAGCACGTCCTTGTGCCGGTGGATGGGATCCTGCTCGACCGCCAGGGCGGGCAGCTCGGGGAGGAACTCCTCGGCCAGCCCGGTGCTGACCAGGAACCACAACCCCTCGGTGGGATCCTCGGCCACCACCAGCTTGTCCAGCTCGTCCCGGATCCGTTCGTCGGAGACGATCTCCAGCCGGCTGCGCAGCCGGGTGACGGCCGCCACCAGGTCCCGGTCGGGCGCCAGCTGGTAGCCCGCGATGAACCGTCCCGCCCGCAGCATCCGGAGCGGGTCGTCGGTGAAGGAGACCTCGGGGGACAGCGGGGTACTGAGGCGGTGGGCGGCCAAGTCGGCCAGGCCGTCGTAGGGGTCGATCAGCCGGGGCTCGGGCAGGGCCAGCGCCATGGCGTTGACGGTGAAATCCCGCCGGGACAGGTCGGCCTCGATGGCGTCGGCAAACTCGACATCGGGCTTACGCGAGTCCGGGTGGTAGGCCTCGGCCCGGTGGGTGGTGATCTCGATCCGCTGGCCGTTCTTGGCCAACCCGATGGTGCCGAACCGCTTGCCCTGCAGCCACAGCGCGTCCGCCCAACCGGCCACCACCGTTTCGATGTCGTCGGGGCGGGCGTCGGTGGTGAAGTCGAGGTCGTAGTGCCCCGGCTCCAGGCGCCCGAGCAGGGCGTCACGCACCACGCCCCCGACCAGGTACAGCCGGAAGCCCGCCTGCTGGAAACGGGCGGCCAGCTCACTGGTCTCGGCCAGAAGCGGCTGGAGCCGGTCGGGGATCACACCATGAGGGTAGCGGTGGTCCTCCCCGGGCCGGCGGGGTTATCCGACGGCGTAAACCAGGGGACTAGCTGGAGACGGCCACCAGGCCGGCGCGCTCCAGGGCCAGCCGGAAATCGTGGGGCCTCGACGCCGTGGCCATGGCCTGGCGGAGGCTGACCTGGCCGTCCTGGTACAGATGCAGCAGGCTCTGGTCGAACGTCTGCATGCCGTACCACTCCCCGCCGGCGATCATTTCTTCGATCGTTTCGCCCTTGCCGGTGGTCGGCTCGATGATCCGGTCGGCGATCCGGCCCGTCATCACCATGACCTCGACGGCCGGGACCCGCCCGATCTCGTCGGCCCGCTCCAGCAGGCGCTGGCAGATGACGCCCTTCAGGCACGACGCCAACGTCAGCCGGATCTGGTGTTGCTGGAAGGGGGGGAAAAAGTCGACGATGCGGTTGACCGTCTCGGTCGCGTTGGTCGTGTGCAGCGTCGAGAGCACGAGGTGCCCGGTTTCAGCGGCGGAAAGGGCAGCCCACACGGTTTCTGGGTCACGCATCTCACCGATCAGGATGACATCGGGGTCCTGGCGCAGCACCCGGCGCATGGCCTGGAGGTAGTCGCTGGTGTCGGTGCCGATCTCCCGCTGGTTGATAATGGCCTGCTTGTCGGTGTGGACGAATTCGATCGGGTCCTCGATGGTGACGACGTTGCAGGCCCGACTCTCGTTGATGTGTTCGATCATCGACGCCAGGGTCGTGGTCTTGCCCGACCCGGTCGGCCCAGTGACCAGCACCATGCCGCGCTGCTCGCTGGCCAGCGTCCGGACCACGTGGGGCAGGCCCAGGTCCTCGATGGAGCCGACGTTGGGCAGCACCCGCCGCAACACGATGCCGACTTCGCCCCGTTGCCGGAACGCGTTCCCGCGGAAACGCCCAAGGCCGCCCGCCGAGGTGGCGAAATCGGCGTCCTTGGTGGTGGCGAACTCCTTGGCCCGGTCCGCTGGAAGGAGCTGGACGACGACGGTCTCCAGTTCCTCGGTGGTCACCGGGTCGAAGGGGGCTTCGACGAGCTGGCCGTCGATCCGCACGCGAGGCCGGCAGCCGGCCTTCAAGTGGAGATCCGACGCATCCTCGTCGATCACGTAATGAAGGAGCCTGATGAGGTCGAGCATCGATGCTGTATCGGCCTCGCGAGAGGCCGACCTGAGCAGTTCTGGCCCGCGGGTCAGCCCCGTGCGGCGTGGCGGCGTTCGACCACCTGGGCCACCACGTCGGCGCCCGGGCCGCCTGATGTGGCCGGTTCGGGCCGGTACGCCACCCCGGCCAGGCTGGCCACGCACGCGCCCGCCGAGTTGGCCAGGGCGTGCAGGTCGTAGCCGCCCTCCAGGACCGCCAGCCGGTGGCCGGGCGCAACCAGGCCCATCAGCTGTTCGGTGAGGTCGGAGTAGTCGCCCGATGCCAGGCCGAGGTCGGTGAGAGGATCGTCCCGGTGGGCGTCGAACCCAGCCGAGGCGATGACCCACGTGGGCGCGAACGACTCGGCCGCCGGTATCACCACTTGGTCGAGCGCGGCGCGATAGACGTCCCCGGTGGCGCCGGGCGGGAAGGGAAAGTTGATGGTGTAGCCCGTCCCCTCGCCCGCGCCCGTCTCTTCGAGGTCACCGCTACCGGGATAGAAGGGGTACTGGTGCATCGAGACGTACAGGACGCGGGGGTCCTGATAGAAGATGGCCTGGGTCCCGTTGCCGTGGTGGGCGTCCCAGTCGATGATGAGGACCCGTTCGTCCCGTGCCGTCAGCAGGGCGGCGGTGACGGCCACGTTGTTGATCAGGCAGAAGCCCATGGCCCGGCCCCCGAGGGCGTGATGGCCGGGGGGCCGCACGGCGACGAAGGCGGCGTCCGCCTCGCCCCGATCCAACCGCTCGACCGCGTCGGGCCCCGCCCCGGCGGCCAGCACCGCGGCCTGCCAGGTCCCCGAGGACGCGGCCGTGTCCTGATCCAACCACCCGCCGCCCCGGGCACAGAACCGCTCGACCGCATCGAGGTAGGAGGCGTTGTGAACCCGTTCCAGCTCGAGGCGGGTGGCGGGCCGGGGGGCGACCGGGATGAGGGCCTCGCTCACGCCCGCGGCCCGAATACCGGCGAGGACGGCCTCCAGCCGGGCCGGTCGCTCCGGATGGCCGCCGCCAGGGAGGTGGTCCAGGAAGGCCTCGTGTGTCTCGAGCAGCACTGCGCCCGCGGTCACATCACGAATGCTAGGTCGCCCGGCCCGGCTACGGGCAGGCCACCGCCCGGCGCGGTGCCTTGAGCCCCTGCCCGAGAGGGTGCTCCGCTACGCTGATGGTCCGCCGTGAGGGAGCAGCTGAGCGCCGAAGCACGCACCGGGCGCCGCTCCTCGGCCCCCTCCAAGCTGGCTGCGCCGCGATTATGAGTTCTCCGTCGGTCGACATCATCCGTTGGGGGAGGGAGCGGGCTCGCATCTGGCCCTGGCGGGGCGACCGCAACGTCGCCTTCCTCGCACCGGTGCCCGAAGCCCCCGTCCTGTCCGCCGCCTTCCTGCGCCGCTGCCTGACCATCCTGGGCGAACGGGGCTTTGCCCGGGTGGTCACCTCGGCCCTTTCCCCCCTCGAGCAGACCAGCTTCCTGGCCGCGGGATTCGAAGTGGCCGAGGAACTCCACCTCCTCTCTCTCGACCTTGACGGCTTGCCGCCGCGACCGGCCGTCGCCGTGATCCGGGTACCGGCCTCGGGGCGTCAACAGGTGCTGGCCGTCGACCGGCTGGCCTTTTCCCCCTTCTGGCAACTCGATGACCACGGGCTGAACGAGGCACTGGCGGCCACCCCCCGCACCCGCTTCCGGGCGGTGGGCGGCGAGGGCGACCTGATCGGCTACGCCATCCACGGCCGGTCGGGAACCCGGGGGTTCGTGCAGCGCCTCGCCGTCGTGCCCGAGGCCCGCCGGCGGGGGATCGGGCGAGGCCTCCTGCTCGACGGGCTGCACTGGATGCGCCGGCGGGGCGTGCGCCGGGCGGTGGTCAACACCCAGGTCGGAAACGACGTGGCCCTCGCCCTCTACTGCGACGCGGGATTCCGCCGCGAGCCGTCCGGCCTGTCGGTGATGGAAGTCGGCCTGCAGTGATC
>JALYXV010000071.1 GCA_030947025.1 Actinomycetota bacterium | reverse complement strand
GTTTTCCGCAGCGGCGCATGACCGCCGACAGGCTTCCGGGACGGAAGTCGCCGACGTGGGCGAGCTCGGCGTGCAACGCGCTTCGCTGCTGTTCGAGGTCGGATACGTCCTGGGGTGGCGCCATGGGAAGTGGCCTCCTCTGAGAGTATTACTACTCCCAGACTACCCAACAACGACGCCCACTTTCAAACACCACCTACCTTGCTGTCGCACACCCCTGGCCGACTGGGGCCGCGGCGACCAGGAGGGTTCGGTGACAGACATTGGGGTACGCCCCCAACTTGGCGGCCAGCAGTTGGATTCAATGGCCAACTTGGTTGCCGGTCGACCAACCCGTCCGGTGATGGCGGTGATGTCGCCATCGCATGCCGGGTCCGCTGAACAGCAAGGTCGTCTGAGGCTTCCGGCAGAGTGGCTGTTGTTTGTTCCATAGTGCGAACGGACGACGGGCAGGGCGAACGGGTCGGCTGTGGCGCTCCGGCGGGGTGGCGTGGCGGCCGTGGTCCGTGTCCCCAGTTGGACATCGGCTACCCTCGATGAGAGTGGTTGATGACCGTTCCGGTTGGCTGTCGGGCCGTCTCGCACCCGTACCCAGTTGGCGGGCGGTGGGCGCCGGTGAGTCGTCGCCGCCGCGTTCCTAACCCGCGACGGGCGGCGAGCTGCTGCGTCCGGGACGTTCTTGATGACGAGACGTTTCCTGGCTGGGTCGACTGGGGCGGCCGGCGTATGTTCGTCGTCGATTTCACCTCCGCCGGGTTTCCGATCGGCGTCTTTGAGGACGAGATGGACCTCGACTGGACAAGCGATGCCCGCACCTGGGGCGAAGCCGGGCGGTTGTGACCGCGGCCACGGCGCAGGATGGACAGCGGCGGTCGGGCCGACTGCGTGGGGCCGGCTGGGTCGGTCTCATTGGGGCAGCCCGGTCGGATCCCGGGCGGACGAATCGGCTGTCGGGGAGAGTCGAAGCGTGGCGGGGTGAGGGGGGGGTGACGGCGGATGTGTTGGCGGGGTGACGGAGAGCCGCGCGGGAGTAGACCTGCTCGTTGACGACTCGACGACTCGCTGGTGCGCCCCGATCGGTGCTGCCCACCTCGCACCGGACACCACGCCCCAAATGACCGACATGCATGACAGACTTCCACGCCCGGTAGGCCGCCTCGAATGATGAGAATGGTGGCGGGGTCTGGCTGAGCTCGTTCGTCCTTGGTGCGTTCGAACCCGTTTTACAGACTGACGCCAGGGGTCTTCCCGGCACCTCGAATTGTTTCCTCGTGCACGTTTCACAGCATCGTTGATCGGTTGACCCCGCCAGCCCCACACGTGAGATGAGCTACTGATGGAGAGGAGGGTTGTTCGATGGACGTGGTACTGGAGCGCTGCGCCGGAATCGACGTGGCCAAGGATGAGGTAGTGGCCTGTGTGCGCACGCCCGGCGTTGGCGGCCGGGGTCGACACAAGGAGACCCGGACGTTTTTGAGTTTCACCGCCGACCTGGAGGCCATGGCGGAGTGGTTCGCGGGGCAGGGAGTGACCGAGGTGGTGATGGAGGCGACAGGCTCGTTTTGGAAGCCCGTCTGGTATGTCCTGGAGGACCGGGGTTTCGAGTTGAAGTTGGTCAATGCCCGGCACGTGAAGATCGTTCCGGGCCGCAAGAGCGACGTGCTCGACGCCGAGTGGCTGGCCGAGCTGCTCGAACACGGCTTGCTGCGCAGCAGTTTCGTGCCGCCCCTGGCCATCCGGGAGCTGAGAGATTTGACGCGCTATCGCAAGCGTTTGATCCAGGAGCACACTGCCGAGTGCCAGCGGATCCAGAAGACCTTGGAGGACGCGGGGATCAAGTTGGACTCCGTTGCATCCGACGTGCTGGGCGTGTCGGGCCGGGCCATGCTCGCCGCCCTGGTGGCGGGCGAACGCGACCCCGAGGTGTTGGCGGAGCTGTCCAAGGGCGTGTTGCGCAAGAAGATCCCGCTGTTGCGCCAGGCGCTGCACGGCCGGTTCAAGGAGCACCACGGCCTGTTGATCGGGTTGTGCCTGGAACACTTGGCCTACCTCGAAGGGGCGATCGCCACGCTCGACGGCCGTGTCGAGGCCCTCTTCGCGGTCAACGAGAGCGAGGCCGGCGTCCCTTTCGTGACCGCCCGTGACCACCTCGACACCATCACCGGGGTCGGGAAACGGGCCGCCGAGTGCATCATCGCCGAGATCGGTGTCGACATGTCCCGCTTCCCCACCGCCGGCCATCTGGCGTCGTGGGCGGGCATGGCGCCGGGGAACAACATCACGGGCGGCAAACGCCACTCCGGCAAGACCACCAAAGGCGACGTCTGGCTCAAGGACATGTTGACCCAGTGCGCCTGGTCGGCGGCGCGTACCCGCGACACGTATCTGTCGGCGCAGTTCTGGCGGCTGGCGAAACGCCTCGGCAAGAAGAAGGCAACAGTTGCGGTCGGCCACTCCATCCTGGTCATCTGCTGGCACCTGCTCACCAACGACAGCGACTACGACGACCTGGGCGGCGACTACTTCGCCCGTCGAGGCGACACCGCCCGCCACCAAGACCGTCTGGTCCGACAACTCCAGGACCTCGGCTATGCAGTAACCCTGCGCAAGGCTGCCTGAGGACCCTCCCTGACACTTCAGGTTCATTCTCTTCACAGGACGAGAGTCCGTGACAGCGGGCGATCCCTCGGTGTTTGTTCGGCCAACGCGACTATCCCGTCGGAAGGCACTCGGCCGCAGCCATCGTTCAGGCGTCGATGGCGGCACGCAGGGCGGCGAGGCGTTGGCGGTCAATCGAGTACCACACCCATTTGCCTCGCCGGTCGCCGTGCACCAGGCCCGCCTCGCTGAGGATTTTGAGGTGGTGCGAGACGGTGGGTTGGCTTTTGCCCAGCGGAACGACGAAGTCGCACACGCACACCTCGCCCATAGGGGCGGCGGCCAGGATGCTAAGCACCCTCAGGCGGACCGGGTCGGCGAGGGCCGTGAAACCGGCGGCCAGCTGGGCCGCCTCGGCCGCGTCGAGGGGGGCCGCGAGCACCGACGAGCAGCACGAACCGATGTCCTCAACGATTGGCACCGGGCTCTTCGTGGCCATGCGCACCCGTCTCCTATTGACAATCGTGAATGTATCGACCATGATCAACGCATCGACGGTTGTTGATCTTACTGGAGGTTGATCGTGTCTCGTGTCCAACTGGCTCTCAACGTGGCGGACATCGACGCCGCCGTGGATTTCTACTCCAAGCTGTTCAGCGCCGAGCCGGCCAAGCGCCGTCCCGGCTACGCCAACTTCGCGATCATCGAGCCGCCCCTCAAGCTGGTCCTGATCGAGAACCCATCGGCTCGAGGCGAGGGTGTGACCGGGGCGTTGAACCATCTCGGCGTCGAGGTCGACTCCACCGAGGAGGTCCAGGCGGCCACCCGCCGCCTGGCCGGGCACGGCCTCGAGCCCCAGGTGCAGGAATCGACGACCTGCTGCTACGCCGTGCAGGACAAGGCATGGGTCAACGACCCCGACGGGGCGCCATGGGAGGTCTACACCGTTCTGGCCGACGCCCCCGCCGAGACCGGGCTCGGTTGCAGCACCGAAAGCTGCGCCCTGGAGCCGGTCACGGTCGGCGCCACCAGCGGCGCTACGACCGCCTGCTGCTGACCCCGCCGCTCAGAGCAGGGTGCGACGGTGAACGAAGTGGTGTTGTGGCGGCGTCTGGTCGCCGAGTTCGTGGGCAGCGCCTTCCTGGCCGCAGTCGTCGTCGGCTCGGGGATTGCCGCCCAGCAACTCTCACCGGGCGACGTCGGATTGGAGTTGTTGGAGAACGCGGCCGCGACCGCAGCCGGGTTGTACGCCATCATCTTGATGTTCGGCCCGGTGTCAGGGGCGCATTTCAACCCGGTCGTGTCGTTCGTCGACGCCGCTTTTGGCGGGTTGTCCTGGAAGACCGCGGCCGCCTACCTGCCAGCCCAGGTGGCCGGATGCGTCGGCGGTGCGGTAGTGGCAAACGTGATGTTCTCCCAGTCGGCAGTGGCCACCTCCACCCACCACCGGGCCACCGGCGCCCACTTCGTGTCCGAGGTGGTCGCCACCGCCGGGCTGGTGCTGGTCATCTTCGCGTTGGCCCGCACCGGCCGGGCGGCGAGCGCCCCTGCCGCGGTCGGCGCCTACATCGGCGCCGCCTATTTCTTCACCAGCTCGACCAGTTTCGCCAACCCGGCCATCACAGTCGGCCGGATGTTCTCCGACACCTTCGCCGGGATCGCCCCGTCGTCGGCGACGGCGTTCGTCGCCGCCCAGATCCTCGGTGGGCTGGGCGCGTACGCGGTCATCAAGGCGCTCTACGCCGGCGTCAGCCAGGCCGAAGCGGCCGATGTCATCGTGCCCCGTCTCAGCGGATCACACGACCCCGACACCGCCGACGGCCGCCACCGCGGCGCCAAACCGCGCAAATAGAGGCGACGAACGTGCGTCTCGTCACCATCGGCGGCAGCGACATGGGGATCAGCGCCGCCCTGCGAGCCACGGAACTCGACTCAGCGGACGAGGTCCATTCGGCACCTGTTTGCCGATCATCGTCAACCGATTCGTCCGGGCCCAACTGCGGGCCCTAGGTCAAGACCAAGGAGTCATAGTGAAAGACCGCCCGGTCGTGTTGTTCTTGTGCATCCACAACTCGGGGCGCAGCGCCGCCGCCCGGGTGCTGCTCGCCCATTACGCCGAAGGACGCGTCGAGGTTCTTTCGGCCGGCTCTGAGCCAGGTGACCAGATCAACCCGGCCGTCGCTCAGATCCTCACCGAACGGGGCCTGGATCCGTCCAAGGAGTTCCCCAAGCCACTCACCGACGAGTTCGCCCGAGCAGCTGATGTGATCGTGACCATGGGATGCGGCGACGCCTGCCCAGTGTACCCCGGCAAGCGCTACCTCGACTGGGAGCTCATCGACCCCGCCGGCCTCCCCGTCGAGCAGGTCCGACCGCTCGTCGACGACATCGACCGGCGCGTCCGCGCCTTGCTCGGCCAACTTGTCCCCGCCACCACCTCACGAACGCCCGACGGGGCAGCCAGTCCAAAAAGGAGCCCAGCTGTGACTGAGTCCACCGACATAAGAGAGACCGTCCGGCGCCGCTACGCCGCCGCGGCAACCAACTCTTCAGCGCTTCACTACGACCAGGCCCGGGCGGCTGAAGTCTCGTATTGCGGCGAGGCACCAGTTTCGACCACCGACGCCTCGGGTCGGGTCGTATTCGGAGCCGAGCTCTACACCGCCGACACCGCCGAGGGAGCTCCCGACATCGCGGTGGCCGCCTCGCTCGGCTGCGGTGTGCCCACCGCGGTGGCCGACCTCCGCCCGGGCGAAACCGTCTTGGACCTCGGGTCCGGGGCTGGCGCCGATGTGTTGATCTCAGCCCGCCGGGTTATGCCCGGCGGCCGGGCCATCGGGCTCGACATGACTACCGAGATGCTGGAGCTGGCCCGCCGGAACGCCACCGACGCCGGTGTCACCAACGTCGAGTTCATCCAGGGTTACCTCGAGGACATCCCGCTGCCCGATGCCAGCGTCGATGTCGTGATCTCCAACTGCGTGATCAACCTGGCAGCGGACAAGCGCGCCGTGCTGGGCGAAGCGGCCCGCGTGCTTCGCCCCGGCGGACGCTTCGCCGTCTCCGACGTTGTCGCCGACGCCGACATGGACGAGGCCACTCGGGCCGACATGGCGCAGTGGACGGGCTGTGTGGCCGGCGCGCTCATCGAGACCGAGTACCGCTCGGCGCTCAGAGACGCGGGCCTCCTCGATGTCGAAATCATCGAAACCCATCGTGTCCACAGCCACGCCGTCGCCGCCATCATCCGCGCCCGCAAACCGTGAGCCAAGGGCCGAGGTCACATCGGCCGGGCACCGCCGAGGGTGAACGTCGCTGAGCGGTCAGCGAGTCCCCGCCGACTGCCCGTACCCAGGCGGCGTGTCGTTGACGACCGACCGCTGAGTGCGCACTGCGTGGGCTGTCCGGGTCATCCGCCCCCTCGCCGGCCGCAAAATCGCGCCGACGGACGACACCGGGACGACATCGGGACGACTCGTCGCCGGCCGCACGCCCGGTCACCTTCCCGTAGAAGCTCGCAGCAGGTCGAGTCCCTCGGTGATGAATCTGCGCGCCCGCTGCTGCGGCGACGTCGCTGAGATCAGCGCATCGTAAGGAAGAATCGCGCCGAACGGCGCGTTCCAGTAAGTCCCGGTCAGATGGTTTGTGTCGTGAGGCCCGACGTAGAAGTAGGGATCGGGAAAGGCCTGATCCCCGGGGGACAACCCGACGTTGACGGTGATCGTTTCGCCGAGGTCGACCTGAACGGCCAGGTCGAAATGCTCGGGCCACAGCTGGGGGTCGGTCACTGCCTTTTCGTCGGCGGCCAACAGACCGAGGACGTGGTCGGCGAATGCGTAACAGGCCCCAAGCGCCCAGGACGCGTCCGCATCGACCATCAGTTCGATGCCCGGGGCAAATGCAGGAAGGTCGGTGCCGAGGCCGGGATTGGGCGACAGCGAGATCCCGACGAAGTCGGCCGCGGCGCTCAGGGTGGTAACTGGAATGCTGGCGCCGGGGTCGAGCACGAGTCGGTTTCCGCTGACCCTGACGCGGCTGCCGTCGTCGAACGGTGGTGTGCCGAATCCGTCGCCGGTGGGTCGTAGCCCGATGCGACCGGTTCGAGCCTTGCGGGCCGGCGAGATGACGTAGCAGGCCAGCATTCGCAGCGACTCGCGCGTCGCCGCGAAGGTTGCGGGTAGCTGCGGTGCAAGGTCAGGTGTCATGGCGAGGTGAGGTTTGCCCTGGCGACCGGATCACCAAGGTGTCGCACGTCGGAGTACTGGGTGGCTCTTGTTGCCGCGTAGCCTGACAGGAAGGCGTGCCTGTCACTGTTATGGTATCGCCGGTCTCGTCTGACATGACGCCGGGGGTGAGCGCCAGCCTCGGAGTGCAGGAGGTCTTCCCGTCGGGACCTGCGCCAAGCGGCGTCGACCCGTCCCATCACCGTGTCGGTGAAGAAATGGAATTGAAGGCGGATCACCGCCAATGCCATGACCGCAGGCAAAAGGAGCGCTAGGGGAGTGGTCGCGACCAACGCCCGCGCACCCCAACGGCGATACATGATCAAGGCTGCGACCGCGGCCAGCGCAGCCGCGCTGGTGACATGGCCATGGGAAACCCCAGACCGGGCGGCTCGTCGCGCCCCACCAGAGGTTTGCCGATCCACTCGGTCAGGATCGCCGCGAACGCGCATCCGATCGCCGTCGTGATTGCCGAGAAACGGTCCCCCAAGCTGAGCGCAGCCCCGGCCAGGACCACACGGCGACCGCAAATTGCGCTGTCTTCCTGGCCTGAACCAGCCACCACGCCGATGGGGCGGACAGCACCCCGAGCCGGGCGTCGAAGTACCGATCGATGGCCACCGGAGCTCCATTCCCGTGCCCTATCACGGAAAGGACCAGCACGGCGACCACGCACATGCCGCACAAGATCAGCGCACAACGGCGAGGTGTTGCCGGTTCTGGAGTGCAGTGCGCGGACTGGAGATAAGGAAGTTCCGGCCCGGCGGATGCTCGGTCGATCTCACAGACGTCCGACATGGGCAGCCTGGCCGGTAGCCTTAGCACCGTGGACGAGGAGATTGCCGAGTGGACCCGTGAGGAGATGGGCCTCGGCGATGATGCCACCGTGGCCGTGCGTGAGAAGCCGGGCAACGACCCGCGGTGCTCTCCGGTGGTCACCGAGCTGACCATCGAGAGCCCGGGCGAGTCGGCGTTCGTGTTCCACGTCGAGCGCCCTCTCGCCGAGGTAACCCGCATGGACATCGTGGCCTCGATAGCATTCGGCGGCCATTAGTTAGAGCGGAGCGGAACCCCCGCCCACCACCCTCCTCCAGAGGACGCCCTCTTGGAGAAGCAGTGACGATCATTGGCTGGTGGCGGCGGCATTGGTCCGTCCCTCGGTTCTGATCACAACGCTCCTGTCGACGGATGTGCGAGTTCGTCGGTAGCGTGGCGGCGTGACCTCGGACTGGCCGGCGCTCCCGTACGAGATGTGGAGCGCCACGTGCGACACGCTGCACGCCCACACCCAAGTGCTCGGCAAGCTGGCGGTGGCGTTGGCCCCACCGGAGCCCCAGCTGCAGCATGCCGCGCTGCGCCTCTCCGCACGCGGGTGGGATACGCTGCCGCTGCCAGCACCCGATGGCTCCGGGGCCCTCATTGTTGCGTTGGACCTGCACAGCCACCACACGGTGGTCGAGCACAGCGACGGCCGGGGACGCCGGGTTCCGCTCGCCCCTGACCGGACCGTCGGCCAGGTAACCAGGGAGGTACTGGCTGCGGTCGGGGACCTGGCGGGACCGGTTCGGATCGATCCGCGACCGCAGGAGACGCCGTGGACCACGCCCCTCGACGAAGACGACGAGCACGCCACCTACGATCCCGCCCAGGTTGGCGTGTACTTCGCGGCGGCGACCCGGGCAGCCCTGGTCCTGGCGGCGCTGCGCGCCCCGTACCGGGGACGCTCCACTCCGGTCAACGCGTGGTGGGGCTCGTTCGACCTAGCCGTAAGCCTGTTCTCGGGCCGACCGGCCGATCCGCCGTCGGGCGACTTCATCACCCGCAACTCGGCGAACGCTCAGCAGATCGAGGTCGGCTGGTGGCCGGGAGACAAGCGCTACCCGCGCCCGGCATTCTTCGCCTTCGCGTTTCCCGCCCCGGAGGGGTTCGAGACTGCGACGTTGTCACCGCCGGCTGCCCGTTGGGACGCGGCACTGGGCGAGTACATCCTCGACTGGGACGACGTCCGCGTGGCCCCGGATCCACATCGCGCCGCGCTCGATTTTGGTCGCTCGGCGGTGCGCCAGGCATGCACGGTGGGCGGTTGGGACCCTGACCTCGCTGCGAGTGCCGAGGGAGTCCCACCGCCCGTCACCTGACCGGAGCAGTCGTTGAGTTTGTTGCAGACGTCGAAATCGAGGTTTTTCCCCCACGCCGATCTCGGTCCAGGAACTGCGACGCCCATTCACGACGGCACGGCCGGCGAAGCAGCGGTCCCGCCATGAGCACCCGGTCCACACCGGAAGGGCCGAGGCGTTGCATGCCGCAGCCAGGCAGGCAACGAATCCGAGCCGGGGCCGCCACGTCGCGTGCGGCGCCAGATTGCAAGCCGGTTGGGGAGGCCCCAGCCCGGGCGAGTGGCCGGGCCGGACGGCCGGACGTCACCACGGAGCTGCTGTCACACCGGCTTATGTTTGACGACCAGCTTGACGTTGCGCTGGTCGAAGCCGCTGGAGCAGCCGTCGAACGGGCTGCAGACGCTGATGTTCGCCCGGCCGAACGCCACGCCGGCGACGAAGGGCGCGTTCGATGGGGTGACGGCGACGACCACTTGTTGGATGCCTCCCGTGCACACCACGTTGAAGGTGTTCCCGAAGCCCTGGGCGATCAGATGGCCCGACCGCTCCGTGAGCTGGACCTGGACGAACGGTTGGGCACCTGCGGGGCAGGCGATCAGCACGGGGACGAACGCTACCGCGCCACCGTCGGCAACCTTGGCTGGTGACGACAGCCGCACCCCGGCCACGGGCGGCGATCCCTGACCCACAGCAGGCAGCATCGGTACGGCCAAACTGAGGGCGGCGCCACCCAAGAGGGCGGCGACAACCTTGGCACCTCGACTGAACATCATGAAGCCTCCTTGTGGTTGGTAGGAACTGGTGAACCCGCGGATGCGGCCGGCGTGGCACTGGCGAGGCCGATCAGAACCGCTGCCACCACAGCGACAGCGGGGACGTGCCACAAGAAGTCGAATCCACTGTGGACCGCGACGGCGACAAGGGCCGCGACCGCTCCAGCCCAGAGCGCGGCGGCCGGATCACCGCGGTCGAGAGGATGACCTGAGACGACCGCATCGCCGCCCAGCTCGGGACGTCCCCGTCGAGCGCTTCGCACGACGACGAGGCCAAGAACGGCAAGTAGGCCGAGTCCGATGACCCCTTGTTCAGCTGCCACCTGCAGGTACTCGTCGTGGGCGTAATGATCAAAGACCAGCCGGTGGTCTGGTGTCGACCAGATGAACACCGCCGCTCCCGCACCGACCCCGGCGATCGGGTGGCTGCGGACGAGGGCCAGGGCCGCGTGGGTTTCGCCCGCCCGATCGGGCGATGCCAGGCTGGTCCGGCCGGAGACAGACGACCCCAGATGGGGTTGGGCGGCGGCAAGGACCACGATGGCCACCGGCAGCGCCGCTGCCAGCGCGCCGAGCACCCGCCGCTCCGCGATGGGGGCGACGGCTAGGATAAGCCCCAGCACGAGGCCCACCACGGCATACACGGGCCGGTTGGGCGACGCCACGGGCATCGTCGGAAGCAGTCCCGCGACCGCCACCGCCGCGCCGACCGCCGGGCGAAGGGCGCGCCAGGTGGCGGTGCGACGACCGAGAAGTAGTGCCAGGACGGTGGCCCCGAGCAGGAATCCGGCGATCCCAGCCCGGCTCAGCGTGGCCCCCAAACCGACAATCAGCACGAACGCCGCCAGCCGAGACGCGGCCGAAGGGCGGATCACCACTCGCGCCAAGGCCAGCAATGCAATGGCGGCCAGCAGCGCAGCCGCAGCGTTGGCATAGGTGACCGAGGTTGCAGCCCGCCACAACCCGGCGTCAGGATGGGCCCAAGGCGACGCCCGAAGGACGACGCCGAGCCAGCCCGAGCCGGCCGCCGCTCCGCCGAGGACAATCAGACCCGTCGCCACCTGGTCCCGCTCAAGTGTCGTTGCCCTCCGTGCGACCGTCGCCGCGGCCGCGACCGCCCCCACCAGGGCAATTGTCGGGAGGGCGCTTCTGAGGCGCCCCCCCAGGATCCCTGACACCGCGGCCCATAACCCGATGGCCGTCAATGCGGCGGTAATGGCAGTCGGGCGGCGCCAGGCGGCCGGCCTGCCGACGCCGGCCGTGGCAGTCACCAAGGCTGCGACCAAGAGGATGGCGACCACCGTCGCCCCACGGCGGTAATAGGCACCCTGGCCCGCGATGGACGCCGCCAGCGCGGCCAGGAGCAGCAGCGGGGCGGCGGACAATTTCGGGGCGACCGGCGACCGGGGAGCCAGGACCAAGGCCGCGCCCGACGCTTCCGTCGGCGCCAGGACTGTTGGGACGTGCGGCTGCCGAGCCGTCGTCATCACCATGGGCGCCTTCCTTGAGGACATGCAGCCGAACCCCCTTTGCCGGCACTCTGTCAGAGGTAATTGGCCCGGTCCAGTGTCGTGGTCCAAAAGGATAAAAATAGGTCCGAAAATCTCCTTCGCAGACCGGCAGCCGCTCCGCCTCGACTTGATCGGGCTCTTAGGGGCTTCAGCAGGGTCTTCGAGCAGCCGCCGGCATCCGCACTGGTCCCAGGTTTGTACTCGGGAGTCAGAACCCCCGGCCCGTCGCCGGTTTGCGTTGGGTAAGCCAGCCAGATGTACATTAACGTGTGGAACGCTGCAGTGTTGCGATAGGCGATCACACCGGTGTTCCGTTCCGGGAAGGACACGGGACAATTGGGGAGGGAAGTCACCGTTCGCTCGCACCGGTGCATGGCGGCCGCCAAATTCATCGATCTCGTCCATGTTCCCGATATGACAGGACGCCGTCGCCGACCGAGGTTGTATTCTTCGAGGTGTACGAGAACAAACGTGCCTTTCTCGAGCATGTCGACGGTCCCATCTACAAGGACTTCGTCAAACAGCACATCACTGTGCCGAAGGCCACGACGTGACCGCGCCGTTTGTCGACGTCGACCTATGAACCTGTCGCCTGTTCCCGGTACCCCCGCGGTGGCCCGGGCCGGCGTCACCAGGTCGTTCGGTCCCGTTCGCGCCGTCGAGGACCTCGGCCTCATGATCGCCGAAGGCGAAACGGTGGCTCTCCTTGGACCCAATGGGGCCGCCAAGACGACTGCCATCTCGCTCCTGCTCGGCATGCTCATACCCGACCACGGCACCGTCGAACTGTTCGGAGGGCCACCCCACGGCGCGGTGGCCGCGGGCCTGGTGGGCGCCATGCTTCATGACGGAGGGCTGATGGCCGGTGTGACGGTGGCGGAACTGCTCGACATGCTGGCCCGCCTCTATCCCCATCCACTCCCCGTCGCCACAGGTAGTGACCGTGGCCCAACTGGACGGCTTCGAGAGCCGGCGCACCGACGCCTCTCGGGCGGCCAAGCCCAACAGACTGCGCTTCGCGATAGCCCTGGTCGGCAACCCCGATCTGCTGGTCATTGACGAGCCGACCGCGGCCATGGACCTGGAGGCCTGGCGCCGCCTCTGGCGGACCATGCGCGACCAGGCCCAGCAGGGCCGGGCCATCCTTTTCTCCACCCATCATCTCGGGGAAGCGGGCGAATACGCCGACCGCGTCGTCGTAATGGGACGGGGGAAAATCGTGGCCGTCGGTGCTCCGGCCGTTGTGAAATCGTCGCTCGGTACCACTGTGGTCAGCTTTGTCGCGCCGGAGTCGAGGTGGTCGGTGAGGCGTCTGACGGCCTCGAGGCGATCGCAGAGAGCCACCGCACCCGGTCCGAGGTGGTCCTCATGGATGTCCGCATGCCGCACCTCGACGGGATCGGGGCCACCCGGCGGATCACCGCCGACCGGACCCTCGCGGCCACCAGGGTCCTGGTCCTCACCACGTTCGAGCTCGACGAGAATGTCTTCGAGGCGCTGCGGGAGGCGCCCGCGGGTTCCTGCCGAAGGGCGTCGAACCCGACGACCTGCGCCGGGCGGTTGCGGTCGTGGCCTCGGGCGAGTCCCTCCTGTCACCCAAGGTGACGGGACGGCTGATCGCCGAGTTTGTGGTCCGGACGAGGCGTCCCACCCCGCCGTCGCTGTCGCTGCTAATCGACCGGGAACGCGAGGTCATGGCTCTCGTCGGCCCTGGGCTGAGCAACGTGGAGATCGCCGGGCCACCCTTCATCAGCGGGTCCACGGCCAAGACCCACGTCAGCCGCACCATGATCAAACTGAATGCGCGGGACCGAGCCCAGCGGTGGTTGTGGCCTAGGAGTGCGGTTTGGTCCGGCCGGACGCTTAGATCGCTCGAAGCGCTCCCCCTTGCGCGAGGTCAGATCTTCCCGGATAGGAGCAACGACAAGAGGATATACCTGTCAAAGGGCGCGTGGCGGCGCCCGGCGCCAACGGCTCCTCCTGTATAACTGTAGGCCGGAAGCAGAATTGGGACACAGACCGAATGTGGGATCGCGAAGGAGCTGGATATCGGAGGCGAGAACGGGTTGAAGGCCTCGGGTCGCGTCACACTGGTGGCGTTATTCCTGTTCGGCGCCTTCATGTTCGTGGAGGGGTTGGCCCTCGGCCCTCGGCTCATTTTCCATACAGTGGATCGGTGCCTACGCCCTCGCGGCAGGGGCGTTCACCCTCTGGGGGTTCGCGGCGGCAGCCGCGTTTGCTGCCCACCGCAGGCGTCCGATGCGACCGTGGATCATCAGGTCGGGCGCAAACCGTCGTGGCATCCCTGGCCGTGGTGGCCATCAGCTGGGGTCCCACCGATGCGTACTTTCGCAGGCATCACCGTAGCCAGGTGGTCCCACTGTCACCGACCTCACGGGGCATCATCCCGACCAAGCAAGGACCGTTCTCGTCGCGAGAGTTCCTCGTGTCGAACGGCTATGTGGGGCCGCTGGGAAGCGGCTTGGTGACGGTCTACGCAGGGGTGAAACTTGGGCCGGATGGATCCGCCCAAGCGGGCGGCGTTCGTGTTTTTACGAGGCCAGCTGATTCCACGTACCGGAGCGGCGACACATACGTCGGGGAGTTCTTGGCGCCTATGGGGCCGGACTTCCTGACAATTCTCGCTGTGGAGGGTAGTCGCGTAGTCCTCGGCTACCAAGGTAGCCACACCGTGGTATTCGACCTGAATAGGGACTCATTCCAATAGCGACAGGTCGTCGCTGTGCAAAGGAGGGTAGCCATGTTACGGGCACGCCTCTCGGCCAATTTTTTGCTCCCCATGCCCGATACCGAACTCCCCGATCCTCTGAGACGGGAAGCCGGGTCCGGCGCCTCGGGCCCCGGTCACTCCGGGAACCGATCTATCCCATGGTCTTGGAGCCGTCCAGCGTCTCCCGGATGATGTCCGCGTGTCCGGCGTGCTGGGCGGTCTCGGCGATGATGTGCAATACCACGCGACGGGCTGACCAGCGGGCCCCTTTCTGGAACCAGGGCGCTTCCGGCAACGGGTGAGAGTCGCCGAGGTTGGCGACGGTGGCGACCACCTCGTCGGTGCGACGTGCCACCTTCTCGTAATGCTCGAGCACGCCCGCCAGGGTTTCGCCGGGTTGCATCCCGAACTTCGCCTGCCAACTTTCCGCGTCGGACTCGCTCCACTTGTCACTGGCGTGCGCCATGGCCTCAGGACCGCCGACGATGAAGTCGACCCAACTCGACTCGACCTCGGCGACATGCTTGATCAGGCCACCCAGGCAGAGTTGGCTGGCTGAGGGCGACAAGGCGGCCTGTCCGTCGGTCAGATCCCGCACCGTGAACCGCAGGAAGAACCGGTGCTGACCCAGAGCCTCCAAGAGGTCGGCCCGCTCGTCGGTCGTGATCGCATCGGTCGTGATCGCATCGGTCGCGATCGTGTCTGTGGTCGGCGTGGTGGGCATGTCACTCCTTCTTGGTCGGTGATCCACACGCTAACCGCCATAGCGGCCACTTTCTGACCTCAATAGTGGAAAACTTGCCGATGTGGCCAATACCAGCTCACGGACCCTGCGACTGCTGTCGTTGCTGCAGACCCACCGCTACTGGCCCGGCCCGGAACTAGCCGAGCGACTGGAGGTCTCGGCCCGGACCCTGCGGCGCGACATCGACCGGCTGCGCGACCTGGGCTACCCGGTCGATGCCCACCGTGGGGTGGACGGCGGATATCAGCTGTCCGCGGGTGCGGCATTACCGCCGCTGATCCTGGACGACGAGGAAGCGGTGGCCCTGTGCGTGGGCCTCAACGCCGCGGTCCAGGGCGCCACCGTCGTGGGGATTGCCGAGTCCTCGGTCCGGGCTCTCGCCAAGGTCGTGCAGGTCATGCCGCCGCGACTCCGTCGTAGGGTCGACGCGCTGGCGGCCATGACGGTGCCGGCAGTCTGGGCCAGCCACGGACCTAGCGTCGATTCGAACGTCCTCACGTCGATTGCCCAGGCCTGCCGCGACCACGAACGCTTGGACTTCACCTACACGGCCCGAGACGGAGGGTGCACCGACCGTCACGTCGACCCCCATCGGCTGGTCCTGTTGGGGCGCCACTGGTACCTCGTTGCCTGGGACCTCATCCGCCATGACTGGCGCAGCTTCCGGGTCGATCGACTGGCCCAGCCCCGCAGCACCGGAGCCCATTTCAATCCCCGCCCATTGCCGGCGGGCAATGCCGCCGAGTTCGTGCGGGCCGGAATAGACAACCCTCCCAAAGCGCACTCGGTCGAGGCGTTGATCCACGCCCCGGCGGCCATGGTCCGTTCCCGCATCGGCCGGTGGGGCACCGTCGAGGTCATCGACGACAACCGATGCCGGCTGCGGATGCGAGCTGACTCGTTGGAGTGGCCGGCATTGGCGCTGGGCGTCCTGGAAGCGGACTTCGAGGTAATCTCCCCGCCCGAGCTAATCGACTACCTCCACGGCTGGGCCGACCGTTTTCGCCGGGCTGGCGCACCCCGCGGGGCGCCCTGATCGCGAGCACATGACGATCATCTTCGACCGCCTGCCGTCGAGCCCGCACGCCGGGGCTCGGCAAACTGTTGAGCTGCTTGAAGGACGAATTCGACGGAAGAATCGCGGTCGTTCGACCGCACCAGCCGGCAAAATCTCAACCCTGCCGGAAGTTTTTGCAGATCGGCCAGGACTTCGGCTGCGAAGCCGCTCACGTATGGAGTCGTTCAAGGGACACTTCGTGGTGGCCCTGGAGAAGCTGGACCTGTCGATGTCACAAGGCCACGTGTTGATGTGCCTCGATGAACCCGTGCCGATGAGCGCCATCGCCAGGCGGATGGGATTCGACGCCTCGCACATAACCGCGCTCATCGACCGTCTCGAGGAACGGACGGAATAGTTGGCGAATGAGGCGGGTTGACGGCGGCATGACTACTGCGGTGGTGGCGTCGGCATTTGGCGAGCCGGATGTTCTCATGGTCATCGACGAACAGATCGGCGAACCAGGCCCATCCCAGGTACTACTCGAAGTTCGGGCGGCCGGCACGAACCCGGCGGACTGCAAGATGTACAGCGGCGCGTTCGGCCGGGATTCGTCCAAGCTGCCGATCCGACTTGGTTTCGAGGCGGCGGGTGTCGTTCTGGCTGTGGGCGACGACGCTGAAGGACCGGCGGGACGTATCCACCCGGGCGACGAGGTCATCGCGTTTCGGATCGCCGGGGCGTACGCCTCCCACGTCCTGGTACCTGCTTCGGCCCTGGTGCCCAAGCCGTCGAACCTTTCGTTCGAGGAGGCCAGTGGATTGATGCTCACCGGGGCCACCGCAGTGCATGCGCTTACTGCAACCGGCGTTTGTGCGGGAGAAACGGTCGTTGTCCATGGCGCGTCCGGCGGGGTTGGGCTGATGGCGGTCCAGCTCGCGGTCGCGGCTGGTGCGCGAGTCATTGCGACCGCGGGCGAGACCAGGCACGCCTATTTGCGCCAGCTCGGTGCCGAGCCGGTCACCTACGGCGACGGGCTGGTCGAGCGGATCCGGGCCCTGGCAGATGGGGGCGTCGACGCGGCGATCGATACGGTCGGCACCGACGAGGCGGTCGATACCTCGGTCGCCTTGGTCGCCGACCGCAGCCGCATCGCCACCATCGCCGCCTTCCAGCGAGGATCGCAGCTTGGCCTGAAAGTGCTCGGCGGCGGACCGGGGGCGGACCCCGGCACCCAGATCCGCGACGCGGCCCGGCTGACTCTGGCGCAGTTGGCCGAGGCGGGCAAGCTCCAAGTCCGGGTCGCCAGGACGTACCCGCTCGTAGAGGCTTCCGCCGCCCACCGGGAACTGGTGCTGGGGCACACCCACGGCAAGATCGTGCTCATCCCCTAAGCGACAGCTCGACCGAGGCAGTCGCGCCGGATCCGGTTAGGTTCTGATGTGGTGCCAGGCATGCGGGACTTGAAGGTGGTAATCGTTGGGGCTGGCTTCGGAGGAATCGGCGCGGCAATCGAGCTGTCCCGGCACGACTTCCACGACGTCACGATCCTGGACCGTGCCTCCGGTTCAGGCGGCACCTGGTACTACAACACCTACCCGGGCTCGGCCTGCGACGTACCCAGCCCCCTCTATTCCTTCTCCTTTGCCCAGCAGCACCGGTGGTCTCGAATCTGTTCCCCGCAGGCGGAGATCCTCGAATACCTGCGCGGCGTCGCCCGCCAATACGGCGTGGAACGATTGGTCGTGGCGAATACCGAGGTCGTCTCCTGCACTTGGGACGAGACGGTCTGCCAGTGGAAGGTAGAGAGCGCGGATGGCCGGTCTTGGGTGGCCGATGCGGTGGTCGTGGCCACCGGTCAGCTGCACCGCGCCGCCTATCCTCGTATCCCAGGCCGGGAGACCTATGCCGGGCACAGCTTCCACTCCGCCCATTGGGACCATGACTACGACCTGGGTGGCAAGCGGGTCGCCGTCGTCGGGACGGGGGCGAGCGCGGTTCAATTCGTGCCCGCGATCATCGACCGGGTCGAGCGGTTGGTGGCGTTCCAGCGAACAGGCAACTGGTTCCTCCCGCGCAAGAACCGTCCCTACCCGCGGCCGGTGACGAAGATCACGGGCCTACCCGTTGTCCAGGCGCTGCGGCGGCGGGTCAGCTTTTACCGCGCTGAGAGCCTTACGGGCATGATACGCCATCCCCGCACGTGGGGCCGGGCCGGCCATGTGTTCTCGGCCGCCTTCATGCGCTGGCAGCTGAAGGATCCTGAGCTGCGCCGCAAGGTCTGGCCGGACTACACATTCGGTTGCAAGCGCGTTCTCTTCAGTTCGTTCTTCCTCCGGGCGCTGCAGCGACCCAATGCCGAGCTCGTGACCGAGCCCATCACGGCGATCACGCCCACTGGAATTGTGACCGCCGACGGCCACGAGTACGAGTTCGACTGCATCATCTACGGCACCGGGTTCCGGACCACGGAGTTCATGTTCCCGATGGAGATCGTCGGCGCCCACGGACGCAGGCTCGGCGAGGCTTGGGCGGCGGGACCGCACGCCCACCTCGGCATCACCGTTCCCGGATTTCCGTCGCTGTTTCTGATGTACGGGCCCAACACCAACACGTCGGGAGGATCGATCATCGTCTACCACGAAGCCCAGGCCGCGTACGTGCGCCAAGCGCTCGAGCGCGTCCGCGACTTAGGGGTGGCCGCGATCGACGTGCGCCCCGAGGTCGAGGCTGCCAGCGACCGGGAGGTTCAGGCCCGCTTCGCCGGGACGGCGTGGACCCAGTGCGATTCGTGGTACCGCAACAGGGACGGTCGAAACGTCGCCAATTGGCCGGGCTACATGAGCGACTATATAGAGCGCACCCGCCAGCTCGATTCCCGCGACTACACCTTTCTCGACGTCCCCGACGACGTTCGCCCTTTCCCATAAATCCACGGTTCGACCGCCCACTCCATTCTCTGGCGACTAATTGTTCCGCGATGAACCTGCCACTGGCTGGGCCGTTATGCCAGTCAGCGTATGCGGTCGGCGGGCAGGCGGCCGGCGAGAAGGCGAGCCGGGGGGCGACATTGAGGCCCCCGAAGCGACCAAAGATTCAGGCGCTTGCGTCCGCAACGATCTGTTGCCACGTGGGGTCGGGGGGCGGATTGGCGCGCAGAGCCCGGGCCAGCGAGGCCCGGTCGGCAGGCGACAGTCGGCGGAAGGGTCCCGGAGGAAGTACCACCAGATGCTGCTCGAAGCTGAGTTTGTGGGCGTAATCGTGCACGGTCCCGGCCATGTCGACACCGAGGACGAGGTGGCCGAACAGCGTCCCAGTCGACTCGTCGTGGGTGATGGCCCCGAAGCGGGCGGTATCGAATCGATGCGACGGCGGGGGGAGTAGTGACGCGTCCAGCAGATCGACGAACACGTTGAGGGCCTCGAGGTCCGTCCCCGCGGGCGGGGAGGTCACCTCCGCTTGCAATTGCGACAGCAGGTCGCGCCGGGCCTGCTCGTTGAGGTCGATGATCGCCTGCGAGCTGGGGCCACCGACGACCTGACTGCGATGAGTGAACAAGCCATCGCTGTACTGGATTGTTTCGACAACGTCGACATTGACTCTCGTGAGGGTGGCGTGGACGGTTCCTTGCCAGGGCCGGCTGGCCTGGGGCTGACCGGCGTCGGCGGTGCCGGTGTTCGGGGATGTTGCGGTGGTCGACAAGTTGTACCTCCGTGGGGGGGCGCTCGTATTGGCGCGGATTTGCATACCCTTTGAGGGTGGCGCCTGATGGGCGCCAGGTCCAGCGGTCAAGTACAAACAGATAATTCAGATGTAGTCGGGTATGGCCCGTCAGGCCCGTGCCTGGCGCAACATACCGACGAACTCGCGGCGCACCCCGTCCGGGCTCACCTGTTCGCTCCGGAAACCGATCCGCAGGGCTTGGCGGCGGTCTGCCCCCAAATCAGCGATCACTTCGAAGCCGTACCGGTCGACAGCCGTCATGGATGCCGAGGCCACATCTGTCCGGCTGGCGTAGTGGTGGCAGAGCAGCACCAGCGAGTCGGCGTGGTCGGCGTTCATATGGCTGATGATGCCCGCCGCCGAAGCCATGAGGGGGTCGGGCTGTGCGGCCGCGTACCTCTCGGGATCGACCCAGCTCATACGGCCGAACCCGCCGACGTAGCGGACATCGCTGATCTCGAGCCGCAGGCATTTGAAGTCGCCGTAGTCAACATAGAACGCGGCTGGGTTGGCGTCGAGGTAGCCGAGCCGGGCGGCTGCCCGCTCGTCCGGGTCTGTGACCTCGGCCACAGTTCCAAGCAGGGTGACTCGACCCGAGGCGAGCGGGTCGGCGCCGGTGGGGGTGTCTTCGACCACCAGCAGGCTGGCTCGGGGGTCGGCGTCCAGGTTGCGGGTGTGCTCCGCCAGGGTGCTGACGAAGAAACAGGGACGCCCGGCGGCATCAAGGCCATAGGTGACGACCGAGCCGAAGGGCGTGCCGGCCGGCGCCACGGCCAGGGTCGACAGTGCCCCGCGTGACTGTCCGGCGACGAGCGTCCGGGCCCGCTCGGCATGGTTGGGCTCGGGTGGTGCCGGGGACGGACTGCTCTCAGGCCCGTCGGGTGAACGATCGTCAGGTTCCCAACCCGGGATGATGTGGCCGGCGCTCATGGCGCCGTCTTAGCAGACCCACTGCACCCGTCGGCAACGCCAGCACGGTCATCCGCCGCCCCCGCGCTCCTGAACCCGCCGCTGACCCGCCGCCGACACCCGGTCCCAGGCGGCCGTCACACCGAAGCAGCGCCGGCCGGAGGCTCGAGCGCGGAGGGGTCGGCCCGGGTGTAGGGAACCCGGAAGAATCCCCGGATCTGGCCCGCGATCCCGACGTTGTGGGCAATGGCCGCTTTACCGCCAGGGTTGGCCAGGCTGAGCGAGATGTGCACGTCGTCGGCACTTCCGAGGTCGGTGTTGGGGTCGTAGACCTTTATGGTCAGCTGGTCGCCGTTGAGGTCGTAGCCGTACGCCAGAACCTGGTGGTTCTCGCCCAGCTGGGCTGGGTTGGGTGACGCTACGGTGACCAGCCCGAGGGGCGCGGGGCGCCCGGCGTCAAGGTCAGATCGAATCGTGGGCCATTCGTCCTCGATGGTGCGCGAGCCGACGCCCCTGAGGGTGGCCAGCCAGACCCCTGTGTCCGCGTCGGGAAGCGTCATCCACTGGTAGTAGGTAAGGACGCCGGTCGGAAGATTCCAGCTGTCGAAGAGCCGCTTCACGATGTATCGGAACAGTGGGCTCCCCTGCGCCGGCTGCGGGTCGGGCAGCGGCGGGAGGCCGGCGATGAAGACGTCCAACACGGTAAACACCATGCCGCCGCACAACCCGTTGCTGGCGTTGCCGATCGCCACGTCACCTATCGCCGGGACGTTGACGACAATGTCGGGTTCGCTGGGCCACGAGTTGGTGAAGCGCAACCCATTGATACTTGGAAGGAAACTCGAAATGTCAGCCATGGCCCAGTTCCTCTGTCCGACTGGTCTGACCATAGTCAAGCGCCGTCCCAGGCCGCCGGTGAGGGGTCCGGCAGAGGGATCACGTGGTGGCCGGTATCGAAAACTCTGTCAGGCGCGGCCAAGCGCCCCGGTCGCTTCCGTCGATCGGATACGGGTCCGAACGATGGCTGCCCGATCCCGGGGTGGCGACAGTATCCCTCCGGTAGGTTCTGTCACGTCGTTGCTGGTGCCCCGTGCCCACGGAAGGTCAGGTTCAACCATGGTCGAAGCAGGCGCCGTGCGACCGCGGACCCGTCGCCCGGGCGGGCGAAGCGGCCCGTCGCGCGTCGCGTCACCGGCCTGGGCCTCCCTGGCCCTGGCCGCCTGGGTGTCGTGGGCCGTGGCCGGATGCGCCGGTAGCTCGGGATCTTCCCCGCCCCCAGGACCGGGACCGGCGGTGCAGAACCGCCAGTTCAGCATCGACGGCGTCGTCCGTTCGTACCGCGTCTACGCCCCGCCGACCGTCGGGGCCCGTCGGCTGTCGCCGTTGTTGGTTGTCCTCCACGGCGGCGGCGACAGTGTCACCAGCACAGTAGACACGACGATGTTCGACCGGCAGGCTCAGGCGAGCAACTACATCGTCGCCTATCCCGAGGGGACGCGCCTGGAGTGGAACGCGGGCTTCTGCTGCGGAACGGCGCCGTCCCGCAATGTCGACGACGTTGGCTTCTTGAATCAGGTTCTCGATCGGCTCGAAGCCGACTATCCCATCGACCGGGCCCGGATATTTCTGGCCGGTGTGTCAAACGGGGCGATGCTCGCCTACCGCTTCGCCTGCGAGCACGCCGAGCGGGTGACGGCGGTCGGCTCGGTGGCCGGTTCAATGGTGCTGGACAGCTGCCACCCGTCGCGGCCCGTCTCGGTGATCGAAGTCCATGGCACGGCCGACCCTCTCGTTCCCTTCCAAGGTGGTCACACGGAGTTTGGGGTGGCCGACTCGTCGTTTTCCTACTCGCCGATCATGGCCTTGAGCCAGCGCTGGGCCGACTTGGACGGGTGTCCCCCTTCGTCCGCGGTCACGACGAGCGGTCCCGTCGTGACCATGAGCTGGGTCGGGTGCCACAACGGTTCGGCTGTCAGCCTGGTCAGCGTCACCGGCGGTGGTCACGTCTGGTTTGCTCCCGGACTTGGATCGGCGGATGGCTCGCTCGATGCCACCCAGGTCATTGGGACGTTCCTCGCCCGCCTTCGTCCCGTCCCGTAGGCCGGGCGATCCCCTGCCGATTCAGTTCGGGGTCCGGCTCAGCTGCTCGATGATCTCGCCTCGCTTGAAGATCGAGCGTGCTTCCTCGAGCCGATCGGCCAGGTCGTGCGGGTCCAGCCCAAACACGCCGGACGGGAAGATGATCTGGACCTTTCCCGAATCGATGACGACCCCGTGGTGGGAGGGTGCAATCTCGCTGATCCATTCCCATCGAATCAAGGTGTGGTGCCTCCCCGGGCCGAAAGTCGAAACCCCGTGAAGGTCGATCCGCATCCTGCGCTTCGGGCCCAAGCGATTGATCCGGACCATCTCCTCGACGACCCTCTTGCCCATGGGAACAATCCTATTGCTGCTCATCCGCGGGCGGGGGCCAGGGCCCCACGCCCTGCCGCGCGGCGCGGCCCCGGCCAGCCCGCCCACCCC
>JALYXV010000062.1 GCA_030947025.1 Actinomycetota bacterium | reverse complement strand
GTCGTAAGTCGTTAAGACGTTCCCCGCCGCGGTTGCCCTGAACCCAGGGAATGAACAGCCAATTGGAACGATCCAACCTTTGGGTTCGGACCACCACACCTTCAGATCGGCTGAACCCACGGCTCTTTAGGCCCAGTACTCCCGAAGGTGTCCCCAGGGGCAAAGTAGCGTCTGGCCCATCGAACCTCACCCCGGCCGCGGGTCGTAGGGGCGTGGTGTACATGCCCATGAACTACTCGCGGTCCTGGCTTCTCCAGGCGACGACTTTCCCGTCCGGGAGGATCTCGAAGAGTCGTCCTGGGGTGGAATGGCGGGTGTAGTCGCTGATGGCGTGAAGCCACAGGTCGACGCGCTGGGCGATTGGGATGGCTTGGGGGACTCGGGAGATCATGACGGTGGCCGGGTTTGCCGATGGCAGGTCTGCGAACTCGGTGTCCTGGGTGAGGAACAGCAGGTCCGCCTCGACGGCCAGGCGGAGGCGGATATCGGCGTCGGGCAGGCCCCGGAGACCCAGGGCGATGATGTGCTCGGCGTCGTATCCCTCCTGTTGGAGTCGCCGATAGAGCTGGATTGGGAAGTTCTCGTCGAGGAGAATCTTCATCGAAGGATCAGGAGACCTCTTGCACGGCTGGCGGCAGGTGGGCGGCGACATGGGCCGCGTAGCTCACAGCAGAGAGAACCTGGTCACGGCTCAGCTGGTAGGCCTCCTGGACTGTCTCGACGCTGTCGCCGGCGCCGATGGCCCCCACCACGGTGGCGATGTCGACACGGGTCCCGGCGATGCACGGCTTCCCGAAACGGACGGCGGGGTCCATGGTGACCCCTGGGTAGATCTGCGTATTGATCGCCTCCTTGGCTAGGTGCGTGAGTGCGAGCGCCTCTTCGCAACGATTTGATGGGTTTAGGCCCTCATTGGTCCCGAATGGGCTCCAGGGGAGAACAGTGTCGGTTATCGGTTGGCTTCGGGGAGGCAGAGGTCGAGGTGGCGGTCCATTTGGAGGCTGAAAGTGCCGTAGGGGTTGACGTGGGTCCAGAACAGGGGCGTCAGGGCCCGGCGGTCTTCCTCTGTGAGCCGGTCGGCCCACTGGGGCTGGGCGAGGACCCGCTGCAGGAAGATGGTGTTGATGTACACCAGCGCCGATTGGAGGAGGTGGAGGGCCAGCATGGTGATCTCTTGGTCCTCACGATCGGCGCCGGTGAGGTCGCCAGCCTTCCCGTAGCACAGGACTCCATTGGCGCTGTTCCAGTTCTCGACCACTTGGAGGCCCTCGTGGATCTCGCGGCGCAGGGGAACAAGGGACAGGTAGTCGGCCAGGAAGATCGTCTTGACGGCCCGGCCCAGTTCGACGAGGGCCTGGTAGGTGGGGTGCTGCGGGCCGGGGCGGGTGAAGCGGCGCGGATGGCTTCGGCTTCGGCGGTGCCGAGGCGCAGGGCGGTGGCGTATTTGACCATCTGGTCGTATTGCTGGGCGATGAGGTCCCAACGGATGGGCCGGGTCAGGACTGGGGCCAGGTTGGGGTAGGTGTCGTTGTTGGCGCCGGGGAGGTTGAGGCGGGCCGTGCCGATGTTCTTCAACCGGGGCAGGAGGGTGAAGCCGAGCAGGTAGGTGAAGGCGAAGCCGACGGCGGACTGGCCGTGGGTGTCGACGTAGTTGCGGTCGATGTCGGCGTCTGTGCAGTGCCGCAGGAGGCCTTCGATCATGGCAGCCACCTCAGACGAGGAGCAGCTTTTCAGTTGGGAGTAGATGCACACCGAGTTCTTCTCGACATGCCAGTAGATCATCACCCCGGGGCCGCGGTAGCGGGCGTGCCATTCGGTCATCAGGTTCGACTCCCAGGCCCCGAACTTCTTGGAGTCCGAGGCGCACGCGGTGCCGGTCCCCCACAGGGCGGTGTCGCGGATGGCGAAGGTGGCGTTGACGACTCGAATGATGGCGCGCCGGAGGTTGTCGCGGTTGACGTACAGCCAGCGGACCCGGCGCAGGGCGGCTTCGGTCTCGCCGTGTTCGCCGGCCGCGATCTGCTTGATGCCGATGTTGGTGCCGAGACCGAACAGGACCAGCAGGAGCCGGCGCCGGATGACGTCGCGCGGTGTGACCTCGCGGGAGGCGACGGAGGTGAACGGTCCGGTGAGGTCGGTGAGGTAGTCGGCCTCTTTCAGGAAGTCGAGCAGGTCGATGGTGCCGAATTGTTGTTCGACCTCTTTCTTGAGCCGTTCCAGGTTGGTGGGCTCGACGAGCTTCTCGGGTTTGGGGACGCTGATCCACGGCTCGCCGTTTCGGGTCAGGAACCGCACCCCGCCGGTGGTGTCGGCTTGGACGGCGGCGTCGCATGCGGCCAGGGCGCTGCGCATGCGCTGACGAAGCGCGTCGATGAACGTGGTGGGGTCGACAGGTTGGCGCAGGGCGCTGTAATGGACAGCGCGGTTGGCCTCGAAGTCGGCGGGAAGGTCGGCTTCAGGGTCGCGCCAACGGTTGGCGCCCACCACCCAGATCTCCCGTCGGCGCAGCCCGTCCCGCAACGCCCGCAGCACGCACAGCTCATAGGCGATGCGCTCGACGCGGCCCCGGTCGTCGACCACGGCATCGTGCCAGTCCGACTGTACGACACCCACCAGAGGGACAGTCTCGCCGGTCGTGTAGTAGCGGACCGCCCCCGAACGCTCCGCGTATCGTCGCAGGAGGTCCAACGCCTCGATAATCGGCTGGTGGGCGGTGTTGTTCGACCGGAACTCCAACGCGCCCAGCAGCCGGGGCAGCATGCGGCGGTAGTGGCCGGAGTAGGAGGAGCGCAGCACCTTGCGGACCCGGGTCTTGAAGGCGGCCTCGTTGGCCTTGGCCTCGGCGACAAGGTCTCGCAGGGTGGCCTCGCCGACGACCGGGTAGAGGGCGTGGCGGACCGTCTCGTCGGGGTGTTCCAAAGCCGCTTCGGCCATGCGGAATAAGATCGCCTGCTTGCCTCGGACCCGCCGCAGATCGGCGAGCATCTCGCCCTCGACTCGGTTCTCGGCCCGGGTGCCGATCTTGTGAACCACGCCGATGAGTAACTCGACCAGGCCGTCGGTGATCTCCCCGGTGCGCGCCCAACACAAGGCAGCCAGCAGCGTCAAGCGCACCGGGCGGGGATGTTCGCGCAGGTCCGACGGGTACTCCTGGGCGGCGCGAGCCCGCCAAGCCCCGATCACCGGCTCGGTGGCATCCCCGAACAAAGAGACCGGGAGACCGAGGCGGCGGATCCGTTCCAGCTTGTCGAGCTCGTTCAGCAGGCTCTCCAGGCTGACCTGGCCGGGGTCAGCCTTCAGCTCTGCGAGCACACCGCGCCCACCGTTCGTCTCCTCCTCAGCGTCGGGTTCGACGACAAGTTCTTCGAGTCGGGCGGCCGCGTCGGCGCCGAGCCGTGACACTGTGGTGGCGCAGAATTGTTCGCTGGCCGAAGCCCGGGCGGCACCCACGATCCGTTCCATGCGCCCCGGCGGCTCGAGGCGCTGCGCCCGGCACCGGGCCGCCAGCGACTCGCGCAACCGGTCGTCGGACAGCTCGGTCGGGGCGACCTCGGCCGCCAGCCAGACGGTCAGCGCTTCCTCGTCGGCTCGGGTCGCCTCCCGGAAACCCAGAGCGTCACGGATCTGGCTCCGGTGGTACTTGATCGTCCGCCCCGACCAGTCGTAATCCGCCAACACACCGGGGTCGACCTTGGTCTGAGCGCCGACATACGCAACCGCGGCGGGTGGCAGCTCGCCGAGATGGCGGGGAAAGCGCGCCTCCAGCTCGAAGAACTTCAACAGCAGCGCGAAGCCCAGCCTGGTGGCCCCGGACTTGTTGGCCACCAGGGCCCAGTCGGCCTCGATCAGCGTCCAACAGGCCACCACATCCTCCGGTTCCCACTCCCGGCGCACCGCCTCCCCCTCTCGCTGTTGTCAGTACTCGATGGTCAACGCCTCCACCGCCGCTTGACGGTCGGCGGCAGAAGGCAGGCTGTAACGGCGGGTCGTCTCCAGGCGGCGGTGGCCGGCCAACTCGGCCACCAGCACCAGATCCGCTCCATCGCGGACCAGGTTGGTGCAAAAGCTGTGGCGCAGCACGTGAGCCGACAGGTCCAAGCCGGCGTCGGCCCCCAGGTTGCGGACCACCAAATCGACGGCGCGCTCCGACAACGCCTTGCCCTGCCTGGTTACGAACAGTGCCGACGTCGATCCGACGACGTTGCGCCGCTGGTCCAACCAGGCCGACACGGCCGTGCGGGTCACAGCATTGAGGGGCACTTCCCGGTAGGCGTCGCCCTTGCCGGAACGGACGATCACCTTGCCCTTCCGGGCCGACACCAAGACGTCGTCGAGCTCCAACGCCGAGAGCTCACCGATACGCAGCCCGCCGAAGAGGAACAGGTGAACGACCGCGGCGTTGCGGACCGATCCGCCGCGTTCCGCCGCCCGGAGAAGCCTGCGCTGCTCGTCGACCGACAAAGCCCGGGGGGCGACACCGGGCAGGTCTTCCCTACGAACCAGCGCCGGCCCGAGCCCCACGAAGCGGTAAAAATGGTCGATGGCGGCCAGCGACAGGTTGACCGACGCCGGCGCCGCCTTGCGGTCGGACTTGAGGTGAGCCTTGAAATCTCGCGCCGCGTAGTCCCGGGCGTTGCAGTCTCCGAACGCGTCGCCCAGCGCTTCGCTGGTCGCCAGCCAGGCCAAGAACTGCGAGACGCGGCGTTGGTAGGTCGTCCGGGTGCGCCGGGCCAGGGGCTGCCGGGCCAGCCAAGACGTGTAAGACGCCAAAATGGCGTCGTGGTCTGGCTGCTCAACGGTCCCTTCGGTTTGACGATCCCGGGCGTTCGGCACGGCCGCTCCCTGTTATCCGCAGCACCGATCGCAGCCTAGCGCAGGCTCCAGCGCGGGTTATCCGCAGCATACCGCCGGTTCACCACGCCACCCAGGGCGCCCCCATCGCAGCAGTATGCGCCCCGCCTGGATCAACGGCCGGGCGAGACGATGGCCTCGGTCATGGCCCATCTTGGTCCAACTTGATCGGCGCCTCATCGGCCAGCAGTTGTCCGACGACCACGGTCGCTGGCTCATCATTTCCAACAACGAGGTGATATGGTTCCCGCGCTCGGAACACTCTGAACCGACCCGACGAGTGCCATTGATCGTGACCCTACGCCGGGGGGTGTGGGGGAAGAAGATGGACATGTCAGTTCGACGTATTCGACATCGCGGCATCGTGCAGGTCGTCGGTCTCGGTTCCGCCCTGTCCCTGGTTGCGCTGGTCACGGGCATGGCGGCGCCAGCCGGGGCTATCCCGGCCAGCGTCGGTTGCGGTCAGACCATTACCCACGGGTCTGTTGCGTAGGCGAGGGACGGGATCTGCGGCACCCTGACTCCATGAGACGTCGCCGTGCTTCCGCTCCCACCATCGACCGGTCAGCGTTCGCCGGGTACCGGTTCCCGCCCGAGGCGATCGTGCTGGCCGTCCGTTGGTACCTGCGCTACGGCCTGTCCTACCGTGACATAGAGGAGCTGCTGGCCGAGCGGGGGATCGTGGTCGACCATGTCAGCGTGTACCGCTGGGTGCAGACCTTCACGCCGCTGCTTGTCGACGTCGCCCGCTGCCGCCGCCATAGCGGCGGGGACCGCTGGTTCGTAGACGAAACCTACGTTCGGGTGTCGGGACGGTGGATGTACCTTCACCGGGCGGTCGACCAATACGGGCAGGTCATCGACGTCCTCCTGGCCGACAAGCGAGACCTGCCGGCCGCCCGCCGATTCTTCCAACACGCCCTGGCCGGCTCGACTGCCCCGGTGGAGGTCAACACCGACCTGGCCAGCGTGTACCCGGCGGTCCTCGAAGAGCTGGCTCCCGGGGCGTGCCATGTCACCCACCAGTACGCGAACAACCGGGTGGAGTCCGATCACGCCCGGCTCAAAGCGCGGCTGCGGCCCATGCGGGGCTTGAAACGGCCCCGGTCGGTAATGACGATCGCCGCCGGTCACGCCTTGGTGCAGAACATCCGGCGGGGGCACTACGACCTGGCAGCCGACAGCAGCGACCACAAGAACCGGGTCGCCGACGCGTTCGACGAGCTGATGATCGCTATCTGATCTGGCCCAATTGGAGGCCCGACCTCGCCTACCGGTGCCCACCGCGAGAACCGATTACTCGGGCGGCGGTCAACGCAACAAACCCGTAAGCCGACCGTAAGGAAGGCCCAACTCCGCGGCGGGCAACGGGTGACCAAGAAGCGAGTGCCGGTAGCCGAAAGGCGACAGGAAAGCGGACACCATGGCCGGGTTCTCCCGCGGCCGTCTCGTATAACTGGCCGGATACCGGGCTTGATGCCCGGACCCGAAAGGGGGCTGACGTGGTCAGGTGA
>JALYXV010000041.1 GCA_030947025.1 Actinomycetota bacterium | reverse complement strand
GGGTGATCGACGCCAAGAACTACGCCGGCATGGTCGAACATCGAGACGTCGGTGGGTGGCTCCGGTCCGACAGGCGGATCCATGTTGGCGGCCGCGACCGAACCAAGATCACCGGCGGGATGGGTTGGCAGCTCACGCGGTCCGCACTGCGCTCGATGTCGCGGTGGTGCCCGTCCACTCCGCGGTGTGCTTCATCGAGGCGGAATGGAAGCTGTTCGCCCGGCCCTTCCAACACGACGAGGTGTGGATCACCTGGGCCACGAATCTGGCCAAGATGATCGCCGAGCCGGACCGCTGAGCCGGGCGGCGGTTACCGACGTCGCCAACCGCCTTGCCGCCACGCTGGCCCCAGTCTGTTCCAAGGGGTAAAGGCCGGGGTTGGCGCGATCCACCTCGCCCCCGCCACCCGCCCATCCGAATCCGACGTTACGTGGACATGCAGCGCCTTCGCCGCCCAGACTGATGTAGGTCGGGAATACTGCTCGCTCGCGCCGGCTATTCAGCGCCTCAGGAGGTCGGTCAGACCCTGCGGTACAGACACGACCACGCTGGATGGTAGCGTTACAAGCTCTCCGCACTGGGTGTCGACTCGGCGATGACGCCCCCCTACTCGCCGCTATTACCGGACGGTTTACCGCCCCCACCGCGTCGGTCGAGATGCGCCGTGGCCGTCCCCCAGCCCCGGCGTTGGGGGCACCTCGTGGGCGCCGCCAACGTCGGTATCCCCGCACAGAGGCTCAGTACGGGCAAAGGGAGTGCGGAGCGTCATTCGCTCAAATCGGCGAGAAGTTTCGATCGCTGCTCCTCCAGCGCAGCGACCTGAGCCCGTAGCTGCTTCAATTCCTTGTTGACTCGGGCCAACTCAGCCTTGGCCCGCTTTTGCTTGTGCAGCTTGTCGTTGTAGGTGCTGGTCATGAGCACCTCGACCTCGTGGCGCAGGAGTCTCAACCAGGGATTCCCATGGATCGAACTTACGCGATATTGGATGTGACCAGCATCGATTGCCGCGAGGATCTCATCGCGGGTGAGACCGTATTCCTTCGAGGCCGTCTTGTCGCTGAGCGTCGCACCCTTTCGACGCCATTCCTCGTCGGAGTTCGCCACTACTAATCCTTCCAGTCTTCCGCGCCTGGGCAGGCATGCGAGTTACACTACTAAGCGGTTGGCTGAGGACATGTGTGCCGCCTGGACAAACCCGTACCGGCATCCCGACCATCATCCTGCGGCCGGTCATGATCCTCGCTGACGAGGGACTGGCGGCCATCCGCCAAGACGAAGCCGAGGTAGGAGACGACTTCGCGGCGCAGCACCGCGAGGTGACTCTGTCGGTCCCTGGTCGGGGGAGAGGCCGGGTCTGTTCGAATCCGGCCGAACGACGTCGGCTCCGAGGCTCCACGGGGCTCAGTACTCACCCTTGATCACGAAGTACGAGCCGCGGATCGTCCCGGCCAGCTTCGACTTCTGTCGCGCGAACTTGAACGAGCCGAGCTCGGCGGGGACCTCCATGCCTTCGGAGAGCTTGAACCCGACGGCTCGCTTCTTCGGTTCGTCGAGCGAGTACGCGACGTTGATCGAGAGCCCGTTCTCATAGAACACGTAGGGCCATCGGATGTTCTCGACCTCGACGGTTGCTGCCTCGAGCGGGGGCGAAGCGACAACGATGTCGCGCTCCTCCTTGAGGATGCGGTGTACCCAGTCGATGGCACTCTTGGTCTTGGCGGCCGGTTCGACCGTGAACACGAGGCCGTACTTGTTCTTGAAGTAGCGAGCCTCGTTGGCCCGCAGGCCAGCCAGTGCGGCCGCCACCGGGGAGGACTCCAAGCCGACGGTGGAGACGTTGACGAAGTCCACTGGGTAGCTCATGTCACGCGCCACCCTACGTCGCCGGAGGCGCACGTCGACTGGACCGTATATCCTCCCGGACCGATCAATCGATCTCTGCGGGCAGGAGGGGGCCGAGCGTCTCGGAGCGGCTGCGCGGCGTCTGCGACTCGAAGGGAACCGGACGGCCCGCACGCAGCCGGCGTTTCGGGGCAAACCAAGCACGAGCGTTACGATCGGCTCATGAGTCTCGAGTGGGAGCAGACGATCGTCGATGCGCGCGACCCACGTGCCCTCGGACTCTGGTGGCGAGACGCCCTCGGCTGGGTTGTCGTGAACGACGACCCCGACGAGTTCGAGATCAGACCCACCGCAGATCGGCTTCCGGGACTCCTTTTCGTGTCGGTCTCTGAGCCGAAGACGACGAAGAATCGCCTGCACCTTGACTTCCGACCGGACGACCGAGACGACGAGGTCGAGCGACTGCTCACGCTGGGAGCCACGCGAGCGGACGTAGGACAAGGCGAGCAGACCTGGATTGTTCTTGCGGACCCTGAGGGCAACGAGTTCTGCGTACTCGGATCGCGCACACTCTGACCCGGCGTTCGGGCACTTGGGACCGCTGTCATACGTGATAGCATACCTGTATGACGATGTTCAGCTTCCGCGTGGATAACGACGAAGCAGTCCAAGTCCAACACTGGGCCGAGCGTCTCGGCATTGACCGATCCGAACTCCTCCGAGACGCAGTCCATCGTCACTTGCTTCGCCTCGCGAGCGAGGATGACGCCACGAGATGGGAGAAGCAACCACTCGACGAGGGCGAACGATCACTGGCCGAGATAGCCGACTGGGGCCCAGCAGACGATTGGTCTGATTGGGCCGATGCAACGAGGTGAGGTCTGGTTCGCCGCCACGCCAGGCGGGGACCGTCCCGTTCTTGTGTTGACACGCGATCCCGTCGCCGACCGAATCGACTCGGTCGCAGTCGCCGCCCTGACCAGAACGCGACGAGTGCTGGTGTCCGAGCTTGACCTGACGCCCGGCGAGGACGGCGTCCCAACCGAGTGCGTCGCCAACTTTGACAATCTTCACACCCTTCCTCGAGCCAGCCTCCGCCGGAAAGTCACGACGCTTTCGCCCAGCCGAATGGCTCAAGCGTGCCGCGTCCTTCAAGCCGCAACAGGCTGTTGACCAACATCAACCCGGCGTGTGGGGGCAGCGACAAGTGTCGGCGGCCATGAGATCCTCCGTATAGGCGGCCACGAAAGTCCTCGCTGGTGGCCACGAAAATTCCTGGTGGGCGGCCATTGGATCTCCTTGATGCCTGTTCGCTGACCGGCCGGTATCCACCGGTCGGGGTGGTCCCTCCTCGGACACTCGGTGTGTCCAAGCACCCAGCCCCGAGGAGGGGACCACATGAAGCATGCCGGGGAGATCATGAACATTTTGGAAGCGTTCGATTTGACCCAGAGTTGTGAGGCGGCCGGCGAGTTGGCCGGTTGCGACCCCAAGACGGTGGCCCGGTGGGTCGCTCGTCGTGACGCCGGCACACTGGTCGGG
>JALYXV010000032.1 GCA_030947025.1 Actinomycetota bacterium | reverse complement strand
GCGTCCCGTCGCCTTGTTGGCCCGGGTGAAGAACCTTTTCGCGGCCTGGGCGTCTCGGCGAGGGGAGACGAACACGTCGATGACCTGGCCGTGCTGGTCGACGGCGCGGTAGACGTACCGCCAGGTTCCGGCGACCTTCAGGTATCTCTCGTCGACCAGCCAGCGGTCACCAACACCGTGCTGGCACGGCCGGGCAGCGTCGATGAGCAGCGGTGTGAAGCGAAGGCTCCACGGTAGATGCTGACGTGGTCGACCTCGACGCCGCGCTCCAGCCAGGAGCTCCTCGACGTCGCGGTACGACACGGCGAACCTGAGATACCAACGGACCGCCAACCTGATCACCTCGGGCGGGAGCCGAACCCAGCGAACGCCGAGGGCACCATGACCGGAGGGCGACAACGCCGTCGTTTCATGCCCGACAGTGTCGCCGCCAGCCTGGTTGGGCTCAACGCAACAAAGCCGTCGTGTCGGTGCTTGAGGGTGTCAGGCGCAGAGGTAGCTGGTGCCGAGGCTGTCGGTGGCGACGAACTGCCAGGTGGTGGGTTGTGACTGGTTGGTCTTGCTGGCGGTTACGAGGACCGGGCCGGTCGTCCCGGGCGTGAAGGGGGCGACGATCACGGTTCCGTTGACGATCTTGATGTTCGTGATGGCCGCCAGGCCGGTCGAGGCGTGCACCGTGACCTGCTCTTGTGCGGGGGGCCCGGCCGATATGGCGGTGACGTCGCAGGTGGTGCTGGGGGCGCCCACCGCGAACCGCTGCTGCGCCTGGGGGGCGGCCAGGTAGTTCGCGTTGCCGGCCTGGTTGGCGTCGATGACACAGGTTCCCACTCCGACAAAGGAGACGGTGGCGCCCGACACGGTGCACACCCCGGCGCTCGAGGCGTCGGCGCTGAAGGTGACGGGGTTGTGCGAGGCGCCCCCGGTGGCGGCCACGGTGTAGCCGACCGAGCCCACCGCGGCGTGGGCGGGCGGGGACGAGGTGAAGGTGATGCTCTGGGCCGTCGCCGGGTAGTCGCGGAGCTCGAAGGCGCCGATGTCGCAGGCTGCCTCGGTGCCGTCGGGTCGGATGACGCCGCGTTCGTCGATCGCCGGGCAGTACCTCTGGGGGACCTGGTTGATGGCGGGACTTCCCGGCGCCGGTGCTTGGGTGTCCATGCCCGGGCCACCGCGGAACGCCAGGGCGGCCAACTGGGGATCGGCGGTGATCGGCGGGTTTCCGGTGATGGTGCCGCCGGTGTTGTTCTGCGAGGTGACGATGTCGTAGGGCGACTCGGCGACGGTGGCGGCGCTCCCCTTGCCCACCGGCTCCAACGCCAAGTTGTTGACCACGTCGGTGCCGTTGTTGTCGACCACAATGGTGTTGGTCAACGCCACGCTGGCGGCCCTTACGGTCGCCTGGTCGTACGACAGGTTGTAGATCCCACCGCCGACACCCTCGGCGACACCGCCCCCGCCGCCACTAATGCCCGCGCCCGCGCCCCCGGTGACGGTGTTGGCGTCCACGGTGGCGTTGGTGAATACGACGGCGCCGTTCAAGTTGAACACCGCACCCCCGAAGCCCGACCCGCCGCGCCCATTGTCCGCCGAGGACCCTCCCTGGGCGGTGTTTGCCGTCAGGGTGCTGTTGAGCACCGTGACGCTGCCCTGATGGTTGAACACCGCACCCCCGAACCCGCCGCCGCCGCCGCCGCCGAAGTTGCCGGTTCTGGCGCCGTAACCGGCGCCGAAGCCGCCGCCGTGGCCAATACCGCCGCCGCCGCCGCCGAAACCGCCGGTGCCGCCGCCGGCGTAGCCGGAGGGGTCGAAGCCTCCTCCACCTCCGAAACCGCCGTTGCCCTCGAAGTCGGCGCCGCCGCCTACGCCGCCGCCCGCGGCAACGCCGCCGCTCTGGCCGAAACCGCCGCCGTTGCCGCCGCAATCGTTATACGAGGAGAGGTTGCCTCCTCCGCTGCCGTCGCCGCCATAGTAGCCGCCGCCCAGGCCGGTTTTGGGGCCGCCACCGGCGGCGAAGGTACCGGGGGAGGCGTTGAGGCCGTTGTCGGTGCCGGCAACAAATCCCCCGCCCCCGCCCCCGCGCCCGTGGCCCCCCGGAGCACAGGTGCCCATGCCCCCGGTTGCGCCGCCGAAGCTGGCCGTCCCGCCGAAGCCGCCCCCGGTGCCGATCCCGCCTCCCTTGTTGCTGGAGCCGCCGGCGTCGATGTCGCCGCCGTGGGCGGTGTTGGCAGTTGCGGTGACCGCGTCGAGGACCAGTTGGCCCTGGTTGAAGATGGCACCCCCCATGCCCGCCCCGCCGCCGCCCCGACTGCTACCGCCGCCCTGGGCCAGGCCGCCGGTCAAAGTCAGGTTCTCGAGGGTCAGCTTGCCCGCCCCGGGGGAGGTATATCCCAAGGTGCGGGAATTGTTGGGATCGGCGCCCACGTAAAACAACCGGAAGGCGGCGGTACCCGTGGCGGTGCTGCGGGCGACCGTGGCACCGTGGCCGTCGATGGTGACGGCGGACGCGATGGCAGGCAGGCCGTTGGGCCCGTACCAATAGTTGTCCGGCCCGGTCAGAACATAGGTGCACCGCGGCGTTAGATCCATCGTGGCGCCACCAACGGAATTGGCGGTGCCGATCGCGGCGATAAGAGCGGCCGCGCTGCACCCCACCGAAACCCGGGGCGCCGCTTCGGACACCGCCGGGCGCGACAGGATCTGCGCCGCCGCGGGCGGGGCCACACCGGCACCCATGGTGACCAACACCGCCCCGGCCATCGCGGTCGCCAGGACGCCCCGGCCGAAACCGACTCCACGCTGCAGTCCTGACACACCCCGGCCGGCCCTAGCGAACAGTCCCCGTAGGTCCACGATCCCCGCCTCCTCTCGTTGGTGGCCCAAGAGTCCCAGCGTCATCCAACCGGACAAAACGGCGCACATGTCGAACGCTGGAGCGAACCTTACAACAAATCAGATGCTCGTGCGATCAGACAACCGCCACAATGTGCTGTAGTCGCGTGTGCCCGACAGGACCCCATCGCATTCCACTTCGCGCTCAGAGAACCGACCAAGTATCGTCAACGAATCGACTGAACGATGAGAGCCAAAATGCGCGCAAAGGGGCAGCCGGAGGAATCTCGACGCCTGTCGGGTGCAGTCGCACATTTTCCAGGCGGAGTATTGGCAGCCAAACTTGAAGTGGACCGGTTCCAGTGTCGGGTGGTCGAGTCCGCAGGGCGTGCCGAGGTAGCCGGGCGCGTTCGAGGGATTGGGCGCACGCCGCTTTCGACCGGGGCGCTTGGTTCGAGCGGCCCGGCGGTACTCGTGGATGAGCCCTGTGGGGTGCAAGTTCAGGGTTGCGGCGTGGCTTGGGCGCTTCGCTTCCGGGGTTGCCGCATGGCGGGCCGATGTCGGCTCTCAGTTGGCTCCGTCGCACAGCGACAGCCGACCATCGTGGGATAGTCAGCTACGCCGGGTGACACGCGGCGACGCTGCGATGATCGGATCAGGCCGCCCGGCGGTACTGGTGGATCAGCCCGCCGAGGCGGTCGACTCGCTCAATGGCGGCGCTGGTATCGCCGACCGGCGGTAGGGGGATCGGGGCGTCGAGGTCTATGCCGCGGTGTGGACGAGCGGCCTTGTAATGGGCCACGAACTCGCCTATCACCTGTTCCAGGTGGTGGTCGCCGATGATGAGAGTCCAGTCGAGGCATTCCCGCCGGGCGGTACCGATGAAGCGCTCGGCGTAGGCGTTTGCCCGCGGGGATCTTGCCGGCGTTTTGATGATCTGGGTGGCGTCGGAGGCAAAGATGGTGTCGAAGGACTGCACGAACTTGGTGTCGCGATCGCGGATCGAGAACTTGAAATGCCGTCTTGGCCGTCGAGGGTCATGGACAGGTTCCGGGCGGTCTGGGTGACCCAGGCGGTGTTGGGATGGGCGATGACGCCGGCGAGCCACACCTGGCGGCGGTCCAGTCCGATGAAGAACAGGACGTAGAGGCGTTGCAGTCTGAGAGTGTCGACGCTGAAGAAATCGCAGGCCAGCACGCCTGACGCCTGAGATCTGAGGAACTTCGACCAGGGTCGGCCCGTCGCGTCGGGGGGCCGGTCCGAGGGGTGGCGGCGCAGGACGTTGCGTACCGAGCTTCGCGACACCTTGACGCCAACCTTGGCGCATTCCCCGGCGATGCGCGGGTAGCCCCATCGGGGGTTCTCCCCGGGCCAGGCGCAACACCAGTTCGACGGTCTCGTCGGGTAGGCCGCGGCGAGCAGGCTTGGGCGGCTGCGTCCAGTGCCGGCGGACCATTGGCGCTGCCAGCGCAGCACGGGGCCGGGGTGACGAGGAAGACACCCCACCGCCTGCGGGGCAGGAGCTTGGCCAACGCCGACAGGAGGCGACGGTCTCGGTCGTCGTAGCGCGGGCGGGGGACCTGGCGTTGCAGGATCGCCAGTTGGTGGC
>JALYXV010000019.1 GCA_030947025.1 Actinomycetota bacterium | reverse complement strand
GCGCACGACGGGAACCTCGGCGCCGGCCGCGACGCGCCGGGCCACGCCCTCGAGGTCCCGGCGATAGGCGGCTACAGTGTTGATGGCTGGCTTGGTGGTCTCCAGGTTGTCCAGCCAGCGGTCGACCAGTTCGCCGAATCTGGAGTCGGGGGACAGTTTCCGGGCCTTGGCCACCACCCCACATTAGTCCCCATAATCGTGGTTATGGGGAACTCCCTGGTAGAGCCCACAATTTCGCGCCCAACTCATTGTCAAGCGCAGGTCTTATGTCACGGTATGCGCAAGGTTCGTGTCAGTGCGTGCGCAGAACCCTATAGCCCCAGGTCAAGTTCGTCCGATCGTTGCGCTCGTGGCCAGTTCGGTTGAAATCGACCAGGGCCGTCTTCCAGGTCGGGGACCTCGTCGGTGTGTCCGTCGGCGCTGTGTTCTTCAGCGGCAACAGCTGGGTGGTTGCGGTGAACTTGGCGGCGCACGTAGTCGGCCATGCCGGGCACCGAGAAGGTGAGGAGTTCGCCGTCGCTGGTGAGGGTCCCTTTCTTGATCAGCCGGTCCCGAACCGTGCCGACCTGGCGGGTGGTGACGCCCAGCTCGGCTGCCACCTGGGCGCCGCGCACTTCGGGCGATGACCCAAGTATGGACGCCAACGCGGCCAGGTAGTTCCGCTCCCCCGGGCTGGCTTGCGCCCATCGGTTGGCGTACAGACCTTGGTCCAGCTGGCGGCCACCGCTGAGCACGCCTCGTTGGGCGGCTTTGCGGTTGATTCGTGTCTGGCCGGCCGATGCTCTCCAGGCGTGATGGCCATACAGCTGGACGGCGTAGGGATAGCCGCCGCTAGCCTCGACCAAGATCTCGGCCGCGTCGTGATCGAGTGGGCGGCCCGCGTTTGCGGCGGGGATTTGCAGCGCTTGCAGCGTCTCGGCGTGATTCAAAGTCCCGATCTCATGCCACTCGGCCCGCTCGAAATAGCTCACCGCCCGCTCAGGGTCACGCATGCCGGCCAAGCCGGCTCCGACCAGCACTACCGGCCAGTCCAAATCCGTGCCCCGCTGCAGGATCGCCGTCAGCCGCGCCAGCTCCTGGCGGTCGGCGAGTTGCATCTCGTCGATGGTGAACACGAAGCCGGCGTCACGGCGCAGCGCCGCGTCGACCGCCGCGCTGAGGGCTTGTCGCAACCGGATCGCCGAGTCGTCGGCCGGCGTTTCGTCCCGTGAGAAGGTCAGCTCCCCGTGCACCGGGCCGATGCCGGCGCCCACCACCGCCTCCCGGACCCGAAGACCGCCCGGGGTCGGGTCGTCGAAGGAGGCGACCAGCTCGCGGGCGGCGGCGACGACGTCAGGAGTGAACGGAGTCGATGGCGTCACCTCAACGTGCAGGCGTGGCCAGCCGTAAGCCTGGGCCGCCCGGTCGGCGATCTCGCCCAACAACACCGTCTTGCCAACCCCTCGCTGGCCGACCAGGAGCAACGCCGGCGGTGTCAACGCCTCCGTGACGGCCATCGCCACCGCCTCGTCGGCCGCAGCGAGTACCTCGTCGCGGCCTGCAAGCACCGGCGGGCGACGGTTGTATCCCGGCCGGAAAGGGCTCCCAGCCGCCTCATCAGCCACCAAAGCCCGCCCTACCCGCATGCACGACTAACACCGACTAGCAGACTAACACCGACTAACAAGCTCCGCGCTCTCCACTTCCCGCGGCCTCTGAAGCAAACCGCGCGATAAGGTGAGGTTATCGCGCGCGATCCCAGCTTGCGACCCTTTCTGGGCGCTCGTCCGCGCTCAGAAAGTCGCACGCAGCCCCGCTGCCGGATAGAAGGATGAGGACGTCGTATGCCGACCGACACGATCGTGCATGTCGAGACAGACGACGTTCGGGATGGGGTGCAGTTCTCGGATGGTCCAGCCGCTCAGAGTCAGACCGGCAGGCACAGAGCGGTCCGTACAGCAACAACTCTCTTCGCCGTGGCCAACTCCGAGGGCCATCACCAGACGTACTCAATACAGCAGGTCGTTGGAGTCCTCGAAGGGGCCCCAAGGCTGGGCTTAGCGCTCAGATCGGTCGAATTGCGTCAGGTATTGGCGAGAGAAGTCCCCTTTCAGTCGATCGGATAGCTCAGCCACAGCAGCCGCCCGTCGTCCGTCCTCCCATTCATCCCAACCGCGCACCTTCTGCATCATCTCCCGGAAAGCCCCCTCGTCCATACGACGAGCCAGCCGGACGCCAAGGAGGGTCGGGAACACGTTCGCATAGGCCCGTCTCACGTCGGCGACAGACGGGGCCAAAGCGAAGAAGTTCAGAAGGAAGTCTGGCCTCATCATGTAACGGACTCCCGCATGCGCTTCAATCAACGCCTTTGTGTACCGGAGGATCCGCGCCTCGTCGGTTAGCCACCACGTCCGGTACCCGAACTCAGATACCTGCGAATCCTCGCGGTTCTTCGCCCGGAGCCCATACACAGCGAGCGTCATAAGAGCGTCGTTCGACGCCAAGTTCCGAGATGTTTTGATCTCCTCAAGCGCGCCTGCCAACTGTTGCACTTCGCTGGCGTTTGCCAAGCTGCGTACATCTTCAATCGACTCGAACTGCATACCGAATTGTGCTTGCAGGTACCGGCGCACCGACTCGACGCCCCTGGCGCGATGGAGGTCGGGATACTCGCAGAACTGACTCATATAGCGATCCCACGACGCCGGGACTTGCTCATGGAGGGCAGGCTCCAACTTGGCGTAGAAGTACGAACGGACCAGGATCTTTGGAGCATTCCTGGCGAGGCCCATCGTGACATGTTGTTCCGAGGCGCTGAACCAGTTGCGGAACTCCATATCGGTGGCGCGGAGGTGGGCTACAACTTCCGCCAACACGGGAGCCGCCAAGACGAGTACAGCGCCAGCTGCCCTTGCCATGGCAAGCATGTTCCGGGTCATCTGGTCTTCGCGCGGCAGGTGGCGTTCGCTAAGGGCTCGCACGAGGACGTCGGATCCCACGTAGAGGTGGAAATCGGCAGCCATTTCCTGGAAGTACTCAATGAGCCGCGGCTCACAGTTCAAGGTGAACAACAGTCCGTACGTTCTTGAGAGTCGTCCGAAGTAGTCGCGTTCCTCCGGCCGGCTGTAATACATCGATGAGCGGACAGCGCGGAAGGCCGCGTCTCCGTACACCAACCGCCGCTTGGGATCGACCCGCGCCTCGTCGAGCGAAGCTGCAATGCAGTCCGAGATAGTCGGGTAGTCCGTGTCTGCCTGTGATTGTTGGAGAAAGTACGAGAACTCCAAGCCCTCCCGCTCGAAGGCAATCTGGACCGCTCGATCCGCTACTGCGACACATTGGTCGATCTCGTCCGGCGTAAGCTCTTGCCCACTAACATCCACGATCCGGCCCCTGATCGATTCAAGGGCACGGATCTTAACTAGTTCATCGTCGCTGTTCTCTAACTCAACGAGCCGGCGCGTCTCATACGGCAGGCAGAAAGCATCCCGCTTCCTGTACCACCGGACCTCGCGGCCACTCTTATTGCCTTTGTTGGCCAATGATTCCATTCGACCGTCGAGCAATTCGTCTACGAGCTGCTTCGCGGTCGGGATCTCTGTAAGGATCTTGTCACGGACCTCATTTCGACTCATGAGTATGTCGGTGTCAGGGCTCGTACCCTCCAGCGCCCACACGATCAAGGCGTCGACGACCGCGTCAGCAAGGACGGTGTCGCCGCTGCGGCGCTCCACCTCCTGGCGCAGGAAGACATACACCGCTGGTGAACTCACGTGAGGTGACGCCGAGATCACAGGCGCGCCGCCCGGACGCTGAAGGTACGTGGTGTGATGTCGCAAGCGGCGTTCCACGGCCGCTCGGGTTTGGGGAGTCTTGTTGGCGTTATTGGCGATGTACTCGCCGTCACGGATGCGGATCTCGACATCAAGTGCGGCCGTCAGGCGGTCCTCTACTTCGTCAATGTGCCTCACCGCTCGTGAGGTCACATACGTGACGGAGGTGGGCTCGCGACCGAACTCGCGAAGCCGTTTCACGGTTGTTCTGATCTTTCCTTCCGTATCTGCCTCGATGGAGGCTTGGAAGAAGGTTCCGGCTCGGCGGCCTTCGAATAGTCCGACGTCTTGGAAGGCGTCGGCGCCACCGTCATGGTGACCGCCAAGGGGGACGAAGTCTGTCCCGATGATGCTCGGAAAAAACTCGGCGAAAAAGGCCTCGAACTCCGTCCCGCCGATGTGCTGAAGGGCTATCCTGACGAGCCTCGGATCGATTGTTCGATCGGACACAGGCAGACCCTCTCGTAGACCAGTCATCCGGAGGCTACCGCCACCAATATAGGATCAGCGACGCGCCGGTGAGTTAGGTCATGACGATCCGACTCGTCTTCATCTCCGCTCCTCGGGGCCCGATCCCTCCCTCCTTGCTGACGCGCCCGAGATGCCTTCGACAGCCGTCGAGGTCATCCGATAGCGCCTCGTTCCCGGACTCGGGCTGCAAAAGGAGCCTTCCATGGCGATCGTCGTGCGTCCGGGCCCCCACCGCCGGGGCGCTGAGCGCGCTCGGACCTTCTGCTCCGTCATCGAACGGACCGAGGTGTTCAGCGTCGCGGGGCTTCTCGCTTCCGTCATGAGTTCGGACGTCGTCGCGGTGCCCTGGGCGTTTTCCGGTGTAAGGAGACCCAGAGGCAGCGGTCCTCCAGGCGTCCAGGTGTTGGCGATTCGACCAGGGGCGCACCTGCCCTACCAAACACTCCGTTCCAAAGCCTCTGCGGGCCGTACAGCCGGAGCCGTGATCGAGGAGTGCCCTGCTGTGTCAGCGTGCGTCAGCGTATGACGAGTAGTATCAGTGGTTGACGCTCGACCGCCTCCGGCTCGCGATCCTTTCGCTTATCGCGAGCCAGATGCGACCTGGCGGCAGCATCCAAAGATTCGACCTCCTTGCCATATGTCAAGCTGTCTGTTATGGCGACGGATCTGGTATCGGGGGCTGAGATCGGGCGACGACTCGGGGTGAGCAGGGAGGCGGTCAGGTTGTGGGCGCGGATGCCTGCGTTCCCGGAGCCCCTGGGCCGGGTGGGCAGATCAGTGGTCTGGGACTGGCTCCCCGTCGCCGCCTGGGCGGAACGGACTGGGCATCCGCAGAGGGCGACCTCGGGTGCCTGAGGAACAGCCGATCGCCCCCAGGCGTCTTCCGCGGGAGGCTGTGGCCATCATCCGGGCGCTGCCCGGCGATGGTTCGTCCGTGGGGAACGGTCGGGTTCGGGGACAGCTCGGTCTGGACCCGGGCCGCTACACAGAGTTGACCGGCCTCTTGAAGTCCCTCGACCTCGTGGTCGGCGGCCGTGGGCGAGGTGGAAGCCTGGCCCTTTCCGGCGAGGGCCAGCACCTGCGGGCGGAGCTCACTGCCGGGGATCCGGAGAAACCGGCCGCAGCAACGCTGCGGGCCGCCCAAGCGGTGATTGATGGCGGCCCGGGGACAGCCGCTGGTGGTGCCACCCCGACTGCCGGCACTCGGGGTAAGAAGCCGAATGGGGTTCCGCTCGGCTTCGAGGACACCTTGTGGAAGGCGGCGGACAAGCTTCGCGGTTCGATGGACTCCTCGGAGTACAAGCACGTGGTCCTCGGCCTGGTGTTCCTGAAGTACATCGACGACGCCTTCAATGAGCGGAGAGGCCAACTCGCGGCCGATCTTTCGGCCGAGGGTTTCGACGAAGGCACCATCGTCGAGCTGTTGGAGTCGCGGGACGAGTACGCCGCCGAGGGGGTGTTCTGGGTGCCGCCCGATGCGCGATGGGCGCATCTTCAGGCCAGCGCCAAACAGTCGGGGATCGGCAAGCTCATCGACAACGCCATGGACCTCGTCGAGGTGGACAACCCGACGCTCCGCGGTGTGCTGCCAAAGAGCTTCTCCCGGCCCGCTATTGACGTCCGCCGATTGGGCGAGCTGGTCGACCTGATCTCCAGCATCGGCCTCGGCGCCACCGAGCACCGGGACAAGGATGTGCTCGGCCGGGTCTACGAATACTTCCTCGGCCGGTTCGCGTCAGCGGAGGGCAAGGGCGGCGGCGAGTTCTACACCCCCAGGTCGGTGGTCAAGCTCTTGGTGGAGATGATCGAGCCATACCGGGGCCGCGTCTACGATCCGTGCTGCGGTTCCGGCGGAATGTTTGTCCAGTCGGAGCGGTTCGTCGAGGCCCACGGTGGCCAGCGCAACGACATCGCCGTCTACGGACAGGAGTCGAACGACACCACGTGGCGGATGGCGAAGATGAACCTCGCCATCCGCGGCATCGAAGCCGACCTCGGACCCAGATGGGCGGACAGCTTCCACGACGACCTTCACCCTGACCTCAAAGCCGACTACATCCTGGCCAACCCGCCGTTCAACATCTCCGACTGGGGCGGCGACCAACTCCGGGACGACCCGCGTTGGGCCTACGGTGTCCCGCCGGCAGGGAACGCCAATTACGCATGGCTAGAGCACATGGCCGCCAAGCTTTCGCCGAGAGGTGTCGCCGGCATCGTGCTCGCAAACGGATCCCTGTCCACCCAGACCTCCGGTGAAGGAACCATCCGGCAGGCGATGGTGGAGGGGGACCTCGTCGAGTGCATCGTCGCCATGCCCGGTCAGCTGTTCTATTCGACCCAGATACCGGTGGCACTGTGGTTCCTCAACCGGGACAAGGCCAACGGCCACACCCGGCCGAGCACGCCTGCATGGCGAAACCGTCGAGGCGAGATCCTGTTCATCGACTGCCGACAGCTGGGCGTCTTGGTCGACCGCACCCACCGCGAACTGACCGACCCTGAGATGGCCAGTGTCGCCGGCACCTACCACGCCTGGCGAGGCGAACCCGACGCGGCGAGCTACGCGGATGTTCCCGGATTCTGCGCCTCCGCCACCGTCGAGCGGATCGCCGAGCACCGCTTTGTGCTCACCCCTGGCCTCTACGTCGGCAGCGAGGCAGCCGAAGACGACGCCGAGCTGATCGGCGACAAGATCGGCCGCCTGACCAGCGAGCTGTACGAAGCGTTCGATGAGAGCGACCTACTCAAGGGGCGGGTTCGCGATGCGCTCGATCGACTCGATGTCTAAACCTCTCACCGAGTGGGCGTCCCGGCCACTCGGTGATCTCTGTGACCCGCACCGAGTTATCACCTATGGGATCGTCAAAGTGGGCGACTTCATACCTGGCGGGGTCCCCGTAATTCGAGGCGGCGACATTCGCCGAAACCGTATCGAGTTCAACGACAACAAGAGGGTGTCCAACCAAGTCAGCCGAATGTTCCAGCGGACGATACTTCGCGGCGGCGAACTGGTGCTGAACCTCATTGCTGAGCCCGGACATTGTGCCATGGTCCCAGAAACAATGAAGGGATTCAACGTGACAAGGGACGTCGCCGTAATCCCACTTGGACCCAATGTCGATCATCGGTTTGTGAACTACTCCTTGCAATCGCCGCAGGTCATCTCGTGGCTAAGTGCACGGCTGCAAGGAAGCGTGACGCAGAAGATCAACCTCGCCACGCTGCGGCAAGTTCCCGTGGGATTGCCTCCGATCTCCGAGCAGACAGCGATCGCCGGGGTGCTCGGGGCGATCGATGATAAGATCGTCGCGAACGTTCGCGTGGCAACCGCGGCAGACTCGCTGTGGCGAGCACTGCTAGGGGACGCCGCACTAGATGGTATCAAGAGGCCGCTGTCCTCTCTTGCTCGATTTGTGAACGGCGGGGCGTTCACAAAGAATGCGACGGGCAACGGTCGCTTGGTCGTTCGAATCGCCGAACTGAATTCAGGCCCGAGTGGTTCGACGATCTACAACGATATCGCCGTCGATAACGACAACTTGGCGTCACCCGGCAATCTTCTGTTTGCTTGGTCAGGCTCCCTCACTGTGGCGCGCTGGTTCCGCCCCGAAGCGATCGTTAATCAGCACATCTTCAGGGGTACTCGTTTACCGCCTAAATCGGGCGATTGGGGCCGGTGTTTTAGGGGTCCGGTTTGCCGGTGAGGGGCATGGCGAGTGGCGCGATTGTCACCTCTGGTGAGCGGAGGAGGTTGATCATGATCCCG
>JALYXV010000018.1 GCA_030947025.1 Actinomycetota bacterium | reverse complement strand
GCGCCGGGGCTACCCGGCAACTCTCGGCCGGGAGACGCGGCCCGCTTGCAGCGTGTGATGGGGTCCCCGACCCGGCGTTGGGGGGCAGACGTGGCCGCTCGGTCGACTGAACATTATCGGTACCCGGTCGGCCCAACGGGGTGCTGCGAATATTTGTCGTTCGGCAGCACATGCGGACCTGAACTCGATGGCCCGGGTTGCCAAGATGGGGCATTCTGCAGTGGTGCCCGTTGAGGTAAATCTTGGTGAGCGGGGGCTCAAGCTTGGCGGTCCGTCGGTTCCAGGATCCAAATCTGGGGAGTCGCGAGCCCGGTTACGACGAGTATGGATTCGTGGACTTCAGGGTCGCCATCACGGGCGGGGGACTTGACGCCGAGTCGAGTGTCCAAACGATGGAGGACGGCCTGCCGAACTTGCGGTCGTTCTTTCGAGACCTCGCCGCCGACTGGCGGGGCCTCAATGGCGATTCCACCTGGGAGGCAATCGAGCACGACCTGACCATCGAGACCATTGGACGAGTCACCGATGCTTGCCTGCTCCGGTCGAGCGGCGGTCCTGCAGCCCGAAGATCTTCACATCCTGGACTGGACGGACCAAGCGTCGCACCTCCTCCTTGGCGACTGCCGTAACCCCAGCCTCACAGCGCCGAGACAACAGACCGCGATCAGGCGGGTTGGCCCCCATCCTTTGCGTCACAAAGCTGCCTCGGCCGCCGCCAAATGCACGTCCACGCAACCCGCGCCCATAATTCGCGCCGTGGGCCGAATCTCCGTGAGCCAGAACCAACAATCGCCGGGCACCCTATCGAGCGCCCCTTGTCGTTGTAACGGTCGACCTGGTTCCGGTCGCTGAATTCGTGCAGCTCCGGCACGAGGTTGAGCGGCTGTTTGCCCGGATCGCGCGTTGGGCGCCCTTCGTTCATTAGAGAGGCGTTGATAGCCCGACTAAGCGTGCCTCCCGCCGGGTAGGAGTCGTCGGTGGGCGTGGACCAAGTCCAAGAACAGATCGCCGGTCGTTACCGGCTGATCGAGCCGATCGGCAGAGGCGGATCGGGCGTGGTGTGGCGCGCCCAGGATTTGCGGCTCCAGCGGGCGATCGCCATGAAGGAGTTGCTCCCGCCGGCCGCCATCGGCGGGGCCGACCGGCGCCGGCTGCAGCAAGCGGTGCTCCGCGAAGCGCGGGCCGCGGCCCGGCTCCAGCACCCCGGGGCGGTGGCGGTTTACGACGTGGTCGAGGACGGTGAGCGCCAGTTCATCGTCATGGAGCTGGTCGAGGCACCCGATCTCTCGCAGGTCGTCGCCCTTCATGGCCCGTTGGATCCGGCGAGGACGGCTGCCATCGGGCTCGAGTTGCTGGAGGTGCTCCAGGCGGCCCACGAGGCGGGAATCGTCCACCGCGACGTGAAGCCCGGCAACGTGTTGGTGCCGTCCGCCGGCCCGTGCCGGCTCAGCGACTTCGGCATCGCCTCGTTGATCGACGACCCCAGCGTCACCGCCACCGGGATGGTCAAGGGGACTCCGTCATACATGTCGCCCGAGCAGGCCACGGCGGGCCCATTGAGTTTCGCAACCGATCTGTGGTCGCTGGGCGCCACGCTGTACTTCGCCGTCGAGGGCCGGGCCCCCTTCGACAGGGGTCAGGCGATCGCGACGCTCACCGCCATCGCCATGGACGGTCCACAGCCTTTCGTGCTGGCAGGGTCCATGGCGGCGGTGCTGCAGCCCTTGTTCGCCAAGGATCCCGCCGCTCGCCCGGGCCATGAGGCGCTGCGGCGCAGCCTGCAAGAGGTTGTCGACAACGGGCGCCGGGTGAACCCACTTCCAGCGTCCTCGGCTGCGCCGCCCACCGAGGTATTTCCAGCCGCGCCCGCGCCGCAGCCGACGGCGCGGCCGAGTGTTCAACCGGACCTGACTGAGGCCCGCCCCGTTGTCCGACCGGTCGCTGACACGCGGCCGGAACCGCGGGCTGCGCCCAGCGCGCCCCCGCCGCCACCCGCAAGCCAGCTCCTCGACCGACGGTTGCCTACCAAAACGCCGGCTCTTGAGGTTGGCCAGCCTCGGTCGCCTGAGCTCGCCCACACCACGAGACCGGCCGCCGCGCGGGCGCCGGGACCCCGGCGTGCTTCCGGGGCCGGCCACCGCCCGCTGCGCCTCCTGGTGCCGGTGACGCTGGTCGGGGCGCTGCTGGCCGGATACCTGACCCTGATCCGGTCCGGCCCCAGCCGCAGCACCGGCGCGACCCTACCCAACACCTCCCTGAGTACGACACAGGTGGGGAAAGGGGCCACTCCGACGACGCACCCCCCGTCGACGCAGGCCCAACCCCAACCGGCCGCGGCCCCGGCGGGCTGGAAGTCGTACACCGATCCCGACACTGGTTTCCGCTTGGCGTACCCAGCGACGTGGACCATGGTGCGCAACGGCACACTCACCGACTTCCGTGACCCGGCCACCGGCACCTACTTGAGGATCGATCACCAGTCCCCGCCCGCGTCCACCGCCGACGGCCCGTGGTACCAGTTGGAACCGGGCTTTGCGGCCAACAATCCCGGCTACCAGAGGATCGGCATCAGCCGTACCACGTTCCACGGATACGCGGCGGCAATCTGGGAGTACACCTATCAAGGCGGTGGTCAGCAACTGCACGCCATCGACATAGGGATGATCGTCGGCGACCACGGCTTCGGGTTCAATTTCCAGACGGCCGATACCGCCTGGTCGCAGAACCAGCCGTTGCTTACCAGCTTGGAGAACGCTTTCCAGCCTTGAACGGGAGACGGTGTGGTTTCGAATCGGGCCCCGGACCCGACCGTTCCCGAGGCGAATAGCCAGCACCCAGCCTCATCTCCTCATGGTGTGGGAACGATCACCCTGACCGTACGGTCCGACGACGCGGCCGTCATCGGAGCCCGCAGTGAGGCGCTCACGAATGTCCTCAATCACGCCGGTCGGGTCGCGACCAGCGTCCGCGTCGCATGCAGCCCACCGAAGCGCAACTCGACGTGCACAACGACCGTCCCACGGAGGCCCTTGCAGCCCCGCCGGCCGGCGGAGGTAATGGCCTCATCGGCAGCGCGAACGCGTCGCCGCATACGGCAGATCGCTACAAGTCGGCGCTCTTCCCTCCGGCGCCTTCCAAGTCACCGCACGAATCCCGCTGACGTGACAATCCGGGTCGTCATCGCCGACGACCAGACCCTCCTGCGCTCGGGGCTGGCGATGATCCTCGCCGCCCAGCCCGACATCGAAGTCGTCGCAGAGGCCGAAGACGGCAACGTGGCCGTCGACCTCGTCCGGAAGCTACGGCCCGACATCGTGCTCATGGACATCCGCATGCCAGGCGCCGACGGTCTCAGCGCCACCAGAACCATCGCCGACGACCCTCTACTCGCCGAGACCAGGGTGGTCATGCTCACCGCCTATGACCTCGACGAGTACTTCTTCGAGGCTCTGCAAGCCGGTGCCGCGGGCTTTCTACTCAAAGGCGTCTCCCCCGAAGACCTCGTCCGCGGCGTCCGCGAGGTAGCCGCCGGCGAGGGCCTCCTTGCACCGTCGGCCACTCGACGCCTCATTACCGAGTTCGTCAACTCCCGCCGGACGAACCCTCCGGACAACGAGCCCTAGCCTGAGTCGAGACGCTCACCCCCAGAGAGCAGGAAGTCCTGGCAGCGATGGCCCGCGGTCTCTGAAACGCCGAGATCGCCCAGGACTCATCGTCGGCGACAACACCGTCAAGACCCACATCGGCCACGTGCTCGACAAGCTCGCCGCGCGAGACCGCGTCCAAGCCGTTATCCTCGCCTACCAGGCTGGCGTGACCGTCCCGAGGACGCAACCCTGACTCGCGGGTCGTCACCACGAGGCACTCCGAGCGAACAGAACAGCGGCCATCGCATCCCTATCGCCGCCAAGAGAAGCCGAGGAGGGAACTACGCGCACGCGCGCGATTCGGCGGTATGGCGCTCCGCAGTCGCCTCGGACGGACGCCCTCGCCCGCGACGGCCACCGACCGGTGTTCTGGGGCGGCCCAGGATCATGATGATCTGCGGGGCGCGAAGATGGCAGGGTGGTCGACGACATCAAAGATCCGCGTCGTGGAGCCGCCGTACGTGCTCCCAGAGCGAGAGATCCTCGAACGCTGGCTGGAGTTCCACCGCACCACCTTGCTCCTCAAGTGTGAGGGCCTCGATGACGCAAGTCGTAAGTCTCGGCCTGTTACCACCTCCAAGCTGTCGCTCCATGGCCTGCTTCGCCACATGGCCGAGGTCGAACGAAATTGGTTCCGCCGCGTTCTACTTGGTGACGCCGCGCCGCCCATCTGGTATGACCCGGCAATCGACGACAGCGAGCTGATCCCACTTGACGATGCCAGCTGGGAGGCTGACCTTCGTTCGTGGGAGACCGAGTGCCAGGCCAGCCGCGACGCAGCCGCACTGCACGAGCTCGATGACATCGGCGTACGGCGCGGACAGCAATGTTCGCTGCGGTGGATCTACGTCCACCTGATCGAGGAGTATGCGCGCCACAACGGTCACGCCGATCTCCTACGCGAGCTGGCTGACGGCCGCGTCGGCTGGTAGTGACCCGGCTCGTACTTGGTGGCTGCGCATCAGAGTGCGACCCGGTACCAGACGGGCCGACCGACAACGGCCACCACCCGGCGATAGAGGGCACCCCGGGCCGGCGACTCGGCGGCGCGTTATGGGGCACGCGTTCGGTACGGCCGACCGTCAGAGACATCGCACGCGGATCCGTCGATCTGTGTGGATCGGCCACGCGTGCACCAGCCGCTGGGAGCTTCCAGATCAGACAATCTGGCGGGGGAGCACCCGGGCAACTTTGAGAGCTGCTGGCCACGCATCGGCTGGTTTAGTCGGTCGACAACAATGCTGATCGCTGTTCGGCGTTGGAGCCGCGAACCCGTGTAGTGTCGCATCCAGACCGCACCGCCACCGAGTACGGCCATCCGGCCGAAGTCGCAGAACAGATGTGCGGCATAGGCGCTCATCGTGGCCGAAACTGATAATCAGGCCCCCGTCATTGTGCGTCCGGACGCCATGTTCCGATTTGCGAACCTCGGGTGCGCTATCGCATGGCTGGTGATGGGCGCTATAGCGATCCTGAACAACGCCCCGATCTTTCTTCTGTTCCTCCTGCCTGCGACGGCTTCGGTGCTCCGCCAGTTCACCTCGCGGGTTGAAGTCTTCGACAGCTACATGATGGTCCGGAACCCAATGCGAACGACCCGCCTGAGGTTCGACGAAATCGCCCAGTTCGCCGTGACCCCATCACGGTCCGGGGCGCCCTTCGCATGGGTGGTGCGAGCGAAGCTTCGGTCAGGTTCCTGCATCACCCTGCAGGGTTCGAGGAATGGTCCCCTCGGCGCAGAGGAAGTGTGGGCCGTACTCCAATCGCTGATCGGTTGATTTGCTTGATTGTTGGTTGTAGAGATCCTCGGGGTCTCGCATCAGATGCGGGGCGGGGGTCCCGTCCCGGCGGCATCACCGCCAGGGCGCGATCATGGTCCGGTGGGAGGCCTGATCGAGGACAATGACCCGCCCGGCGGTGGCAGCTCTCTCGTCGCCGCAGTTCACCTTTCCTCTCCAGCGGTCACCCCACCGGCCATGGATGTGGAGCGCTTCGTTGACCGCCTTCGCCTGAACGGTTTCGACTCCGAGCTAGCCGACGAGGCAGAACGACGTCTGCGGGACGATCCCACCGACGGCTATCGCTGGCTGAGACAACAGCTCGAGCAACGCGAACCACCTCCCAAACCGCCGACCTGCGACTGCGGGTCGGCGCTGGTCGAGGCAGGCTGGAAGGGCCGGGCCACGGTCCGGTGCGACCAGTGCGGCGCCCGCTGGGGAGTCGAGGTTCGCGACGGGTCCGAGTCGTGGTGGGCGATCAGCGGCCCGAGCGAGGAGTGGCGTCGGGCGCACCCGGTCGACGAGGAATACCTATACGGCGACTACCCGCCCGAAGATGTGCTTGATCGGGGCCTCCCTCCTCTTCCTGCTGGCATCGACCCCGGCGACTGGTTACCGCTGGCAACTTGGAGCGATGACCGGTTCGGCGCTGTGCTCTACGTCTACCGAAACAAGGCTCACGAGTTTGACTCGCCCATCGAGGAGTACGAGCCCGACATCGACTACTTGCGTCGCGCCCCAGACGGCGGGTGGGCCAGCCTCGGCGGCGGCGGGGGCGGCTGGATCAACCCGTTTGCTGCGCCCGAGGATCTGTTGCAAAAGTACGTCGTCTTCACCACCGGCACCGCGGGCACCCGGGACGGCGACATGGAGATCAACTTCACCGGCGGCCTATGCCGCGACGATGTCGCATTCGTAGAGGTCCACGACAGCGAGGGCGTCAAACGCCACCCCGTCGACCAGACCCGAAGGATCTTCGTGATCGGAGCGTACGGATCGCCAGCCCGAGCTCGCCTTCTCAACAATCTCGGCAAGCCGATCGCCGGGCGAGACGGCACGCCAGTTTCGCTCCAGCTCAGCTGAACCGCGAAGGGCCATCCTGGCCACGGCACCTCCTGTGGAGGTCAGATGTTGCGGCGACCCCCAGAACGTGCCTGAGCACAGTGGGCAAATCCGACTTGACAAACCAGGCCTCCCAATGGCGACCGTTCGATGTCACCGCGTTCGGGTAAGAAGGCCCTGTGGCTAAGAGAGCGGCCGGTGGTTGGTCGGGCAGGCACCCCATCGTCTGCGCGATCGTCATGGCCATCGGCGTCGGCTCAGCGTCTGCCTTCGCGACGTTGAGTCGTCCAACTCTGATCGGCGGGATCGTGACGGCGGTCGCGATCGTTGTGGGCGCCGGCCTCGGTCTCCTCTTCTCGTCGTTCAACGGGTCGTCGGCCTGACTGACCATACGCTACGAAGGCAGCCGTGACGCCCAACACATAGGAGTGGCTCCGAAGCATCGCCGGAGGACCGCTGGTCCGCGACGGGGCACGATTGTTCACCCCAGGCGGATCGAGTCTTCGGGCGGCCGCCCGCACATTGCCGTCGATATGGCGCATTCGCCCGGCTCCAGATCGATGGCGATGGGCACGCTGATGGATTGATCTGGCGCCGCTGGTGATGGACGAAGTCGGAGCAGCCAGGACAGCGGACGAGGCGCAGCCTCCTGCTTGACGACAGTCGATCGGTGCTACGGGTTGGCGAGCGGACGGATGGCGTTTGGCTCGCGGTTCTGTACCGCCTCAGTCGAACGTGTCGAGAACCTTCGAGAACGCGAGTCCCAGGCGAGCCGTGCTCAAGTTGCCCGCAACCATGTGGCGGACATCATTGCCGGCGACAGGGGTATATCCGCACCGTGACCAACGACTACGAAGTGATCGCCAATCCATCTGGATCGATCGCCGCCGGTCTCTACGGACTCTTCACCTTGCGTGGCATCTTCGCGGCCGTGACAGCCGCAGCACCTCTCCAGGCCGCACTGTTCGCGGCGGCCGCCGTTGCGTTTGCCGTTCTCACCTACAGAGCAGCAAAAAGCCGCCTTGAGGTCGACAACCGCGGTGTCACCGCAAAAACGGATCGGTTCACGCGGCACCTGAACTGGGACGATGTCGAGCACTTCGAGTTCCGGGGCCGTACTCGTTTACCGCCTAAATCGGGCGATTGGGGCCGGTGTTTTAGGGGTCCGGTTTGCCGGTGAGGGGCATGGCGAGTGGCGCGATTGTCACCTCTGGTGAGCGGAGGAGGTTGATCATGATCCCG
>JALYXV010000002.1 GCA_030947025.1 Actinomycetota bacterium | reverse complement strand
CCTAGTCCCCGGCACCACCTACACCTTCACCGTCCGGGCCACCAACAAGGACGGGACAGGTCCGGTATCTCTTCCCTCAAACCCGGTGCAGGTTGGGGTGAACCCTCCACCGGCTCCCGCGACGGTTAACGCCAAGGTTGTGGGGAGCGCGCTCGCTATCGATTGGGTCGCGCCCCCCAGCGGGGGCCCTTTCACGAACTACCTCGTCATCGCCTACGACCAATCCTCGAGCCCGGCGAAACCGGTTGCCCGCCGGAACGTGGCGCCGCCGGCGACCACCGTCACGCTGACCGGGCTCCCAGCCGGGACCTACAAGGTGGGCGTCCGAGCCTTCAATGCCGGCGGCTTCGGGGCTGAGACTCAGTCGGGTGCCACGCCGTTCGCACCCGCGCCCACCCCGTTCAAGCCGGGGCTGCCGCCACTTTCGTCGGACCCGGTGCTGCTCTTCGACGTCGGTCGGCAGATCGATCCCTCGAAAGTGACGCGCCGGCTCACCGGGGCCCTGGCCCAGGCGAACAAGTGGCGCTACGAGTACCTGAAGACGCAAGCGGTGCGGGCGGCGGGCGATGCCCTCGTCTACGAGCAACACATTGCACAGCTCATGCAAATGGCGCTGTCGAAGGTGAGTGCCGCCGAAATGCTGTTGAGCCCCGTGCTCCAGGCGGCCCTCACGGAGATCCAGGGCGACATTCAGTCACTGGAACAGTTCGGCCTTTCCGACCTGGTGAGCGGTGTGATCCAGAAGGTCGGCGACGTGGCGGGGACTGCGCTCGCCCTCGAGGCGTTGATCACGTTCCTGCTGGAGGAGACACCAATCGATTTCTGGGTCGGCCTGTTCGACGGGATGATCGACGACGTCTGCCACTTCGACACCGGCCTGAGCCGCACCAAGAAGTTCCTGGGCGACTTCCTCGCGACCCATGACGTGGGACGGGCCATCTTGGCCACGATCACGGATCTCACCGCCAAGGTGGATGAGGAGGTCGAAGCAATGGCCGGGCCGCTGCGCGACGCCGTGGGTCAGATCGTGGGAGGAACCAGCAAGGCACTCCAGGAGATCCTCGGCAACTTCGACGCCACGCTGATCGTATCCGAGGTCCCGCCACCGGCGCCAGACGGATCAGTGGTGCTCAACGCCAACCCATTGGCGGGCACGCTCGACGCCCTAAAGGCGGCCGTGGACAACCTTATCGCCCAGATCAAGAAGGCGATCCACGACCTGCTCGCGGACCCTCTGAATCTCGTCGTCAACGCAATCCTCGTCTTCATCTGCCTGCCCATCTTGGGCGCCCTCGTGATCTCGTTTTTCCTAGGCCCCATTGCCGGCGGGATCCTGGCAGCCATCGTCGAGATCGCGGTTGTCGAGCTGATCCACCTACTCGCCCGGTTGCTGGCCGGCCCGCTCCTGGACGCGCTCAACGATGCGAAGAAAAAGGTTCTGGAGACCCTGGGGCTCATGCGCAAGCTCCTCGACCAGGAGGTCAAGCTTCTCAACAGCCCGGCGGACCGGCTGAAGCTCGTCGCAGGCAGCCTGCTGGAAATGAAGAGCCTCCTTCCCACCGCGTTCCTGGCGGACGCCGCAGCCCTGCTGGGCGAGGCCCGGCGGGCCCTCATGGACAATGCCACCGAACTGGCCCTGGCGGCCGAACGAGCCCTGGGCCTGGAGAACGCGACGGCATTCGACGTCATCGCCCCCAACTACGACACCCGCCTCACCCCGGCCCCCCAGATGCCCGGGGGTGCCGACCCCACGCGCCTGGCGGGCGCCGCCATGGTCCGGGACTTCAACCATTTGGAGCGCCAGCGGACCCGGCTACTGACCGGCAAGGAGATCGAGGTGACCCACCGGCTCTCCCTGTATCGCATTCTCGGCGGGGTCGGGGATCCCACCAGCGCAGTCGGGGCGGCTGCGGGCGGGTTCTCGACGTTCCTGGGCAACGGGAAGATGCTCCTGCACCTGAGCGAGGACGCGCTGGTCGACCGGTCGTTCCCGGGGCTCTACCGGTCGCTCATCACCGACGTGCGGCCGATAGCGGTGTTTGGCCCGACCGCTCCCGGGTCGCTCCCGCTGCCTGTCAGCATCCCACTGTCAGTGACCCACACGGGGCCGGCCCGAACCCGCGTCAAGCGGGACGCCAACCCCGCCGCCCCACCAGTTCGGATACCGCCATCCCTGACCGTAGGCCTCCAGCAGTTCTCGGACACCATCATGTTGGGCAAGTTCCCGCTCGACGCCCAGCATCTTGACATGACGCTCTCCGGGCTGGTGGAATCCGTGCTGGCCCAGGCCGTCGCCGGCTATGCCAACCTTGATGCCTACGCCAGGCCGTTCTACCGGTTCTACGGTGGTAAGGGGGGTCACTTTTACGGCACCGGCCTCAACGGCACCCTCTACAAGGACGAAGACGATGCCAGGAGCCACCCTCCCCCCGGCTACGGGTACGAGCGGATCGAAGGCTACATCTACACGGGAACTCCACCGGCCGGGGCAGTTGCTTTGTACCGATTCTGGAACGCGGACAAAGACGATCATCTCTACGCCATCGGTTTCAATAGCGTCGCCGACGCCAAGGCGAACCCCCCTTCTCCCTATACCTTCATTGAAGTCGCAGGCTATGTTTATCCGACTTCGGTACCCGGCACAGTCCCCTTGTTCCGATTCTGGGACGATGCAGACAAGTTTCACTTTTACCAGATCGGCTACAAGAGCGCCGACGACGCCAAGGCGAACCCACCTCCGCACTACGCCTTTGAGAAGATCGAATGCTACGTCCTGATCAACCCCACATCCGTAGCAAGACCCGACATCCCCATCCTCGAGCAGATTAAACAGAGCTTCCTGAGGCGGCTGCCCGACGTCGTGGGAACATCGGTGAACCGGTTGAGCGGGGGTGTCATCGACATCGCGATCGCAACCCGCAAGGCTCGCCAGATCATCCTGCGCCTCTTGGCCGATCCGCTCCCCCCGGGAGAATGCACACGCGCCCCAGATGGCACGGTGACCTGCCCAGACCGGTCGGCGGTGGAGGCCGCGGTGCGGGCGCTGCACGTGTTCGAAACACTGAGAGACGGGTTTCCTTACAACGCCGCGACCGCGGAGATCACCGGGGTGAAGACGCTGGTAAGCGACGCCTTCACACGAGCGATCGACGACTACAGCGCGCGAATCGCGAAATGGGGTGGGTCGACCCTCGAGGAGGACCGCGACCCTCATATCCGCGGTCTCGGATTCGTGACCCTCGTCCAGTCCTTCCAACCGGAGACCGCGGTCTTCAACCTGCTGCCCGACACCTCGACGGTGTCCTCTCGGCTGTCCTCGACGCCGCCTCCGAGCGACGGCCAGGCCCCGGCCACTCCGGGTGGGACATGGCAGTACCGACCCTTCGAAAACCGGGGCCTGGAGGGCGATTTCCTCCTGAGCCTCGAGTCCACCGTGTCGCCGGGGGCGCTGGTAGACCTCCTGTTGGAGATAACGGTCCGGGGCGTCCACGACGAGGACCTGGCGGCGGCCGTCAAGGCCAGCCGGGTCCAGGCATTCCGGCAACTCGACCAGGTGCAGTCGGTAGCCGCTACCGTCGGCAAGCTCGTCGTACTGCCCGGGACGCTGCCCGAGTTGACCGCCGGGGCGACCTCCGTCCGCACGTTCCACCTCAGCCTGCGGGGGCACCGGGACAACCTCCTGCAGATGGCCTCGGCCGCGGCCGACTCGAAGAGTCTCACGTCGGGCAGTGTCACCGTTGACGGCCTAACGTTCAACCGCGACGTCGTGAGGCCCTTGGCGTCAAGTGACGGCTTCAAGTCCCTCACCACCACGCCCATCCAGAAGATCACCCTTCAGTTTCAGTCGACTTTCGCACGTCGTGGGTTGCCGCTGATCTCGGAAAATGGTCGCTATGCAGCCATGGCGAGGGTTTCGACTAATAGGTCGGTTGTTTCCTGATCGAGGTTCCCGGCCCGGGATGCGGTGGAAATTCGTTCTCGCCACAGGTTGCGGCGGAGTTCGGCCATGGCGTCAGCGAATCTGGGGACTGCTTTGGCGTCGTACCATTCCCGCTCCGGCCAGGTCGGTGTGCCGTCCCAGCCGGCCAGGTACGACAACCAGATGGCCCCGTGGAGCCAGAAGGCGATTGAGGCGGCACGGATCGGTCCTTCGCCTTTCCAGGTTTGGGGTTGTTGGCCGCCGACGCTCTGTTTGACGTCTCTGAAGATGACTTCTATCGGCCAACGCGACGCGTAGATCGAAGCGACCTGGGCGGGGGTCATGTTCAGATCGGTGGTGAAGAAAAAGTCGTCGGGTTCGACACCTGTGGGGTCTCGGACCACGACGAGGCGGACCATGGCATCAGGGCACACCCGGTACCACAGCACGTCTCGGCTCCACAGCTGTTTGGTCACGGTGGCCCCTCGCCAGTCGAGCTTCGCGGTCTTCCAGCCCGTCGCTGCTTTGGCCAGTTCGGCGGGGGTGCCCAGTCGTTCGCCTTTGCGTCGGGGCCGGCCCCGTTTGCCGGTCGGGGGCGGGGGCGGCCCGAACAGGGCGGCGTCTCGTCGCATGCGCGACACGACATGGGTGCGGGGCAGATGATCGCCGGCCAAGGTGGCATAGGCCCCGTCGGCGCAGAGGACGAAGCGTCGCCCGGGGAGACGCTCGGCGAGGCCGGCCATGAGCTGGCGTGCCAGTTCGGTGGTCGTCGGGCCGCCTTTTCGGTGCAGGGCGACACCGACGGGGATGGCGATTGGTTGGCCGCCCCACGGCGGGTTGACCCTGATGGCCAGGACGACCAGGTTGAGGCCCCGTGCGAACACGACACGCTTGTGGGTGGAGCGCACCGCGTCTCTGAAGCTGCCCGCCCCTTCGACCTTGCGGCCCGGACGGTGGAACAAGGTGTCGTCGAGCAGACAGACCAGCGGCCCGCCGGGACAGAAGTGGTCCACCACCCCAACGACGGCTGTGATCATGGCATCGAAGAGGGCGTCGGCGCTCCACGCCCCGGCCCGCACGAAACGGTGGTAGGCGTCGTGGGCTCCCCTGGTGGCGGGGTCCATGACCGAGATCATCCCGGTGACGGTCCGCCGTCCCGTGGCGCACACCCACGCTGAGGTCAAATCGACGAACAAGGCGAACGAGGGGGCGCTGAAGGCGCCGGCCACCCCGGCCAGCAGAGTCTTCCAGGTCGATTTGTGGTCCGAGCTCACGCACCGCCTCCAGATCCGCGATGTTGACATCGCGGACAGAAGCTATGATGGTCGGGTGCCCAGGTGGTGGACCGGTCCCACAGCGGCGCAGCGCCGAGCCCAGACCCGACTCGCCGAGGCGATCTCACAGCTGGGCTTCGTGCTACCCGGCAAGGTGGCTACCCGCTCATACCGCTGCGGCAAGTCCAACTGCGCCTGTCACGCTGATCCTCCCCAGCTCCACGGCCCCTACCTCCAGTGGAGCCACCAAGTCAACGGCAAGACCGTGCATGCCAATCTGAGCGAGGATCAACTGGCCGACTACCAACCCTTTTTCGACAACGCCCGCCGACTACGAGCACTCGTAGAAGAACTCGAGACTCTCACCCTCGCCATGATCGAGTCCGACCCCCGCTGGAAACGCCGCTAAACCACACCAAGCTGGCGACCAACGGCTGGTCCAAGGAGCACCCCGACGGAGCTGCAGAGTGCGAAAGTCGACTTTCAGTCCCCGACCGAAAAACTGAGTCTGGCCGACCTGGCTTCCATCATCCCCGTTACCCCCGACGACTTCGGGATCTCGCCGCAATTCCTGACCAGCACACTGGGAGAGCTGGTCGGGATCCAGGTCGCCATCATCCCTATGCCCCCCAAACAGAACACCGACGCACCAACCGACTTCTCTAAGGGCTCGTGCATCTATAAGTCACGCGCACGCGGCCCTAAAAGGCGCACAGCCAAACGTTGGGATTACACATTGCGACCACTCTATTTATGCACGGGCCCTAACCTGGCGAACCGGGCCAACGTGGCGGTGAAGGCGATCAATGTCGACGACCTCCTGAAACAACTGCTGCCCGATCTGGCACCCGACGCCAAAACCACCACCGTCTTCGGCGATCCCAAGACCAGGCGCCTCCTCCTGCGGACGGCACCACCGGCCAACCGGGTCACCTGGCAGCAGATCTGGAGTGCCACCGCCGGCGCAATCGCGAACCCGTCCCAGAGACCGTCGTTGGGCTTGGACTTCGGGGCCAAACTGGACGACCTCATCTACGACATCATCTTCAGCCTGAGTTTCCGCGCGCCGGTCGCCTCCGTTGCCACAACACCAAGCGCCGTGTGAGCAGTCCGCAATGGCGGCTACTTTCGCGGTCGCCCGGGGTAGCCCGAGGAGCGCGGGCCAGTAACCCAACGCGAGAGGCGGATCGATGGAAGTCGGGGCGCAACGCTCTGGCGATTCGGTCCGAGATTTGTTCAGACGAACCATCCTGCCCTCTCCTGAACTCCACGAAATGAGCTTCCCAGTCTCCTCGAAGGCACATGGCACCGCAGTCAACCGGGTGTGCATCACGCCGGCGCTCCATCCGGCTCACGTGCCTCTCACACTACGCGCGCCAAGTCTCCTTGACTATCCAGATGACGCCGTTTCCGGGGCGGTAGAGGACGAGGTGGTCGATGCTACCATTGCTGGCGTAATCAAAGGCGAAGACGCGATCGTCCGGGGATTTTCGGTCGTAGCCAGCAATGCCGGGGCGCGGATCAGCGTGGGCATAAACAGCCGAGAACAGGCCACGGGACTCCTTGACCATAGAGATGACACCTGTTCCGGGGCGATACAACACAAGGTGGTCCGCTTTTGAGGTTGCTGTCACGTTCAAAAGCGAAGGCTCGATCGGCACTCGATTTCAGGTCGTAGCCGTCGATGCCGTTTCTTGGGTTCGGCTCGGCGTAAATGGGGGAGAACGCCCGGCAGTGTTCTTGATTATAAAGATCGTACCAATCCCAGGGTGGTACAAGACGAGGTGATCAAGTTTTCCGCTGCTGTCATAGTCGAAGGCGAACGCGCGGTCGGCGGAGCTTTGCACGTCGTAGCCGCCGATACCGCTGCCCGACTGGGCCACAACTTCAAACGGGCTATGATGTTGCATTGAGTGAGCAGACCGGCGCCGTGTGTGGCCGTCTTGCTGTCACCTGAGTTCGGGTCAGATTGCGTGTTGGAGTTCGTCGAACGCGGCGAGGAGCCGCTGGGAGGGTCTTTCGTCGATTCCCAGCTCGTAATGCCCTCGTCGAAGGTTCTGTATGAACGCGTGGCCGGCGGCGATCACCTTGGCCGTCGACTCGGTTTTGAGGCCCCGCCTGGGCCGCAACCTGGCTTTGAGCCGACCGTGGTCGGCCTGGCAGCGGTTGTTGGCATGCTTGGTGGTGTCGTGGAACGCCTGGGGTGCCAGCTCGTCGATCACCGACGGGTAGCTGGCCGCCTTGTCGGTGGTCACCTCGACCCGCCCAGCCGCCCGGTGTCGGCGCCTTCGAAGAAGCGTCGGGCGGCAGCGTAGTCCCAGAGGGCGACGGCCGATTCCAGGTGGGTGAGGCCGAACCTGTCGAGCGCAGCCGAATGGCAGCGGGCTGGTTCGGATTGATGAGAGAGGTACTCGTCACGCCGGAGAGCACACTTTGCACGTTGTTGACGATGTTGGGCGACGGTTGGATCGCCCAGCTGGCGCCGTCCCAGCGCTCGACCAGCGTCATGGTGGCGCTGCTCGTGCGGTAGTAGCCCACGCCCCACATGCCGTGGCCGACGTGCACGAAGCCCGGGACAGGACGCTATCGAAGGTTCCCGCCGGGAACGGCGTGTTCTGAATCATCCCGCTAGTTCCGTCCCAGCGGTCAGCCAAAGGGATGAACGCGCTGCCAAAGTTGCCACTGAGGCGAGCGTGGACTGGCATCTGCTGTCCTATCCCGAGCACCGTGGAATGCAGGACTTGGTCCGAGAGCTGAACCGGTGCTACCGGGCCGAGGCCGCCTCGTGCGAGATCGATTTCGAGTCCGACGGCTTCCGCTGGATCGACACCAGCGACACCGAGTCCAATGTGCTGTCCTTTTTGCGGTTGTCCCGGGGGCGGCCGGGTCGTGGCCTGCATCGCCAGCCTGTCCCCGGGCCCCGCCCCGGTTACCGGGTGGGTTTGCCCCGTCCGGGCCGCTGGCGGGAGGTGCTCAACACAGATGCGGCCCGCTTTGCCAGCCGCGGCACTGACGACGCCGCCTCCGTACTGACCGACGGGGGGTCTGGCATGGGCAGGATCAGTCGGCCGAGGTCGACCTTCCACCGCTGGGCTTAATTTGGCTGTGCCCGGAGTCGGAGTAAACGTCGCGGTGGTGAGGGCGAGGGGGTCAGGAGCTCGTAGGACAGTGGGCCCGGCGCTCGTGGGACGTCGAGCATCGCGCGGATGGTCGTCTCGCAGATATTCCGTCGCGACGGCACGTGATCACCCCCGACGGTTGAGCCCAGCCGCCGGGCCGGTGATCACGCGGAACGACTACCAGTCCCAGGGTCCGGGAACGCCCTGGAAGTGGGCGACGCTCCATGCCGTGATCCACCCGTCGAATAGGTCACCGGGCTGAGCGCGCCATCAGGTCGTCACCGACGAAGCCCTCATCCATCGTCTACGCATCGAACGCAACGAAACTGTCCAACTGTTGACTGCGCTCGCAATTGAGAATACTCTTGCCATTGTGGGATGAGTGCCCTCATCTGGGCACTCATCCGGTAGGGCCGCATGCGTGCCCAACCTGCCCCGGACCCCGGCCGCGTCACTGATTCTCGACGTTGAGGGGAGGATGGGCATGATCAGCCAGCAACTTCGGCTCCCGACCAACCACCTGTGTCGATACCACAAGCGCGACCGGGCAAGCTGGCGGTTCACGAAGCCAGACCTGTTCTTCCCGTCTGGCAGCACGGGTCCAGGCCGCAAACTACGGCCGTGCGCCAAGCCGAGTCCCAACATGCTTGTCTGCAGTTCGCACGCGACACCAAAACAACGTAAATAGTCCCCGGATAGGAGCAATGACTGATGTCTGAACAGATTGACGAGAGGCAAGAACGGGCCGCAGGCGAAGGCCACCAGCCCGATACCGACGTCCGCGACGGCAACCAAAGCGCCGTCATCGGTGAAACTGGTCACGCGCAGCACCGGGCTGGCCCGGGGGAGGGCGTAAGGGCGCCGCTCGTCCAGGACGGGGCGGACCACGCCGAGTTTTCCATCTTCGACGGCAAGGGCAACGAGAGCGTCGTTGTCGTCACCACCGACGATGAGGGACGCATCGCGGAGGGGACCGGCCCCACCTCAGCGGCGGCGATGAAGGATGCCAGGAAGTCGGGGGACCGCCTCGGGAATGCCTTCGGGGGGAAGCATTAGCACTAGTCCCGGCACCATGGGGAGGGCTTCTGGCGTGTCCGCCGTAAGGACGTGCTGGCCTGGGATTCAAAGGCGCCACCCGGCCGACTGCTAGACGACGTCGACCACATGCATATCCACTGCGCCATACACCAAGAATCACACGTCCGAACCGATCAACCAACTCACCGGCATGTATGGCGAGGCTGGGGCGCCTCGGGCTCGGCGCTCGCGGCGTGCTCTACGTCTTGTTGGCGTATCTGGCGCTGCGAGTAGCGTTCGGCCAACCCGCCAGCGGGGCCGACAGGCACGGGGCTTTGCACACCGTCGACCGGCAGCCTGCAACCTGGTTCCAAAGGACGACGCCCAAACCTATGCCGAGGCATGAGCGAACAAGTTCCTTCGACACCGCGAACCCGGGTGGTTGCACTGTCAGCGTCCGGAGCGGCGTCGGCGCGAGTAGGTATCCGATCGTGTAGCCGTGCTTACGCGCCTGCGACCGATGCGGGGCCTGAAACAGACAGCTCGGCCCGGATCATCATCGCCGGCCACGACGACTCGACCAGCAGTCAACCCAGGACGGGGCCCCCTCATCTGAGGGCCGCAAAACCAAATCATTCGGCCGCCACCTGTAGGACCTGGACCGGGCGGGCTCGGGGTGACCGCGTCCAAACGACAGCAGGCACGACCGCGGACCATGCCCACGTTGCTCGGAACCGTCTGCTATCGAAGGATTCCCAACGATGCTTGGCGGCGTGGCTAACCGCACCCTCGTCAGGTTGGGGCGAGATGGTCGGCGGTGCCGGCGCGCCAATCCAACAGGAACAGGGTGGCGTCGTCGCTGGTGACGCCGCCTCGGTCGAGTTTTAGCGCGTGGGAAAGCCTGCGCACGGTGTCTTGGACAGACCCGCCTCCCTGTTCGACCTGTTCGAGGAGGTCGATGAGATGATGGGAGTCGGCGACCCGTTCGCCGCTGGCGGGGCGTTCTTCGATGATGCCGTCGGTGAAGAACAGCACCCGATCCCCTGGCTCCAGTGCCTCCTCGCTCACCTGGGGGTCGGCGCCGCCGAAGCCAACCGGCAAGGTGGTGGGGCTGTCCAGGATGCGGACGACCTTTCGGTTGCGTAGCAGCAGCGGATGGGGGTGACCGGCGTTGACCCACCGCATCCGGCCGGACCCGACGTCGAGTCGGACCATCTGGGCGGTCAGGAAACGGTCCTGGGCGAACTGGGCGGTGACGGCCCGGTCCATGGCCGCGTACAGGTCGGGCAGGTCGACGTCGCCCCGCCGCGCGTGGCGGTAGGCGGCGACGGCGACGGTGGCCATCACCGCGGCATCCAATCCGTGGCCCATTGCGTCGACGATCGCAATGTGCAGGATGTCGTCGTTCAGCGCGTAGTCGAAACTGTCGCCGGCCACGTCGTAGGCCGGCTCGAGTATCCCGGCCACCGCCACCTGCGGGGTCGACATGCTCAGTGGTGGGAGCAGCGACCATTGCATTTCCGCGGTCAGGCTCATTGGCTGGCGACGTCGGGCCTGGAAGAATCGGTCGGTGTACAAGCCTTTGGTCACGATCACGTCGGCCACCAGTCCTGCGAAACGCCTGGCCAGTCGCCGGTCGTGGTCATCGAAGCTGTCGGCCGTGAACGCCAACACTCCGACCCGGTCGGTGCCGTCCAACAACGGCACGAACACCCGCGCACCGCCGGGGACCGATTGTTCGACCGTGTCGTCACCCAGGAACGCTCGCCCCGCCATCGACCCGTCGATTGGTTCCGGCTGGCCTACCAGCAGTCCTCGCCCGGGCAGCGCCATTAGTGTCAGCTGTTCATAGTCCTGCAGCAGAACGGTTACATCGCGGCCGCCGATCGCGCCGATCTCCTCCGCCACCAGGGGGGCGATCAGCTGAGGTGGCATCTCATGGGCCCGGTCGATCATCGCCCCCAACAGTCGCTCACCAAATCCCTCCGAGCGGTCAACTCCTACCTGGGCGGGGGTCGGTTCGGCTGACATCGTCACCATCCTGCCCCATCGGCCCGACTCGCTTCTTGACGAGCCGGCGAGGGTGTGCAAACCAATAGCGCGGCGGTTTGTGGTCTCCGCTGTTCGAGCAGCATTTTTGGGGGTCGCCCTTGAGTCCGCGGACCGATCGGCGGCGTTTGGCGCAGGCGAGGTTGTCGGCCCGGCGTCACGTCGGGGAGGGCC
>JALYXV010000419.1 GCA_030947025.1 Actinomycetota bacterium | reverse complement strand
CACCCGGGAGCCGGCATCGAAGACGACCCCTCGTGTCGGTGTCTCAATGCCGGCATCGGGGACGGTCACCGAAGAAGAGCCCCAGAGGCGAAGACGCCCTTCGACCACATCCAGACGCCGGTTCCGTGTTTCAGCGAGCCTGTTAACCCGTGTTAGAAGACCAACGATTGCTCCAGACCCAACAGAACCATGTCTTGCTCTTGGTGAAGCAGGCGGGCCTCGATCCGGCCCAGTTCGACTGGTTCGACATGAGACGTGCCTCATCGGACCCATACACAGTTTCCCGTCTGGAGCATGGCCAGAGCAGGTTCTACTTTCAGTTCGACGTCTACACCGACCGCATGGGTCTCCGCCGTCTGTCGTTGTTTTCACCAGGAACGGAGCGGCGCGAGGAGGAGGCCATCGATCCGGCCTGGGACGGGCAGTTGCGACAACTCGCCACTTGGGCAATGCGTCTGGGGGCCGAGCTGGACGCCCCTGACCTCTGGGCGCTTGTCACGCGGCCTTCCGCTGTGCTCGAGCGGGCCACCGCCTACGCCGACAACTCTCGGTTCACCAGCGACGAAACGAACGACATCGAGAAGACGCTGCAAGTCTTGCTGAGCGAGGTGCGTGCTCTCGCGGGTGTAACCGAAGAGCAGAAGGGTACGGCGACCGAGCTTGTCGAGCATCTGATTGAGACATCGAAGCGAAGTGGCCGACGTGACTGGTTCTTCATGCTCAGCGGAGCGCTGGTCAGTTGGGCGCTGAGTCTCGGTCTGACACCTCAGCAGTTCCAGTCCCTCCTATCGACGGTTGGTCAAGGTTTGCGTCGGATGCTGGGGTAGCCCGCCGAGAATGCAGGCTCCGGACAGCCGGGGAACAATGGGTCGAGAACATTGTCAGGACTGGTCCGGCAGCCGTAGCCCGCCGCCGAGACGGTTACGAACATCCGCCGACATGTCCCCCACCAAGTCCTCGGGTCCTTCCCCCAGCATGCGGCGAATGGTTTCGCTGTGGATCTTGGCCACCATCGACTTCGTAACCCCGAGCGCTTGGCCAATCGCAGCGTACGACATGCCGCGGTTCACCAGCTCGGTAACGGCCTGCCTCCTGATCTCGGCGGTCGCGATCATCGATTGGCTGAGCTGCTCCAGTGCTGAGCCGGCGTCTCGAGCTCTCATCAAGGGATCCTCGACTCGAAGCAGTTCGGTATTGGCCGCACTTAGGGCTGCCGGAAGCCCTTTCCGTCGCGTCATCATCATACGGGCACCGTACACCCGGGATGCACGATCGTCAACCCGGGGTGAACGGTATGACTAGAGCCCGACGCTGGCGGCGGCGTTGTCGGTGAATAGGGAGCCTTCGCGGATGTAGCGGCGGAGGATGGGCAGGGATTTGTGTCCGGTCTGGTTCATGATTGAGCGTTCGCTGGCTCCGGTCGCGGCGGCTGAGGTGGCGAGGCCGGCTCGTAGGGAGTGGCCGGCGTAGCGGGCGGGGTCGAGGCCGGCGCCCAGGGCGGCCCGCTGGACGGTCCGGGCGACGCAGCGGTCGGAGGCCCGGGTGGTGCCGAGGCGGCCGGCCCGGTCGATGGTGACGAACAGGGGGCCGTCGGCGACGCCGGCGATCTCGGTCCAGGCCCGTAGGGCTCTCACCGGGCAGGTGGCAGGGTGGGAACCGTAGGGGACGCCGATCTTGCGCCCGGCGCCTTCGGGGTCGGTCTTGGACCGGCGCAGCGTGACCACCAGCCCCTCGGCGGTCTCGGCCACGTCGGCGACGTCGAGGGCGACCAGCTCGGAGCGCCGCAGGGCGGCCGCGAAGCCCACCAGCAGCATGGCCCGGTCCCGGACCCCCCGCAGATCGCCGGGGAGTTGGGCGACCATGGCCCGCAGCTCGGCGGTCACCGCCGGCGCCTTGACCGCCGGCGCCGTGCCCTGGGAGCGGCGGATCCCGGCGTGCACCGCCCGCACCACCGGCTCCGCGGTCGGGGTGGCATGCCCGGCGCCCTGATGGGCCTGCGAGATGGACGACAGCCGCCGCTACAGCGTGGCCGGCTTGGCCGTCCGTGCCAGGTCGGACAGGTACAGGGCCACGGTGTCCGCCTCGGCGGGCAGGGCAGTCCGGCCGTGGCGGTCGCACCAGGCCGTGAAGTGGGCCCAGTCGCTGCGGTAGGCGCGTAGCGTGGCGGGGGCCTTGGCGGAGGCGATGTAGCGGCGGGCGTCGTCCGCCATGGATTCGAGCGTGGCCGGGACCGACCCTCCTGCTTCGGCTGACGCCATGGTCACGGCCGGGACTCTACCCTTTCTGTGTCCGATACTAGGACATTATCGGACACAGAAAGGGGCTCGCTAACAGGACCCGGCCGGTCCGGCCGGGTCCTGTTGGTACCACCTGGGGGCTTTTAGCTGCTCCTGGGGCCAGGACAGGATCTCTCGCCACCCCGCCGACTCCCCGCCGGGCGGTCGCGCCACGTCGACACAGATGGGTACAGCCAAGGTAAGACGAAAAGGTTCAGCAGCCCCGGTACTGCCGCTGGGGCGACGCGGCCAACTGGCACCTTTCGGGCACATCATGGCCGTACCCCTCCAGGGTCGGTCAGCGGAAGGGCAGGACGCTGTCGTGGTAGCCGTGGGTGACGACTTCGATCTTCGCCATGGGAGCCAGGCTTTCCCAGCTCATCGAACCTCCAGCGATGCGTTGGTGTGATCCACGCTATCGTCGGCGGGAAACCACTTCACCCACGTGCCGCCCGGGCTACGCATGGACCAGTGTTCGTCCCCGTGCGAACGGCCGGCCACGGTGATCCACTTCCCGCCGATCAGTTCTCGGAGCACCTGGTTGCGCTGGATGATCGCCTCGATGCGCTCGAGGGGCGCCTGGATCACCGCGAGCAGGCGCAGCGGTTCATGCATGCGACGGTCTCCAACGCCCACCGCCTGCGCGGGGAGACCGACTTGGAGGTCGCCGCCCTCGCCAAGGACGACGCCGATGCCGCCCACCGGGTTGTGCAGCGTCTTGTCTCCCGCGCCGAACTGGTCGGGATCGACCGCCGAGAAGTAGTACTGCGCGGAGATCCACTGGCCGACGACAAGCGGCGCGGTCATGATCGTCTCCAGGGCGCTGCCGTCGTCATCGCCCTTGGCATCGTAGGCGTGCAGGAACACGCGACACGCCAAGTCGAGTCCGGCGGTGATCGAGCGGGGCCCGACAACGAACGCAGCATTGCCGGCGAGCCCCCACTCGGGACGCACCTGCGCCCAGTCGTGCCCACGGACCCGGACCTTTTGGGGATCTCCCGGGAGCCGCCCGGCGCGCTCACGTGCGAGCCGTTCGCCGGCCAGGGCGACGTCACGCTCGAAGGCCGCGACCAGCGGTTCGTGGGTGTCCGGCACGGCCTGGCGGTCGAGAACGGTCACTTGGTCGGAGACGGTGTCGTGCTGTGCAGCAACGAAGAGCGTGTCGTCGGGCACCAGAAGGCCTCGCTCTTTGAGGCCGGTACGGACCCCAGGGTCGTTGAGAATGGCCACTGCCACCCTGGCGCTCGGACCCCCGGGGGCGCCGCCGCACGCGCCGCAGTCATAGGAGGATGCGTGCGGGTTGTTGACGTTGTGGCTGCCGTGCCCGCAGAACACGACGAGCCGGGCGAAGCGGGTCAAGCCCATGGTGCGGACGATGTTCTTCGCGAATGAGACCCGCTCCTCAAGCGCCAAGCCGGAGCCGTCGTCGTTTTCCGCCTCGACAGCCGGTCGTGTCTGCGGAGGGGCGATTCGGCGCGCCGTCAGTCCTTTCAGCCGACGCACCAAGCCTGGTGCCAGCGTCCTGGCCGCGGCCGAAGGACCCATGAGGTAACCCGCCGCCTCGGCCAGCGCGAACGGACCGATCAGGCTCCCTTTGGCGGCGTGGAAGGCCTCCTGTCCTGCGCCGGTGGCGCGCTGCGCAGTGAGGTAGCCGAGGGCGCCGTCAGGGACGAGCGGCTGCTCGGCGACGTCGTGTTCAGGCTTCAACAGCACCGGGCAGCGCGGCTGGCTCTCCGTCGACCCCAGCGGCCGCCAGCGCACGGGAACGCCGAAGAACCCGGCGAACCCGAACGTGTCGTAGGCGCCGCATGCCTGCAGGTGCCGTTGCAGGCCCTCCGAGCGCGCGTCGATGCAGAAGACCGCTTGTACGTCCGGCCGCTCGGTCAGCGGGCCGGGGTCCAAGCGGGTCATCAGTCCCAGCAGACGATCGCGGAAGTTGCCCTCCTGCGCCTCGAGCCACATCGACTTCCGCACCGGCGGCGGCACCTGCTGCAGGACGCCACGCACCGTGGAGGTGACGAGGGGATTTTCGGAGGTGCTGCCGAGAGCGTAGAGCACCGCCGCCGCCCGCTGCTCGAGGAGCTCCTCGTTCTCCACCTCCTCGTGCTGGAGCTGCGGAGGCTGCTGGGCAGCTGCGCCATGGGCCGCCGCTGCCGTTGCAGCCACCTGCGCGGCGATCAGGTCCACGAGGCGGAACGGGGGACGATGGTGGTCGGGCGCAGCCCACTCGTCGTTCCAGCGCGCGTACCCAGCCCAGCCCGGAAGCCGGCCGAGGTGCTCGCGAAGCGCGCCGACGCGATCGCCGTCGACATCCAGCGCATCGAGGGAAGCGGCGAGCGCCTCGACCGGACGATCAGGTAGTTGCGCCAGCCACTGCATGCCAGTCGAGCCCGCGAGGCGCCGGAGCCGCCGGTCATGTGGCGCCAGCTCTCGCCACGCACGGAAGAACCCGTGCTCGCGGCGCGGCATGGGCCACGGAACGTGGGCCTCGTCGACGAAGACTGCACACCACGCGGCCACCAGCTGGCTGACCGCCCGGACGGTCGCCACATCCGTACGGCCGACTCTGTCGCCGGCGGTCTCCCGGGTCTTGTCGTCCGGTCCCAGGAGGAGGTCCAATCGGACGATCTCCACCGCATCGACCGTTCGCCCCCCGATCTCGAAGCTGGGCTGTGACGCGAGCTTCGAGTCCACTTCGATGATGGCGCGCCGGAGATCAGCATCGGTGACGGCCGCGTGCGCGTAGGCCTCGCGGAACGCAGCGAGCGTCAGGTGGGTGCGTGCCCGCAGCCACCGTCGGGCGACGGCGGTGGCGTCGTCGAAAGGCAGGTGCTGCAGGCCGAGGAGGGGATTGACCGCCACGAAGCTGGTCAGCGGCCAGAGCGGAGCGATGATCTCCGCCGCTTCGGAGACATCGGCGAGGAGCTCGGTGTCGCGGGCAGAGGGCCCGAGGTGGCCGTCGTTTCGGTTGCTCATCCCGATCGTGTCGATCGGGTCAGGTCCACGTCCGGTCGCAGGTGGCGCGATTCAGGCACGGGCGCGACCCCGGTCGAGCTGCCTCGGGTCGTCAACGAGGAGGCGACGGGCGCCGAGGTGAGCGCGAGGGCGTAGACCCGGCTGCGCAACCTGCCCATCCGCTCGCCGGGAGTGAGCCAGACGACACCGACCACCAGCGCGATCGCCGCGAGTGTCGCAATGAGAACAGCGGTGCTGACCGGCTCGGGCACCTCGGCGGGAAGGGCGTCAGCGACGAAGGTCTCCACCACACTGAGCCCACCGACGTAGGCGAACACTCCGGCGACAGCACCGAGTGCCGCGG
>JALYXV010000386.1 GCA_030947025.1 Actinomycetota bacterium | reverse complement strand
CCGCAGGGCTGGCCGCGGGGCTGGCCGCGGGGCTGGTTGGGCGCGCCGATTGGCTGCCCGCCGACGTCACCGCGCTCACAACGCCGCCCGCTCGACGTAGCGGCCGAAGACGTCAGCCATTGCGGCCATGATCTCGCCGATGGTGGTGTAGGCCCGCACTGCGTCGATGATGGCGGGCATGACGTTCGCGGTCGGGTTCGAGGCCGCGGCGCGAACGCGGGCCAATCCTTCTTCGACCGCGGCGGGGGAGCGGTGCCGGCGAAGGTCGGCCAGGCGCTTGCACTGGGCCTGTTCCACCTCGGGGCCGATCGAAAGGAGGGGCACCGTGTCGCAGGCCGGCTCGCAATTGGCTTCGCTGTCGGTGAATTGGTTGACGCCGACTTGGACCCGGCGCCCCGAGGCCAGGTCGCGCTGAAAGGTGTAGGCCGCTTCGGCGATCTCGGACTGAAACCAGTTGCTCTCGATCCCGGCCAGCACCCCTTCGAGCATGGAACCCCGGCCCCAGTCATCGAGCGTGGCGAAGATGGCCTCGGCTCGGCGCTCCATCTCGTCGGTCAGCCATTCCACGTAGTGCGATCCCCCCAGCGGATCGGCGACGTCGGGGGCGCCGGTCTCGTAGGCGACCATCTGCTGGGTCCGCAGGGCCAGACGGGCGGCTTTTTCCGTTGGAAGGGCCAGGGCCTCGTCGAAGGCGTCGGTGTGCAGGCTCTGCGTGCCCCCGAGGGCGGCGGCCAGGGCCTGGATGGCGACTCGGCCGATGTTGAGCTCGGGCTGCTGGGCTGTCAACGACACGCCTGCCGTCTGGGTGTGGAACCGCAGCTGCCAGGAGCGGGGAGTGGCGGCGCCGTATCGGTCCCGCAACCACCTGGCCCAGATGCGACGAGCGGCCCGGTACTTGGCGATCTCCTCGAAGAAATCGATGTGGGCGTTGAAGAAAAAACTCATCCGGGGGGCGAACTGGTCCACCTCGAGTCCCGCCGCCTGAACCGCTTCTACGTAGGCGAACCCGTTGGCCAGGGTGAACGCCAGCTCCTGGGCGGCGGTCGAACCGGCCTCTCGGATGTGGTACCCCGAGACCGACACCGGGTACCAGCGGGGCATTTCGGCGGCGCAAAAGCGGATCACGTCTGACACCAGCCGCACCGATGGCCGGGGAGGGAACACGAACTCCTTCTGAGCCTGGTACTCCTTCAGAATGTCGTTTTGCAGGGTGCCACCCAGGGCCTGCCGGGCAATGCCGCGCCCTTCTGCGACCGCCAAGTAGAGGGCGAGGGCAACCGGTGCCGGGGAGTTGATGGTCATCGAGGTCGTCACCTGGGCCAAGTCGATGCCCGCGAACAGGTCCTCGACATCGACGAGCGAGTCGACTGCCACTCCCGCCTTGCCCACCTCGCCCGCGCTGCGAGGATCGTCAGAGTCGCGTCCCATCAGGGTGGGCAGGTCGAAGGCGGTGCTGAGCCCGTCTCCACCGGCCCGGAGGATCTCGTGGAATCGGGCGTTGGTGTCCTCGGCCGTGCCGAAGCCGGCGAACATCCGCATGGTCCACAGCTTCGATCGGTACATCGAGGCGTAGGGCCCGCGGGTGTACGGGAAGAGGCCGGGGAATTCCCCGTCGTCAGGGCCATAGACCGGTTGCAGCGGGATGCCCGAGATGGTGGAGGGGTCGAGGTCGCGAAGCTTCGAATCGGCAAACGATTCACGCCACGCGTCTCGATTGCTGCTCACGGCCTCCATGATACTAGGACTTCCTACTATCTGTGAACCGATAGTCGGCTATCCTTTCATTGTGTGATGGTTGGCCGTCCGCTGCCTTTGGATCCCATCGAGGAGGCGCGCCGCCAATGGGACCAGCGCTGGCCGGGTGGGGCGACCATGGCCGCGGCCACCTCGATCATGCGAGCCCAGCAGATCGTGCAGGCATCGGTCGACGAAGCGCTGCGACCGTTCGGGTTGACCTTCGCTCGCTACGAGGCCCTCGTCCTGCTGGCCTTCACCAGGCGGGGGTCCCTCCCCATGGGGAAGATGGGGGAGCGGTTGATGATCCACCCGACCAGCGTGACCAACATCGTCGACCGGCTGGAGGCGCAGGGATTCGTGCGCCGCCGGCCCCATGAGCGCGATCGGCGCACCACCCTGGTCGAGATCACGGGCGCCGGTCGAGAGGTGATGGACCAGGCCACGGGGGAAGTGGTGGCGTGCGCTTTCGGGCTCGATGCCCTGTCCGAATCGCAGCTGGATCAGGTCACCGCCCTGGTCCGGGCGGTCCGAGTCGGGAGCGGCGAAGTCCCAGCCTGAAACCCGCGGGCCGGGGCTGGGGGCGGGGCCGGGGCTGGGGCTCGGGGCGGGGCCGGGGCTGGGCGCGAAGCGTGGCATGTTCATGGTTCTCTGGCGACTTGTTCGGAACAGTGCCGACAAGTCGCCAGGGGAACGCTGACCATGCCACGGTTGAACGCGGGTGGGGTCGATGGACGACCCCAACGAGCTAGTCGCCGATGTGGTTGGCCGGGATAGAGCCCATGCGGCCCGCTCGGAAGTCGGCGAAGGCCTGGGCCAGTTCGCCCTGGGTATTCATGACAAAAGGCCCGTACCACGCCACCGTCTCGCCGATCGGGCGTCCGCCCAGGATCAGGACGTCGAGGGCGGGGGAGCGGCTCTCCTGGGTCTGGGTAGCCGACAGGAGCACCACGTCGCCGCGGTTGAAGACGGCCAGCTGGCCCGAACCGATGGGCCAGTGTTCCGGACCGGCGCTCCCCTCCCCACTCAGCACGTAGGCCAAGGCGTTGAAGTCCTGCCGCCACGGAAGCCGGAGTTCGGCGCCGGGCTGAATGGTGGCATGAACCAAATTGATGGGTGTGTGGGTTACACCGGGCCCGTCATGGTGGCCGACCGTCCCTGCGATCACCCGCACGAGCGTGCCACCGTCGGGGGAGGTGAGCAACGTGACCCCTTGGGCATCTATGTCCTGGTAGCGGGCGGGCACCATCTTGTCGGCTGCCGGGAGATTGACCCACAACTGGATCCCATGGAACAGTCCGCCGCTCATGACCAAGGACTCCGGTGGCCGCTCGATGTGCAGGATGCCTCGACCCGCGGTCATCCACTGCGTGGCGCCGTTGGTGATCAGGCCGCCCCCACCGGTCGAGTCCTGGTGCTGGAAGGTGCCGTCAATCATGTACGTGACCGTCTCGAAGCCGCGGTGGGGGTGCCACGCGGTCCCTTTGGGCTCACCGGGGCCGTACTCAACCTCGCCCATCTGATCCATGTGGATGAACGGATCCAGAAGCCGCTGGTCAACTCCTGCGAACGCCCGGCGCACTGGAAACCCCTCGCCCTCGAATCCTTGCGGCGCAGTCGTGACGCTTCGAACGCTTCGTTGTACGCCGCCCTCTGCGCCAGGTGCTGGGATCGTCGGGAGGCTCAGGGTGTCCGGGACGGTTACTGCCGGCATGGCACTCCTCCTTTGTCAGATGGTTCCAACAAGTTGAATGTGCAAATATTCCATAGCCTAACTAATAGGAACGGCCCATGGACTCCATACGGTGTTGGTCTTGGATCTCTGAGTAGAGGGGCCGTTGAATGACAGTATGAACTGGGTCGCCATCTCAGTCATAGGGGCGGTCGTGGGCTTCCTCGCCGGCGTCTTCGGCAAAGGTGGCTCGGCCGTCGCGACTCCGCTGCTCCACGCCGCTGGTGTTCCTGCGATTGTCGCCGTGGCCGCCCCCCTCCCTGCGACCATCCCGTCGACGTTGGTGGCATTTTCGGCGTACTGGCACAGCCACGTGGTCGACCGGCAGGTCCTGTGGTGGAGCATCGCGATCGGCGTGCCGGCAACCATTGCGGGCGCCCTAACGACCCGCTGGATCGACGGAGCGTTCTTGGTCAGAGTGACCGATGCGGTGATCGCGGGGATCGGCGTCTGGCTGCTGTTGCGGCCCGACGAAGAACGCGAGATGGCACGAGACGTGCGCGGCTACCGCGCCCGGCTGGTCTTGGTGGCCGCCGTGGTGGGGGTGGCGGCGGGATTGCTGGCCAACAGTGGCGGGTTCCTGTTGGCTCCGCTGTACCTGATCGTCCTGCGAATGCCCCTGAAGCCCGCTTTCGCCTGCTCCTTGGCGGTGTCGGCCGCGTTGGCTATTCCCGGCACGATCGTCCATGCAGCGTTAGGACACGTCGACTGGACCGTCGTGGCCCTCTTCGGCCTGACCAGCGTGCCGTTGTCGTTCCTCGGCGCCCGGGTGGCGGTCCGCGCCAACTCCCATCGGCTGGAGAAGACCTATGGAGCAGTGCTCGTGGTATTGGGCGTGGGATTTCTCGCCTACGGCTCATGAAGGGGACCGTGACGACCCCGTCGACGAACCGCCGACTTTGACCGCGGAGACCCGATGGAGGAGCGCGCTCGCGCCATACTCGCTGTCCTCGAATTGGCTGAGGCCACACAGCGTCCGCAACGGAGCGCCTAGGCATTTTGTGCTGATCAGCGTTGCCTGCGTTGTCATGCGTTTGGCGGGGCGCTGAGGCTGTCAACGACATCGGCGCCACCTTGATGCTGCGAAACAACCGCCAGGGCGTCGAGGCGATTGGCACCACCGTCGGTAACCTGGTCGTCTCCGACGACTCCGGGCCTGGTCCCTATCCGGGCACCACCACCGTGATCAGCGGAAATATCGTCCGGTCCCGGCCTTAAGAATGCGGACAGCAACGAGGCACAAAGAGACCATTCCTTAGCGGACGGCGCCACAGATCGGCGCGCCTCTTGCGCCGATCCCACCTGGTCAGGGAGGCTGAGTCCGTGAGGCGGACGTTCGATGGCCATTGAGGTCCGCCCGGCGGCGGGACGCCGCGGGCGACAGCAGTTCGTAGATGTGCCGTTCCGCCTGTTCGGAAGCGACCCCAAGTGGGTTCCACCGCTTCGGATGTCGGTCCACGACCGCATCTCGCCCAAGAACCCGGCCAACGAGCATCAGGTGACCAGGCTGTGGATCGCCTACCGGGACGGCGAGCCGGTTGGGCGCATCGGGGCCTGCGTCGACAGCTTCTTCAACCAGTACCAGGGCGTCTCATGGGGATGGGTCGGCTTTTTCGAAGCGGCCGACGACCCGGCCGCAGTCGAGGCGCTGTTCGACGTGGCCTGGAAGTGGCTCAAGTTGCAGGGGGCGACCACGGCGGTCGGGCCCGCGTCGTTCACCACCAATGATGACATTGGCCTACTGGTGGAGGGTTTCGAGGACCCTCCCTACTTCCTCGCCATTCACAACCCGCCCTATTACGAGCGCCACTGGGTGGCCAACGGCTGGGAGCAGGCCATGGACCTGTGGGGCTGGAAGTTGGTCCGGGGCGGGGTGGGCCTCGACGACCGGCAGCGAAGGACGTTGGAGCGCATCAAGCAGCGGGCCAAGGTGACCATCCGGCCCATGCGCATGAAGGATTTCGACGCCGAGGTCAAACGCCTGTTCGAGGTGTACAACGCGGCGTGGAGCAAGAACTGGGGCTTTGCCCCCATGCCCGAGGCGGAGATCAAGCACCTGGCCAAGTCGCTGAAGCAGTTGGTCGATCCCGAGATCACCTTGGTGGTGGAGAAGCCCGACGGCGAACCCATCGGCGTGGCCATTGTCCTGCCCGATGTCAACCAGATCATGCCCAAGCTCCGTTCGGGGCGGCTGCTGCCCTTCGGCTGGTACCACCTGCTGCGGGGAGTGCCCAAGGTGACGAGGGTCCGGTTCTTCGCTCTCGGCATCAAGCCCCAGCACCAGAGCCTGGCCTTGGGCCCGCTGATCTACCAGGAATGCCTGGAGCGACTGAGCGCCCGGAGCAACCTGATGGAGGCCGAGGCGTCGTGGATCCTCGCCACCAACGACCGCATGAACAAGGCGATCGAGACGCTGGGGGGCACGCGATCCAAGGTCTGGCGGCTCTACCAGCGTGCCCTGTGACTCATCCGTCCAGCGCCGACTCCGACAGAGCGCCGGTCGCGTCCGCCGTTGCGCCTGCGGGGGAGGCGGGCGGGTTGAGGTCGGGAAGGGCCAGGATCCGCAGGTCGAGCAAGGCGTGGATCACCATGGCCGGGACCAGGCTGCCGGTCGAAAGAACCAACCACGCCAGGTAGGCACCGACCAGCCCGGTGAGCACCACACCGCGTGGCCCCTGGTAGAGGTGGACCAGTCCGAACACGGCGGCGGTTATCACGATCAGGGCCGTTCGGGGCGCGCCCGGCCAGAGCCAGTGGACATAGGCGAGACCGAAACCGCGCAGTAGCAGTTCCTCGCAGACCCCGGCCGTGATGGCGAGGAAGGCGAAAACAGTCCGCTCCCGTCGTCCTCGGGGCAGGAGGGCGGCGAACCCCCGTGCCTGGCGGCGCAGGGCGTCGCGTATACCGCGCCCGCCGAATCGGAACAGCAGGGCGCTCACCCCCAGGGCCAACGCCACCTCGGCCACGATCACCGCCTCCGACCCCGGATGGGGGCCGATGCCCAGCCCGATGGAAGACGGGCCTCGGCCGGCCAGCACACCGATCACCACGACCACCCCGACGGCGGCCCACTCGCCCACGATGCCGCGCCGGTAGTGTCTCAACCGGGCCTCAGGGTCGACCGCCACCGTGGCGACGAGGCGCCGGTAGCGGCGCCGGCCCGCCCATGGCTGCACCAACACCAGACCGGCGGTCAAGGCAGTGGCGAGAATGGCCGCGAGGATGGCGGCCACGGTCCGGATCACCCCTCGGAGGGTACCGGCCCCGAGGGCGGACCTACAGTGGCCCTATGCCCGCCAGCGCGCCATCGGTCGCCCTGCACCCCGAGGCGGCCGCCCTTCAGTTCCTCCTCGGGACCTGGGCCGGGGAGGGCCAGGGGCACTACCCGACGATCGCCCCCTTCGCCTACGGCGAGGAGATCCGGGTGTGGCACGTCGGAAAGCCATTTCTGGCCTACAGCCAGCGGACGTGGGCGCTGGACGATGGGCGGCCCTTGCACAGCGAGTCTGGCTACTGGAGGCCGAAGCCCGACGGCGTCGTCGAGCTGGTGATTGCCATCCCGACGGGCCATGTCGAGATCGAGGAGGGCACCATCGACGGCACCACGGTGTCGTTGTCCAGCCGCCTGGTCGGGGCCACATCGTCCGCCACGGTTGTATCCGCGGTCGCCCGGAACCTGGTCGTCGCCGATGACGTCCTGCACTACGTGGTTTCGATGGCCGCGGTCGGTGAGCCGCTGCAGGAGCATCTGACCGCCGACTTGCGCCGAGTGCCTTAGCCGCCCGAGCCAGGAAGGCGTCAGCCTGAGCCCGAGCCAGGCGTCAGCCCGAGCCAGGAAGGCGTCAGCCCGAGCCCGCAAGGCGTCAGCCCGAGCCCGCAAGGCTCAGCCCCGGCACCGTCAGGCCGATGGGCGTAACAGAGCGCGCAGGGCCGGCTCCAACTCGGGGTGGCGGAACTGATAGCCGCTCTGCAGCAGCTTCCTCGGCACGACCCGTTGGCCGGCCAGGAGCATCTCCTCGACCAGCTCACGGCCCAGTACCAGTGAGAGCCCCACCTTGGGGACCGGCACCTTGGCGGGTCGGCCCAGGACCGTGCCCAGGGTCTGGGCGAACTCGACGTTGGTCACCGGGTGGGGCGCCGTCAGGTTGACCGCACCGGAAAGCGACGCGGTCTGGAGGGTGTGAATGATCGCCCCCACCTCGTCCTCGAGCGAGATCCAGCTCAGGTACTGCTGCCCTGACCCGAACCGGCCGCCCATGCCGACGCGGAAGAGAGGCAACTGCTTCTTCAGGGAACCTCCGTCGGGGCTGAGCACGATCCCGGTGCGGATGTGCGCCACCCGGACACCGGCGGATTCCGCGGGCGCGGTGGCCCCTTCCCACTGCCGGCACAGCTCGGCCAGGAAACCGGCGCCCGGGGCGGTCTCTTCATCCACGACGGCGTCGCCCCGGTCGCCGTAGTAACCGATCGCCGAGCCGCTGACCAGCACCGACGGCCGCGGGTCGGCCTCGGAGAGTCGGCGCGCCAACAGATCGGTCGTCACTACCCGGCTGTCGAGGAGCGTGCGCTTCTGTTGAGCGGTCCAACGTTTGTCGGCGATAGAAGCACCGGCCAGGTGCACCACAGCATCCACTTTGACCAGCGCCTCGACGTTGAGTTGACCCGCCTCCGGGTTCCAGGGGATGTCCCCCGGGCCGGCCGAGCCTCGCACCAGGCGGACGACGTCGTGGCCCTCTCGCCCTAATGCCGGCACGAGGGCCGAGCCGATCAAGCCGTGGCTACCCGTGACAAGTACTCGCATGGCTTCAGTCTTACGCCGTCCCCCCAACTACCAGGGCCGGGCGCGAAGATCAGGTCGCGGCCGGGCCGTAGGGTTGGCCGGCCTCGTCGTAGCAGTCGGCGTGGTAGTGCTCCACCCGTACCCAGGTACCGTCACGATAGACGTTGGCGATGACTTGGCGCAGTTGCGAGCGGGCTGCGAACTTGATGGGCGCGCCGCAGTGGGCACAGTTGGCAGTGTTGCCTGGTTCTACCTGTCGAAGCACCGCTCGGCTGATCATGGTCCTGGACAATCCCTGCATGGGCAGTGCGTCGGCGTCAAGTTTGCCGGTCTGAAGCAGAAACTAGTGCGACCCGCCCTCAGCCGGGTGGGGGGGAGCCAGCGTCCGACCAAGCCGCACCGCCTCCCCGACCAGTTGGCGCACCGCCGCTTCGTCGGCCCCGGAGGCGATCACGGCTTGAACCCGATCCTCGACCATCTCGGCCAACGCATCGGTCGCCAAGGCCGGTTCTGGCCCCGGCCCCGGCAGAGAAGGCTGCCCACCGAGGCGTCGCTCGGCCTCGGCGGCCACCGCTTTGGCCACCATGGAGCACAGGACCGCCACCGCGGTGATCAGGCCGAAGGTGACGGCCGCACCGTTGTGGTTGAGGATGGACGTCACGATCATCCCGGCGATCCCGGCGACGCAGACCACCAGCGCTGAGGTCCTGACGGCTCCGACGCTGATCATCGCAGCTACCCCCGAACCAGCGGCTTGTACTTGATGCGGTGGGGTTGGTCGGCGCTCGATCCGAGGCGCTTGTGCCGGTCGACTTCGTAATCGCTGAAGTTGCCCTCGAACCAACGCACCTCCGAATCGCCCTCAAAGGCCAGCACGTGGGTGGCGATGCGGTCGAGGAACCATCGGTCATGGCTGACCACCACCACACAGCCGGGGAACGACAGCAGGCCCTCCTCCAACGCCCGCAGCGTGTCGACGTCGAGATCATTGGTCGGCTCGTCCAGCAGCAGGACGTTGCCGCCATCGCGGAGCACCTTGGCGAGCTGGACGCGGTTGCGCTCACCCCCGGAAAGGTTGGCAACCTTCTTCTGCTGGTCCGAGCCCTTGAACCCGAACCCGGCTACGTAGGCCCGGCCGTGCAGCTCCCGTCCGCCCACAACGAGGTTGTCGGCGCCCCCCGTGATCTCCTCGTACACCGTCTTGGGCCCGTCCAGGTCGTCGCGTGATTGGTCGATGTACGCCAGCTTCACGGTGGAGCCTGTCCTCAGCGCGCCGCGGTCGGGTAGCTCGGTCCCGACGATCATGCGGAAGAGCGTTGTTTTCCCCGCCCCATTGGCACCGATCACACCGACGATGCCGCCCGGAGGCAGGGAAAAGGAGAGTCCGTCGATCAACAGGCGCTCCCCGAAACTCTTCACCACCTGGTCGGCGGTCACGACGTCGTTGCCCAGTCGCGGACCCGGGGGAATGGTCAGCTCGAGTCGCTCCGGCGCCCGCTCGGCCGACTCGGCCTCGGCGACCAGGGCATCGTAGGACGTGATTCGGGCCTTGCCTTTGGCGTGGCGGGCCCGGGGCGACATGCGGATCCATTCCAGCTCCCGTTCAAGGGTGCGGCGGCGGCGCTCGTCCGCCTTCTGCTCGCCCGCCAGACGAGCCTGCTTCTGCTCCAACCACGAGGAGTAGTTCCCTTGCCAGGGGATGCCCGCGCCCCGGTCCAGTTCGAGGATCCAGCCAGCCACGTTGTCCAAGAAGTAGCGGTCGTGGGTGACGGCCACCACGGTGCCGGGATACTCCTGGAGGGTGCGTTCGAGCCAGGCCACCGACTCGGCGTCGAGGTGGTTGGTGGGCTCGTCCAGCAGCAGCAGGTCGGGCTGGGCCAGCAGTAGGCGGCACAGCGCCACCCGGCGGCGTTCGCCCCCGGAGAGGGTGCTGACCTCGGCGTCGCCCGGCGGGAGGCGCAGCGCATCCATGGCGATCTCCAGGGTCCGCTCCAGGTCCCAGGCGCCTGCGGCGTCGATCTGGTCCTGCAGGCCGGCCTGTTCGGCCAGCAGCTGGTCGAAGTCGGCGTCGGGTTCGCCCATGGCCGTGCACACCTGGTTGAACCGGTCGAGGAGCGCCTTGGTGGGGCCCACCCCGGCGGCGACATTGCCCGCCACGTCGGTCGTGTCGTCGAGCACCGGTTCCTGGGAGAGGAAACCCACCGTGAAGCCCGGGGTCAGGCGGGCCTCGCCCGTGAAGCCGTCGTCCAGGCCCGCCATGATCTTGAGCAGCGAGGACTTGCCCGAGCCGTTGGCCCCGATGACACCGATCTTGGCGCCGGGGAAGAACGAAAGGTTGATCCCTCGCAGCACCTCGCGGTCGGGTGGGTAGAAGCGCCGGAGATCCCGCATGGTGAAAATGAACTGCACCGTCATGCCGGGCACGGTACAAGGCCCGGTGTAACCAGGAGGTCGCCCGGTACTCTGGCTGGGTCATGTCGAGCGAAACGAGCGCCGACGACGGGCGGTGGCTCGGACCCAACGCCTGGCTGGTCGACGAGATGTACGAGCAATACCGACAGGACCCGGCGTCGGTAAGCGAGAGCTGGCAGGAGTTCTTCGCCGACTACCACCACCGGGGTCTGGTTGCGACCCGTCCTGAGCCCGCGCCTGGAGCCGCGCCCGGGTCGGTGCCCCCGATGGCGCTGGACGTTCCCGTGGCACGGACCGCCCGGGTCGGGCCCGCCGGCCCAGCCGTGGCCCCGCCGGTCGGG
>JALYXV010000380.1 GCA_030947025.1 Actinomycetota bacterium | reverse complement strand
CTGTTGGCCCACCGCCACGGTCGGATTGGTGTGACCGGTGAGTGGGGGCACCACGAAAAGGAACCGGCTCACGCGCTCGCACCCCCTCGGTGCCGCTGGTGCCGCTGGTGCCGCTGGTGCCGCTCGTTCCGTGGCAGGTTTTGGGGCCGTGGGCCCCTCCGACTGCCAAAGTTGGTGACCCGGCCGACCCGGCCGACCCGGCCGACCCGGCCGACGCCGACCCGGCCGAGACCGACCCGGCCGACGCCGACCCGGCCGACGCCGACCCGGCCGAGGCGGGCGGACAGCATGATCAGGTGACCAGGCCAGCCAGGGCGGGCGCTGAGGGCGAAGGGGGCTGGTACAACGGCGCGGGCCCGTGGCGCCCGCCGAGCCACCAGGCCAGTACCGCTCGGAGGTGGCTGGGGACCTCCATGAGGATGGAGTGGCCGCAACCCGCCAGGATGTTGAGGGTGAAATCGGGCACCAAGGTGGCCAGGTCCCGGGCCCGGTCGATCACATCCGACTCGTCTCCGTAAATTGCCAGCACCGGGCAGGAAAGCGAAGCCAGCGGGGCCCGGGGCAACGGGATGGCGGTGAGGAGGTCCTCGACCAAAGTGGTGTGGTTGATGAGGGCGTCGGCCTTGCCCGCCATGCGGGTCATCTTGCGCCCCGCCGCCGCCACCCACGCCCGGGCCTCGTCCAGCTCCATGCCGAAGGCGATCCCCCACAGCGTCCGGGCCATCTCCTCGCCCCATCCCTGGACGGCGAAATGCCCCTCGATCAGGACCAGGCTGGCCACTTGCTCGGGATAGGCCAGGGCGAACGCCAGCCCGACCGTGCCGCCGTAACTGTTGCCCACGATGTGCACCGGGCCGTCGATGCCCAGCGCGGCCAGCAAACCGGCCAGGTCGTCGACCGAGTCGTCCAGGGCGTAGCCCATCGGCGGCCGCTCGGAGCGGCCGTGGCCCCGGAGGTCGTACAGCACCACGTCCGCCCCGCCCACCGCGCACGGGTTGGCCAGCGTGTAATAGAAGCTCGACAGGTTGTCCATGACCAGCCCGTGGATGAACACCACGGTCGGTTGCCCCGCCGCTGACCCTTGGGGCGGCGTCAGCTGCTGGACGTGGAACCGGACGCCGTTGGCGACGACCTCAGCCACAGTCGGCCCCCACCGCTAGGCAGGCCTCGATGTGGTGGACGACCTGGCCCACCCGCAGGGCGATGATCTGGTGCAGGTCCATGTCGGCCAGGAACCCCACGAAGTCAACCGCGCCGCCGTAGTGCGCCTTCATCAAGCCGGCCAGCGCCACGAACTCGATGCTCTCGAGCTCAAGGTCGCCGGAGAAGGCGGTGTCCATGGTGACCTCGATGTCGAGCAGGTAGTCCTCGCCGATCACTTCGGCGAGCATCCGGGTGATGTCGGCCAGGATGGCGTCAGCGTCCATTGGAAGTCCTCTCGGTGACAAGGGTAAGGGGGGAAAAGTCCCGCGTCGTGGCCGCGGCCGTGGTGGAGGGTGGGACCGGGGTGGCGGTCCAGCCGACGACGTACCGGCTGGCCCCGTCAATGCTGGCGACGGTGGTGGTGTCGACCCACCACCGCGACCCTTCGTCCAGGGCGGCCACCAGCAGCAGTGTCCTGTCCATTTGCGTGACCTCGAAACGATGGGGCCGCCCACCCAGCCCGGTCCCGATCGCCTTGGCCACCGCCTCCTTGGCGGCCCAGAAACGGGTGAGGCATTCCAGCCGCGACCCGACACCGGCGGCGCACAGGTCGAGCAGGGCCCGCTCGGCCTCGGTGCACGCCAGGGACTCGAACTGGGGGGTGCGTTCCTCAACCGCCTCCACATCGATGCCGACTCCCCGGCCCGGGGCGTCGGTCTCCGCCACCAGGGCGACGGCCAGCTCGCCCGAGTGGGCGATGGAGATGCCGGTGCCTTCAGGGAGGCCCTGGGCCGAGGGCCGGCCCACGGCATCGTTCTCGATGGCGCACTGGCCGGGGAAGAGCGGGCCCGCTCCTCGGTCCCAGAGCCACTGGCGGGCCGCGTCCTTGGCCACGATCCGGCCCAGGAGCCAATGATGGCGGCCCCGGGGGTTCTGGCCTTCGTACTGCCGCCGCTCACTCCCGACCAGGTAACGCCGCATGACCAGCTCGCGGTTGGCCGGGTCGGGCCACCGGTCGCGGAGCAGGAACCATCCTCCCGGCTGCGCCTCGGAGATCCGGCTCCGGTCGGGCCAGCGCAATTCTGGTTCGCCCGTGGTGCCGGTGCGGAAACGGTGGTCGGTCCAACCCGTGATCCGGGCCCACACCGTCCCGTCGGCCTGGCGGAGCTCGAGATCGGCGGTCACTGACGTGGCGGTTACCGAGCGGACCCAGACGATGGTTTCCAGCCGCTGGCCCGGCGGGGGGATGGGGCCGAACAGCTCCAGCCCCTCGATCGACGCGGGGAACGCCACCTTGTCCTCGGCGACGGTGGTGAGGATCCAGAGGCCGAACAGCTGCCCGGCGTTGTCCAGCAGGCTGCCGGGGGCGTCCAAGCTGATCAGCTGGCCCCGTATCCCGTCGTCGCTGTAGGCGCTGATCTCGGTTACGCCCTGGAACGCCGGGCCGTGGAACATCCAGTGGTCCCGATACAGCTCCGTTGCACCCACCGGCGAGGGGCGCTCGCCTGGGAGCGGCTCGGCCCGGCTGATCGGGGCGGTGGGGTAGCCATCGGCGACCAGCGCCTTGCCCCGGGCGTAACCTTCGAGGGCCACATCGATGTTGCCCTCCTCGTCAACTGCCGCGGTGGTCGTAACCGTGACCGGTTCGGCCGCCGCCAGCCACCGCAGGGCCCGAATCCTTGTCATGCCGACGACGGTCCGGCTGCCCGACAACGATCGGGCTGCGTCCATCATCAGCTCCACCATGGTGGTCATCGGGACCACCGGGAACTGGTCGGCGACGCTGGGCCAGCCGTCGGCCTGGCGATAGAAGCAGTGGTCCATCAGGTACGGCATGGTCTCTACCGACACCACCCGCGTGGTGCGCGACGTTGTCGGCGGCGGGGCGGCCGGGGGCTCCTGCCAGGAACGGAGGACGGCCCGCGCGGCCTCGTTGGTGTCAGCCAACAAGGCGCCGAACTCGGCCACCAAGGGATTGCTCTGGGCGAGAGGTGCGAGAGGGGCCGCAGGGGCGGGCGCCACCAACAGGGGTGTCACGTCCTGGGCGAAATGGATGAGCGGTGTCCCCAGCCGCAGGGTCACCGCGCCGGCATCGCGTGCCCCGCCCGGGGCCGCCGCCAGCCGGGCCATCTCGGGGGCCCGGCCCTCGACCCACAGGGCCGCAGCCACCCGAAGCAACTGGTCCAGGCCGTTGTTCTTGGCCGTGCAGGCGCTAATCACCAGTTGTTCCCGGTCCCGGAGGGCATCGTCGGCGAATCCGGTGAGGCTGCCCCAACCGACCTGGACAAAGGCCCGAACGCCGGCGTCGTGCATCTGCCGCAGCATGGGCCCGAAGCGGACCGGCTCGAGCAGGTGGCGGATCGCCAGCTGGCGAACCTGGTCGAGGTCCTGGGGATAGAGATCGGCGATCGTGGCCGACCAGATCGGGGTTCGCGCGGGCCGCATCGGCAGGCCGTGCACCAGGTCGCCCAACGGGCCCAGGTAGGGCGCAACCATGGGTGAGTGAAAGCCCGAGCGGAAGTCCAGCACCTGGCCCAACACGCCATCCGAGCGCAACCGGGCGAGGGCGGCCGCCACGCTGGCTTCCTCGCCGCAAATGACCGACTGGTGGGGGCAGTTGTCGTGGGAGACCACGATCCGGTCGAGCCCGGCGAGGGCGGCCTGGGCCGTGGCCGCCCCGCACCCCAGGGCGGAGAAGACCAGCCCCGGCACCTGGATGCTGTCACGATCGAAGGAGGCGACGACCCGGTCGATGTCCGCCGCGTCGTGCATGCCCGCGGCGATCATGGCGTTCCACTCACCCATGCTGTGGCCGGCCAAGTCGTCCGGCTCGATCCCGAGCTGGCGCAGCGCCCCGTCCAGCAGCCGGCCCACGGCGAGGTTGGCGACGCCGTGCCGGCCCAGTGAGTCGACCCCGGCCAACCCTGCGGCGGGGAGCCCGAAATGCTCTGCCACCCCGTCTACGTTGGGCTCGAAGGACTGCTCGATTCCGGGGAACAGGAACCCAACTCTGCCCGCCACCAGCAGGGGGGAAGAGGTGAACCAGACGTCGTTGCGACCGCGCCAGGGGCGTCCCCGGGCGGCGACCTTGCGCGCCAGCTCCAGGCGAGTCTGGTTGGGGTCCACGATGGCGAGCCGCCACGGCCCACCGGCGGGTATCGATCGCAGATCGTCGCGAGCCAGGAGGATGGCGTCGTCGACGGCCAGCTGGCGGTTGACCTCGTCCGCCGATCCGCCCGCCAGCAACAGCACCCGCTGCGAGACGCCCCGACGGCGGGACACCAGCGGCGCAGGCGCGGCCGTGGCCCGGGCGTTCGGTGGCTCTTCCAGGATGACATGGGCGTTGATGCCGCCGAAGCCGAAGGCGTTGACCGCAGCCCTCCGGGGCATGCCGTCACCGAGAACGTCCCACTCCACCGCCTCGCTAACAGGCTGGAACCGGGTGCCGGCCAGCGCCGGGTGCGGTTCCTCGCAGTGCAGGGTCGGCGGCAGGACCCGGTGGTACACCGCCAGCGCCGCCTTGATCAGGCCCGCCATGCCCGCGGCCGGCATCGAGTGGCCGATCATCGACTTGACCGAACCGATCCCGATGGTTGATCCTGAGCCGGCCCCGTGACCGTCCGCCCCGAACACTCGGCCCAGCGAGGTCAGCTCGGCCGCGTCACCCACCGGCGTGGCCGTTCCGTGGGCCTCGATCAGGCCGACCGCACCTCGTGCGGTCGGGTCGAGTCCGGCCGCCGCCCACGCCCGCTCCAGGGCGAGCACCTGGCCTTCGACCCCGGGCCGCATCAGGCTGGATTCGCGGCCGTCGCTCGCCACACCGCTGCCCCGGATGACGGCGTAGATGCGGTCGCCCCGGCGCTCGGCGTCGGCCAGCCGCCGCAGAATCAACATCCCCGTCCCCTCGCCCACCAGGATCCCGTCGGCCCGGCGGTCGAAGGGCCGGATCTGCTGGCTCGGGCTCAGCGCCCGTAGGGCCGAGAACACGCTCCAGATGGTCACGTCGTCGCAGACATGCACCGCCCCGGCGATGACCACGTCGCAGCGCCCCCCGGCCAGCTCGGCCATGGCGTGGTCGACCGCCAGGAGCGACGAAGCGCAGGCCGCGTCCACCGTGTAGGCCGGGCCGTTCAAGTCGAGCCGGTTGGCGATCCGGGAGGCGGCCAGGTTGGGGACCAGCCCGATGGACTCCTCGGGCCGCTCGGGTCCCAGCCGCTGCTGGAAGTCGCGCCGAACCTGGTCCACCTGCTCGTCGGTCAGCCCGGGCACCAGCTCTCGCAGGCTGGCGGCCAGCTGCCGGCTGGCCCGGACCCGCTGATCCAGGCGAGCGGCGGCCGCGGTCAGGTAGCCCCCCCGGCCCAGGATCACCCCGCACCGGCTGCGGTCACCCAGGGTGTCGTCGCCCCCGGCGTCGGCGATGGCGGCCGCGGCCACCTTGAGGGCGAGCAGCTGGTCGGGCGCGGTGGCGTCCACGGCCACCGGGACAATGCCGAAGCGGGCCGGATCGAAGGTGGCGATGTCGTCGATGAACCCGCCCCGGCGGCAGTAGAACTTGTCGCTGGCCGGATGCGACCAGGCCTCCGGGTCGTAGTACGAAGGGTCCCAGCGAGTGGCCGGAACGTCGGTGACGGCGTCGACCCGGTTGACGATGTTGTGCCAGAAGGACCCGAGATCGGCCGCGCCGGGGAACAGGGCGGCCATCCCGACGATTGCCACATCGGTGGGCCGCGAGCCGGAGGCGGTCATCCCCCGGCCGCCAGTTGGCGCAGATAGACGACCTGGGAGACGTCTCGGGGCCCCCACGCCAGCTCGCGGAGCACGCAGGCGATGCCGTCGTCGACGCTGATCAGGCCCACACCCCGCCGGGTGTACTCGCGCTCCAGCTCGCCCGAGACCATCCCGGCACCGGCCCACGGTCCCCAGTCGACCGCCACCACCCGGCCCCGGAACCGGCCCGACCAGGTGCGGGCCAGGCTGTCCAGGGCGTCGTTGGCCGCGGCATAGTCCGCCTGGCCCCGGTTGCCGAACACACCCGCCACGCTGGCGAACAGCACCAGGAAGCCCAGGTCGGGCCGCAGGGCCGACACCAGGTTCCGGGCCCCGTCGACCTTGGTGCGGAACACCCGCTCGAAGGACTCGACCCCCTTGTCGCTCATCCGTTTGTCCTCGAGCACCCCGGCGCCGTGGATCACCCCGTCCAGACGGCCGTGACGGGCGTAGATGTCGTCGACCACCGCCCGGACGGCGTCGCCGTCGCGGACGTCGGCCACGTGGTAGCGAGCCGATGCCGCGGTCCCCGCCAGCTGGGCCCAGGTGGCCCGGATCTCCCGGGTGGCGAGCAGCCGGGCGGTGGCCACCTCGACCTGGCTGGGGACCCGTAGGCCCGATGCGATCAGGGATTGGCGGATGGCCGGGGCATCGGCTGCCGACGCCGTGGCCGGGTCCTCGTCGCCGACCGGCGCCTGGGTCCGGCCGATCAGCTCGATGTGGCAGCCCGTGGCCCGGGCCAGCTCGATCGCCACCTTGGAGGTAATCCCCCGGGCGCCCCCGGTCAGGAGCACGACCGAGTCCCGGTCCAGCCCGAGGGTGGGGGCCCTCCCACCCACGTCTTCCAGCTCGACGGTCCTGACCCGCCGGGTCGAGCGGACGCCCTGGGCGTAGCCGACCGTCACCGGCGGCTCGGCCCCGGTCAACTCCGCCAGCAGGACCGAAGCGATGGCGCCGGCCCGCTCCTTGGGGTCGACATCGACCAGCTGGCTGGCCACGTCGGGGTACTCGGCCCGCATGGTGCGCACCAGTCCCCCCACGCCCAGGCCGCCATCGCCGCCGTCGCCCGCCTGGTCGGAGCCGAACCGGCCCCCCCGGCCGGTCGCCACGACCAACCGGGCCACGCCGCGCTCGGCCGCGTCCCGCAGCACCAAAAAGGCGTGCGGCAGCACCGGCGGCTGGTCGGGGTCGACCGCACTCAGGTGGACCAGGGCATGGGCGCCGTCGAGGGCGGCCCGGCTCTCCTCGTGGTCGGGCTCGCCCGGGCCGGAGTCCACGATGACGACCTCGGCCCCGCGCTGCTCCAGCAGCTCGGACAGCTCCAGGCCGATCCCGAGTCCGCCGTCGACGATCACGTACCGGCGACCGGCCAGCTGGGCGGGGTCGAGGTCGCGCTCGGGCAAGGGGGGCAGGGACTCCAGCTCGATCAGCTGCCGCGTCGTCGTCTGGCCCGCGACCAGGGAAATCTCGGCCGCTGGGACGCTGGCGTCGGAAGCCTGGCCGACCTGGGCCGCCCCCGCCTTCGGGGCGGTCGGGACAGTGGCGCCCGGGGCCGGCCCAACGCGGGCCACGATCCAGCCGGCGATGGCGTTGAGGGTCTTGAGCCGGGACAGCTCCTCCAGCGTCGACTCGTCGAGGGAGGCGCCGTTGGCTGCTGAGAGGCCGACCCGTTGGGCCAGCTCGCCCAGGATCTCGGTCCGTTTGATGGAGTCGATGCTGAGGTCGGCCTCAAGGTCAAGGTCGGGGTCGAGCATGTCACTCGGGTAGCCGGTGCGGTGGCCGACGATGGCCAGTGCCGCGGCCAGGATCTGGTCCCGGGTGAGGGGACCGGAGGCGGCCGGAGCCGCCGCGGGCGGGATGGAATTGACGGCGGGAGCAACCACCGCCTCGGCCCGGGCAGGCACGACGGTGGAAGCCGCAGCCCGAATCGAGCCAAGGGGCGGGAGGCTTTCCCCCCCTGTTCCCAGATAGCCGAGCAGCACGTCCCGCTGGGCCGCGACCAGCTCCCGGCTGGTGCGCAGGAATTCGAGAACGGCGGCGTCGCGGGCCGCAGGCGGGGCGAGCACCGGGACGGCGGGAATGGTGGTCATGGGCTGGAGGCCGCCCACCAGCGGGTTCCCGTCGGCGGTGCGGACCAGGTGGCCGTTGACCAGCCAGCCCGGCTGCCGGGGCACGTCTCGGAGGGAAACGGTGCGGACCTGGCGGCCCCGCCACAGGGCCTCGGTGTCCAGGGGCACACCGGCCGCGGCCAGTTCGGCCAGGGCCAACAGCAGGCGGGGCAGGCCCGCTTCGCCCGCCCCGTCGCAGGCCACCGCCACGTGGGGCCGGTCGCCCAGGATCTTGCTGACCAGGGTGGTGAGGACGCGACCCGGTCCGGCCTCGACGAAGACCCGGGCGCCCGCGGCGTACATCGCCTCGACCTGGTCGGCGAAGCGGACGGGCGCGGCCACCTGGGTCGCCAAGGTGGCGCGGATGGCTTCGGGGTCGGCCGGGTAGGGCCGGGCGGTGGTGTTGCACCACACCGGGATAGTCGGGGTGCGGACCGACCGGCCGGCCAGTTCGGCGTGGAGGGTGGCCGCCGCCCCGGCCACGAGGGTGCTGTGGAAGGCGCACGCCACGGGGATCCTGGTGGCCCGGAGGCCCCGATCGGCCAGGCGGCCGATGGCGGCGTCCACGGCTGCGGTGGGCCCGGAGATGACGACCTGGTTGGGGCCGTTGTGGTTGGCGATGATCACGCCGTCCTGGTCATTGAGCGCGGCCTGAACGGCGGTGGCGGGGGCGCTGACCGCGGCCATGGTGCCCGGGTCCTCGCCTCCGGCGCCCACCGCGGCGAGGATGGCGGCGCCGCGGGCGGTGCTGAGGGCGACGAGTTGGTCAGCGTCCAGGGCGCCGGCCGCGACCAGGGCGACCAGCTCGCCGTAGCTGTGGCCGCCGACCAGGTCGGGGCGGACCCCGAGGGTGCCGAGCAGTTCGTGCATGGCCAGGCCGGCCACGCCCAGGGTGGGCTGGGCCACGCGGGTGTCGGTGATGGCGGCTCGTTGGCGTTCCGTCTCCTCCCGGGTGAAGGCGGCAGGGGGGAACATGATCGGCGCCAGGTCACCTAGTTGGTCCAGATGGCGGCGCAGCCGGGGAAAGGCCACGAAGAGGTCGGCCAGCATGCCCGGGGACTGGCTTCCCTGACCGGGGAAGAGGAAGGCCACCTGACCGGTGTCGGTGGCGGGGTTGGCGCGGGCCACCTG
>JALYXV010000329.1 GCA_030947025.1 Actinomycetota bacterium | reverse complement strand
TCGAACACCGCCTTGCAGCCAACCTCGAAGCTGCGGACCGGGAGGCGACGGCATGGGAGCAACGCCGAACCCTCCTCGGCGCCTGAATCCGTCGCCTCCGACGAGTGCGGTTCCTGCTCGACGAGAGTTACCCGCCTGTCGCGGCGGAGCGACTCCGCGACCGAGGCATCGACGCGGTCGCGGTCAAGGAGTCACCTGCCCTCGGCGGACTGGAAGATGACGCCCTGCTGGCATTGGCGACATTGGATCGGCGCGTTCTCGTCACCGAGAACATCGCCGACTTTGCCGTACTCGGCCGGGCGGCGGAACACGTGGGTATCGTGTTCTGCCATCCGAGGCGCTTCCCGAGGAGTCCCGACCACATCCACCGCCTGGTCGACGCACTGGCGATGCTCGCCTCCTCGGCACCACATGGTTTCGGCGACCAACCGAGACAGTGGTGGCTCGAGCCGCCGGCACCGCATTGAATCCGACGCAGTTCGAGCCCGCATCCACGATTTGCCTCGGTCGGGATCTCGAGGTCTTGGTCACGCCGGCCACCGGTCACCGGTCGTGACCCGCGCCGAGTCCTCCGTCCTGTCGTGGCCAGCCACCACACGGTCGTGGCCGTCGAGGGGCAAGTTGGCCGCGCAGGCGGTCAACTACTGGCGCCGGAGCCGTCGTGGAACGACGGGGTGTAGCAGACCGCGACCAGGAGTCCCTCGGGGCTCAACAGCCGAGCGGTGATCTGAGTCCACGGTTCGGTGCGGGCGTCGTGGATCAGCCGGTAGCCCTTGGCCTCGAGCTCCTTCGCGGCCGCGGCGACGTCGGCGACTTCGAATTCGATGCTGGCCTGAGGTACGGGGATCTCGCTCGGCCACTCCGTGGTCCCAAAGCAAGCAGTTGCCGCCTCCGAAAGGGGCCAGAGCCCGAAGTGCTTGGTCCCGTCAAGTTCGTGGGTGAACAGGTAATCGCCTTCGACGCCCTCGAACGAGAGACCGAGAGCGTCTCCGTAGAAGGCACGGGCTGCCTTGGCGTCTCATACGATCGGGGCGATGCTCGCTACGAATCGGACGTCCATCGGACTTCCACCTCCGTCATCCGCTGAGGTTCCCATCCTAAGACTCGTCGGGGCGAGAGGCTGCTCGCATCCCCGCTGGTAGTGGGACGGCGTTCCGTCCCCCGTGGGTATACATCGGCTAGTAGCGGATCTCTGCCAACGCCAACCAGCCGATCGTCACGCTGGACAAGTTCCCCGGCCGCGAATCGGGTTCATCGGTCAACGATCAGCGCTTTTGGCCTGCAGGTCGCAGTAGATACGATTGACGCCGGACCAGGACAGAGTTTCATCCCGCCCGTCGCGACTATCCGGGTCAAGAACACAACTCCCGGTCATACATCTGGATAGAGGTTCCAACGGGCCAGGCATAGTAGTCTCTGCCGCGGGACCAGATTGTGGCGTGTTGGCAGGTTCTGTCTTCCAATACAGCGGGTCAGCCTATTGCTATATCGGGGGCTGACCACTCTCCAAGGTGTCCGAGTTGCCGAAATGACCGCTCCGAAACTCTGTAACCGTTGTAGCGTTCTTGACGAAGCGCGATCCAGTAGCGCGGGAAATGGGCGGACGAGAAGGGGGGAAATGATGCCACGCACGAGCCGAGACGGAGTCCCTCACCACGCAACCGTCCATGTCCTGGTCGCGGCCGCCATCTTGGGACTCCTAGCCGCGGCTTGTACCCGATCGGACACGAAGACGGCGAGCGCCACGAAGCCCACGACAAGCACGAGCACATCCATCGTAGCGCCGACAACAGCGGCGCCCGTGACCACCAGCTCCACTGCGCCACAGCCGACACTCACCACCCAGACGCCCGGCGGCGTGACGGTGGGAATTCCAGCAGGATGGACCCAGGTTCCCCAACCGAGCAACATCGTCTACGGCGACCACGTCGACTACCTATACATCTCACCCTCAGACCCGAACGAGCAGATGCTGGTAATCGCTGACCACTGCTCTGGGTGTGTTCTCACGGGACCGGTCTCACTCGCACCAGCAGGGGCCAAGAGCGTGGTCGGCTTGAGCGCCTCGAAGGCAGGGTTCCAAGCCAGTGGAAACGCCCGGTCCTTGTCGGGCTATTGGAGCGACAAGGGGATCGACTCACTCGCATCGGGCTACCAGACCGACGGGGCGGTGGTCATCGCTCCCCCTAGTTCGAGCCCCGCGTACGCCGTAGCAGCAGTGACTTTGGCCGCCGCCAAGCATTCGCTTGCGACCCAGATACTCGACAGCGTGTCGATACCAGCAACGCCCGGCACGCCCGGCACGACGACATCTGGATCAGTCACTGGTGAGAAGTTACCGTGCGACACGAAGACCCTGACGGAAGCCTTCGGCGGTGTGTACGACCCCGAGGTATCGACGGGCGCCGCGGTCTGCGTGGTTGTCAACAATGTGAAGTATGCGGAACAAATGCTCTGCGGCCCGCCAGGAATAGGCTGCGTTCCCAGGGCCGCCCTGTTTAAGCCGAATGCGAGCGGCACTGCTTGGATTCCCCTCGGAGTCGACCATCCAGGCGGAATGACGGCTGCAATCTGCCCGACAACTGGAGCCTTGTCCCAAGCGGCGGTTCAGGCATTCCTTCATGTCGGCGTCCACGTTTGTGGTTCGTAACCCCGGCTCGGTAGCGGGACGGATCGCCACCAGCTCCCCGGCCCGATACAGTCGGGCCAGACGCCGACAGCAATCCTGGCTGTCGGTCTTGGCCTTGTCGCACCGGCGCCTTGGGGATCATCGACGGGGCGATCACCTCGCACGCCACGCCCATTGACGCCAACGACCGGGCCAGGTCATAACCGGTCGGCCCGGCCTCGTAAACAGCTCCCCAGCAGCCGAGGCTCACGGAACCGGCCGATCAACCGCCAGACCGATTCCTCATCGTGGAAGATCTCTCGACGTCGGAGATACCGCGGCCCGGGTGATCCCGACCGAGATCGAGTCCTTGGGCCGGACATCCATTCCGCGCCGAGCATTCGGGAAGTCCTTCGATTTCGGAGAACAATAGTCAGAGGGCGGCTGGGATTTCGTCGTCGAGGTACCAGCCGTAAGGGCCGGGGGTGCATCCGGCCTCGCGCCGCGGCTCGTACTGCTGCATATAAAGGGCCGCCACTAATTCACCGCGGGTCTGTACGCCGGTCTTGGCGAATACGGCTTTGAGGTGGTCCTGCACGGTGAACGGCGAGATCCCCAGCCCGATCGCCATCTGTTTGGTGGTTCGACCCTGCGCCGCGAGTCCGATGATCTCGCGTTCTCGAGGCGTGAGCAGGTAGGCCCCGGCGATGACTTCGCTGACCACGATGGGGCGCGCCCCCTCGACGATAATTGCCACCGCCGCCTGATCGGCCGACAGTCGTGATCCGTGCAGCACGACCCAGCGTCCGTCGCGGGCTGCCAGGGCGGCCCGGGCGAGGCCGTCTCCGCTGGCCGCCGCGGCCGCGACGGCCCGCAC
>JALYXV010000327.1 GCA_030947025.1 Actinomycetota bacterium | reverse complement strand
CCGCGGCCGGTGAGCTGTTTCGCCGGACACGCAGCCGGGCCCGGCGGGCGGCGTGTGCGTTCTGCTGCGACGGTGACGCCGATGACGCGGTCGCCGAGGGATTGACCCGGGCCCTGCGGCGGATCGGGGAGCTGCGCGACCCGGCCGCGGTCGAGGCATGGATGGTCCGCTGCGTCGTCCGTTCGGCCATCGACTTGTCCCGGCAGCGCCGCCGCCAGCCGCCGGTCGAACCGATGGACGCCCTGGTCGACGCCACGTGGGCGGGCGAATCAGCGGCCGAGCGGGCGTTGTCAATCCTCGAGTGCGACTCGATGGCCGAGGTGGTGCGCGAGCTGCAACCCGCCCTGCGCCTCTTGCTGTACCTCCGCTACGACGCCGGCCTGTCCGTGCAGCACATCGCGGTGGCGCTCGGGAAGCCGGCCGGTACCATCCGCCGCCAGTGCGTCGAGGCCCGACGTCTGGCGGGCCAGCGGTTCCTGGGCCGGCACCTGCGACCAGCGGTGGGCACGTGCGCGCGGGTCACCGAGATGCTCTGCCGGGAACCCTACCGGCGGCCGGCCAACCGGGTACGGAGCCGGGCGTCCGAACACCTCCGCGGCTGCCGGGCGTGCCAGGATCGACAAGCCGAACTGGCCGCCGTTCTGACCGAACTCGGGGTCAAGAGCAGGTCCGGGGCATGCTCACGGCCCTGATCCGGCCACCTCCCGCCCGCCGGTGCTCGAGCCCGACGGGCTCCCGAACACTCCTCGGTGGGGCGCCGTCAATCGTCGGGGTAACCCAGCTGTCCATCCAGCGCGGCTGCCGATTCCCAAAGGGTTGGAGCAACACTCCCTCGTGACGGGGCCGAGCGGTTCGCGGGAACTGCACCGGCGAGGCACCGGATCGGCCAGGAACAGTGGGTCGTCTCCCCATGACCCGGCGCACGGCGGCCCAGGCAGGCGAAGGGGGAGGCTTCGGGGTGGGTCACAGCGGCGGGCGGCCGATGGGGCGACCAGCCTGGGGGAAGCCACCTTGCTTCTGGTTTTCGGGAGCCGTCCGGACATCCAAAAGGATCTTCGGCCGCGGTTCGAGGGGCCAGTGTGATTAACGTCTAGGACTGTGTCCGATTCTGCCTTGTCCGATGCGTCCGACGACTTCGACACCGTTGTCGTCGGCTCCGGCTTCGGGGCCTCGGTAACCGCGTTCCGTTTGGCCGAGGCGGGCCAGCGGGTGTGCGTGCTCGAGCGGGGCCGCCCCTACCCGCCCGGCTCGTTCCCCCGTGACCCGCGGGGTCTGGCCAACAACCTCTGGGACCCGACCGCCGGCCTGCACGGGATGTTCGACATCTGGGCCTTCAACGGCATTGAGAGCGTCGTCTCCAGCGGCCTGGGCGGGGGCTCGCTGATCTACGCCAACGTGTTCATCCGCAAGGACGAGCACTGGTTTGTCGACGAGGCCTTGCCCGACGGCGGGTACGAACGCTGGCCCATCGACCGGGCCCTCCTCGACCCCCACTACGACGCCGTGGCCAAGATGCTGGACCTGCAGCGCTACCCCTTCGACCGGGCGCCCTACAGCCAGACACCGAAGACCATCGCCATGCGGGACGCGGCCGAGACGCTGGGGCTGGACTGGCTGCTGCCCGAGTTGGCCGTCAGCTTCCGCAGCCCGGGCGACGAACCGGCGCCCGGGATGCCCCTCCACGAGCCCCATCCCAATCTGCACGGGTTGCCCCGGGAGACCTGCCGGCTGTGCGGCGAATGCGACGCCGGGTGCAACTACGGGGCAAAGAACACCCTCGACTACACCTACCTGTCCCGGGCCAAGGACCACGGCGCCGAGATCCGCACGCTCTCCGAGGTCCGCGCCCTCGAGCCCTTGGACGGCCCGGGCGGCGGCACCTCGGGGTACCGGGTGACCTATGTGACCCACCAACCGGGCGAAAACCGCACGCCGGTGCCCATCAGCCAGTTGCCCACCACCACCATCAAGGCCCACCGGGTCGTGCTCGGGGCGGGGACGTTCGGGTCGACCTACCTGTTGCTGAAGAACCGGGCGGCCCTGCCTCGGCTGTCGCCCGCCTTGGGAACCCGGTTCTCGGGCAACGGCGATGTGCTGTCGGCCATTATTGACGCCCACCGGCGGGTGGGCGGGCACAGCGTCCCCCGCCATATCGATCCCAGCTACGGGCCCGTGATCACCAGCGCCATTCGCATCGCCGACAGCCACGATGGCACGGGAGCGACCGGTCGGGGCTTCTACGTGGAGGACGGCGGTGTCCCCGCGTTCCTCGACTGGGTCGCCGAGTCAGCCGGCGCGATCAGCATGGCCGGGCGGGCGGCGTCGTTTTTCGCCCGCCGTCTGGTGGCCCATTGGAGCGGCAATCCCCGCCGCAACATCAGTGGCGATGTTTCCAAGCTGCTCGGCGGCGGCCAGGTGTCGTCGACCGCGCTGCCCATGCTGGCCATGGGCCGCGACATCCCCGACGGCGTGATGCGGCTGCGCGACAGCGGACTCGATCTCGACTGGAGCAGCCGCACGTCGGAGGCCTACTTCGATCGGGTGGAGAAGACGCTGGGCGGGATCGCCTCCGCCTTGGGGGGAAAGCTGCTCAACTCACCGTTGTGGTTGTTCAAGCGGGTCATCACGGTCCATGCCCTGGGGGGCTGCCCCATGGCGACCAACGACCGAGATGGGGTGATCGACACGGACGGTGAGGTGTTTCACTACCCCGGCCTGTATGTGGTCGACGGGTCGGCCATGCCCGGGCCGGTGGGGCCCAATCCCTCGTTCACCATCGCCGCCTTCGCCGACCATGTGGCCGACGGCATCCTCTCGACCGCCGAGGTGGCGCCGTGACCGGGGCCAACGGGGCCGGGCCGAGCACCAAGCCCAAGTACCACCTCGAGTTCACCGAGGAGATGAAGGGCTTCTTCACCTTCAACGAGACCGACTACCAGAAGGGATTCGACCAGGGCCAGGCGTCGGGCTCGGCGGTGATGTTCCATCTCACCATCGGCACCGACGACACGTACGCATTCGTGGCCGACCCGACCCATGTCTGCCCGGCCGTCGGTTACGTCTTCAGCGATGTCCTCGGGGGCCGGCTGCCGGTCGAGCGGGGCGTGTTCAATTTGTTCGTGGACGCGGGCGAGATCAACGCCGAACCGGCCCGCCACATGCTCTACCGGCTGTGGTTCAAGGACTCGGTCGGCCACCCGCTCACCCTCACCGGGTTCAAGGACATCCGCCACCCCGTCGCCGCTCTCTCCCAGTTCAAGGACGTATGGGGCGAGACCACCACCTTGTACACCAAGATCCTGGCCGGTCACGTCGAAGTCGGCGGCGACGATGCCGCCCCCCTCGTCGGCTCCGGCATCATTCACATCCTGCCCCTTGACTTCGCCCACCAGCTGACGACCTTCCGGGTCAAAGGTCCGGATTTACCGGGTCGGTGGCGCGCCTTCCAGACTTTCGGCGGCCTGTTCATGGGCCAGCTTTGGGAAGTGTTCCAACCCCGGCTGCCCTGGCGCAGCCACCACTGAGGAGTTCCCATGCCCGACATCCGCTATGTCTGCCTTTCCGATCTCCACTTCGGCGCCGAAAACAGCATCCTCAGCAGCCTGATCAAGGGCGACGTCATCGTCGACACGACCACGGCCAGCTCGGTGCTCGACGGCCTGGTGGCGGGACTGACGACCCTTGTCGGGTCCAATGAGGACAAGACCCGCAAGCCCACCTTGATCCTCAACGGTGACATTCTCGAGCTGGCCCTGGCCAGCGACAACGTGGCCCTGATGGTGTTCGAGCTTTTCCTGGACCGGGTGTTTCCCAAGAACGGTGAGCGGCTGTTCGACGAAACGATCCTTTATCAGCCGGGCAACCACGACCACCACCTGTGGGAAACGGCGCGGGAGCGGCAGTACGCCAATCTCCTGCGCAATATCCCCGCCGACGCCCCCCTTCCCATCCCCTGGCACACCACCAAGCTCTACTTCCAGGAGGACACCCGCCCGGTGCAGTCTGAGCTGCTGGAGCAGCTGGCCCGACGCCAGCCCCACCGCCAGGACCTCAACGTTCGGGTCTCGTATCCCAACATGGGACTGCGGTCCGACGACGGTCGCACCGTGATCGTGTTCCACCACGGCCACAACGTCGAGGCCATCTACCACCTCATGACGGCCATGAAGAGCCTGATGTTCCCCAACCGCGTCCTGCCCACCGAGGTGTGGGACATCGAAGCTGAGAACTTCGCCTGGATCGACTTCTTCTGGTCCACCCTCGGCCGTTCCGGCCAAGTGGGCGAAGACGTGGGCCTGATGTACGACATGCTGCAGTCCGACAAGGCCATTCAGCAGCTGGCCGGCAACCTGGCCACCGGGATCGCCAAGAAGATCCCGGGAAAGGGCGTCCTCGGGTGGCTCCACTGGCTGATCGAGCCGGTGCTCGACAAGGTGCTCAAGATGGTCGCCTCCAACGTGGCCGCCTCCGAGCGCAGGACACCCACCAAGCCCCTCAGTGACAAGGCGGAGCCGGGCATGATGGCCTACCTGGGCGGTCCCCTCATCAAACAGCTGGCGGGGGAAGCGCCCAACCGCGACGGCCAACTGCCGGACCAGCTCAAATTCATCTTCGGCCATACCCACAAGCCGTTCGTGAGCACCAGAGTCGTACCCGGGTTGGCCAAACCGGTGCGGATTTTCAACAGCGGTGGGTGGGTCGTCGACACCCTCGAGGTCGAACCACTGCACGGAGCCAACATGGTCCTCATCGACGAGAACCTCGAGGTCGCCTGCGTCCGCATGTACAACCAGAACAAGGACCCGGGGGGGTACCGGGTGCGGCTGGACGACGGCCTGCCGGCCGAGCAGGGGCCGTTCTACCAACGCTTGTCGGGCATCCTTCACCCCGACGACGATGTATGGAAGTCCTTCTCGGCTGCAGTCGCCGGCCTGGTCACCGAGCGGGAGAAGGCGCTGGCCGTCATCATCGACAATGCCGGCAAACCTCGCCCGTCGGGCAGTCCCACCGCCCCGCCGACGCCTCCCGCACCTCCGGTGCCCCAGACACCATCCGCCACACTGGCGCGCGACGCCGGGCGGGCGGGCGGATCGGGCGGATCGGGCGGATCGGACGGTGGGGCCGGAGGCGCCGCGACTGGCGCCGGGGGCGGGGCGAGCGCACCGACGACCCCCGACTGATCGGGCCCACCGAACCGATGGCCGCACGTTCCGCCTTCGTAACCGGTGGCTCCGGGTTCCTGGGCGCGAACCTGGTCCGCCGGCTCTGCACCGACGGCTGGTCGGTGCGAGCCCTGGCCCGTTCGGAGGCGGCGGCGGCCAAAGTGGTGGCCGCCGGGGCCACGCCGGTGACCGGCGGGCTGGACGATCTGCCCGGGCGGGCCGATCAGCTGGGCGGATGCGACGTGGTCTTCCACTGCGCCGCCCACACGGCGGAATACGACCGGACCGAAGTGTACGAGCAGATCAATGTGGGCGGGACCAAGGCCGCCGTAGAGGCCAGCCGGCGGGCCGGGGTGCCCCGCTTTGTGCATGTGAGCACCGAGGCCGCCCTCCTGGCGGGCCAACCTCTGGTCAATGTCAACGAGGACGCACCGCTGAGGCCGGACTCCAAGGTCCCGTACTGCGCCACCAAGGCCCGAGCCGAGCAGGCCGTGATGGACGCCCAGGGCGCAGGCAATCTGGCGACGGCGATCGTCCGGCCCCGGCTGATCTGGGGGCGGGGCGACACGACCATCCTGCCGCCCCTGCTCGCGGCCATACGCAAGGGCAGGTTCCGTTGGATCGGCGGCGGGCGCCACCTCACCGCCACCACCCATGTCGACAACGCGGTCGACGGTTTGGTCCGAGCGGCGGTATCGCCGCATTCGGGGCGGGTGTGGTTCGTGACCGATGGCGAACCGGTCGTGTTCAGGGAGTTCATCACCGACCTGGTGGCCACGCAGGGCGTCGAAATACCGGACCGCTCAATACCGCCCGGGATGGCCCGCACCGTGGCGGCCGCGGCCGAGGGCGGATGGCGGGCGTTGCACCTCCCGGGCACCCCGCCGCTCACCACCATTGCGGTGTGGTTGTCGTCACTGGAGGTCACGATCGACATCTCGCGGGCGCGCCATGACCTTGATTACCGACCGGTCAAGCCGCGGGCTGAGGGCTTGGCCGAGCTGGCGGCCGAAAGGGGCGGACAACCGTCGGCCCAGGGCGGCCACCCCTTTCCCCGCCCTTCCTAGCGACTCGAGAGGAGTCACGCCTCATGCGGATGGTCCATGACCACATCGACATCGACGCCTCGCCCGAGCGGGTGTGGCAGGTGTTCACCGATTTCCGGTCGTTCCCCTCCTGGAACCCCTTCATCCGCAAGATGAAGGGCGAGCTGCTTCCGGGACGACGGCTGCGGATCACGTTGCGTCTGGGCCGGCGCATGCTGCGGTTCCGCCCTCGGGTCACGGTGGTGAGGCCCGCCCGAGAGCTCCGTTGGTTGGCCCGGCAGCGGATACCCCGGCTGTTCGACGTCGAGCGGGGGTTCGAGTTCGAGCCGAGAGGCCCGTCCCGGACCCGTTTCGTCCAATTCGAGATCGGGCGGGGGCTCATGGCGCCCATCGTGATGCCAATCATGCGGCGCCGGATCGCCAAGGGATACGCCGCGCTCAACAAGGCGCTCAAGGCCCGGGCCGAGGGGACCGGGGGGATGGTGGGCGGTAAGGTCCAGTGAAAACGTTGCGCCCGCAACCAGGGCAATCAACGCAAACAGGAAGGAGGCGGCGGATGCGGACACGGACGTTGAAGACCTCGGCGCTATGGCTCGCCGCGTTGGCCATGCCGGCGACCGCCGTGATGCGGAAAGTGGAGGAGGCCTCGTCGATTTCCGACAACGGCCGGGTCAAGTTGGGATTCCGCCGGCCGACGTGGCGGACCACCATCAACAGCCACAAGGGATTCACCCACGACAGCATCGACAGCCTGGGTTATGACTGGGAACGGATCGCCAATCCGTCCATCAAACCCCGCTTCCCGCTCAAGGTCTACCTGCCCCAAACCACCGACGACATCGTCAAGATCGTCAAGGAGGTCAAGGCCCTGGGCGAGCACCTGGCGATCCGCAGCGCGGGACACTCCAGCAACAACCTGGTGCTCAATCCGGGCGGCAGTGTCCTGCTGACGAGGGAGCTCAACCAGGTCGTCGAGATCGACGAGGTCAACATGACCGCCACCGTGCAGGCCGGGATGATCTCGGCCCAACTCGACGATCGCCTCTCCACGCGCGGGCTGGGGTTGCCCATCATCGGCGACCACAACCACATCACCGTGGGGGGCTTCGCCTCGGTCGGCGGCATCAGCCCGGCATCGCACCGTTTCGGCCTCTTCGTCGACACCATTGAGCGTATCGAGTACGTGAACTGGGACGGCGAGGTGGTCACGGCCAGCCGGACTGAGAACCCCGACCAGTTCTACGCTGTGCTCACCGGGCGGGGTCAGCATGGGGTGATCGCCACCATCACGGTGAAGATCATCAAGATCGCCAAGTACGACACCGTGCTCAAGAACCACGAGAAGCATTATTTCGACGTTCCCAGCTTCATCAAGGGCGCCGGCGCCACTATCCGCAACCCGGGGGATGCCCAATACGAGCGGGGCGTGTGGCTCAACTACCCATTCCCGGGGGGTCGCAGCGTCGGAGTCGGGCAATTCTCGGCCTACCACAACACGGGCCAGACCTGGTGGGCCAAGGCCCGGGACTACGCCGCCTATACCTATCTGGACGGCCTGGGCTGGGGCGCCGACCACGTGCCGACGAATGTCGGGGCGGGGCTCAAGCTGGCCGGCATGCTGGGGGTAATCATGAGCCCCCAGTACGCCACCATCAAAAACGTCGAATTCTTCACCGACAAGGTGCTGGACTCCATGGTGGGCGACCCGACCCGCATGTTCATCATCCTGGCGCCGCTCGACCGATTCGACACACTGTTCCAGAGCGCCTACGACCTGATGGTCGAGTTCCGCACTCGCTACCAGTGCTTCACCTTCCTCTCGGTGTACGTGAAGAGCATCCATTCGCCCTACCTGGCCCAGGGCGGATCCAATGACCGCTTCTGCGAGCTGATGTTCTACAACGGCATCGACAACGCCGGTATGACGCCAGCGGTGACCGAAGAGCTGGTCAACCGTTTCGACGACATTGTTATCGCCAACCAGGGCTTCCGGTACATGCACAGCCTCACGTCGAGCGACCCGGAGCGGCGCCGGCTGGTCGACCCCAACGTCTATTACTCGTCTCGATTCCATGGCCCTCAGAGCAATGGGGCCAGCCCGACCACACCAGCCCACTGAGCCGGGCCGCGTCGGCCGGCTCCGAAAAGGAGGCTCCCTCATGCAACGTGAAATCCCGCTCTTCACCCTCGATGGCGTGAAGGACGCCGAGGTCACCACCCACTACATATTCACCGAGGACAAGCTAGGCCTCTCCGCCCTCCGTTTCCAGCGTGGTGGAGCGGGCGAGGCCATCCTCATTATTCACGGGCTGACGACGTCGACTGACATGTACATCATGCCGGAGCATTACAACCTGGTCAGCTATCTGCTCGACAACGGTTACAACGATGTGTGGTGCCTGGATTACCGGATGAGCAACCGGCATTCCTACAACCTGTTCAAGCATCGCTACACCATGGATGACGTTGCTCTGTACGACTACAAGCCGACCCTCGAGCTGATGCGCCAACATATCGGCGACAAGCCGATCCACGTGATCTGCCACTGCCTGGGCGCCAACAGCTTCACCATGGCGTTGTTCGCCAAGGTGATCGACGGTGTCTCCAGCGTGATCGCCAACAGCGTCGCCCTAACGCCCCGGGTGCCCACGTGGTCCAACATGAAGCTGATGGTCGCTCCCGATGCGGTCGAGTACGTGCTGGGATTTCCCTACCTGAACCCGAGGTGGGAGGAGGACCCTGGACTCACCCGGGGCAAGATATTCGCCCGGCTGGTCGACGTGTTCCACCGAGAATGCGATGTCTCGGCATGCCACATGTTGAGTCTCATGTGGGGCTCCGGGTGGCCGGCGCTGTACAGCCACTCCAACCTGGCCGACGTCACCCATCGGCGCGGGGGCGACCTGTATGGCGCCACGAGCATGAACTATTACCGTCACGTCAGGAAGCAGGTCAAGGCGGGGCGGGCGGTGAAGTATTCCAACGATCCGCAGTACGCCGCCCTGCCCGAGGACTACTTCGCCTACGCCAAGGACATCGAGACCCCGGTGCTGTTCATGACCGGTGCGGACAACAAGGTGTTCAGCAACTCCAACATCGTGTGTTACGAGCGGCTGCAGGGAATCGTGCCGGGTCGGCACGAGCTGCACGTGTTCCCCGGATACGGCCACCAGGACCCGTTCATGGGTGACCGGGTCGACCGCGACATCTTCCCCCGGCTACTGGAGTTCATCGAGAAGCACCGTACCGCCGAGGCCCAGCGCTTCGAAACCACCGCGGCCGGAGCGGCGTAACCTCAAACGCGCGTCCGGGAGGTCGCGGTAGACGGCCTGGTCGCGGTCGAACACCGCCGATCAAGAACGGGGCGGGAAAGCGGACGCCACGCCGGCGCGGTCGGTTGCGCCCGACAGCATGGCGACGATGCCGCCCACGATGCCGCGATATGCCCTCGGTCCACCAACTCGGGAGGCGCAAGACGAACAAGTCGCCGGATTGGAGAATGAGCGCCACCACGGCAGGTGGCTGGGCGCGAAATAGACGACGAAGTCGCCGCTCCTTTTGGCCTGCTCGCCGGCCCGTCCGGTAGCTCCACACCGTTCTCCCGGCGCAACGGGCCGGCGGTGGCGGCCCGGTCCCGGCCCGAATGGCGGAAGAGATGACTGTCGTAGCCGCGAACACGTGCCGAGCCAGCGCGGTCATCAGCCACAGGTTGTGGGCGCGGACCAGGTCAGGCCGAAAACGACGGCGGACGTCATCCAGCACCAACCGCCACAGATCCAGGCATTGCTCGAGCTGCTCGTCCCGCCCGGCCTCACTCATACATCCTCCATCCGAGCCCGCGTTCGGGAGTACGACCCGACGGCAAGGGCGGCCTTCGGGCGCCTCAGCCCACCAGCAGCCAACTGATAGCCGCCCGCTCGTATCGGCGCGGGCCAAATTCCGAGTGCCGGGGTGGTATGCCCCAAATGTCCGAGGTTTGACGCCGCGGGCCAACCTCTGTAGCCACCGGTGGGTGAATCGCGGCATCACCAGGTGACCGGGGCGGCAGCCCGTTGCCAGCCATGCGCAACCGCGCCGCAAGGACGCTCCTCGATGGAGTAACTGTCCGTCACGAGGCGGGCCCAACCGGAAGGCGGCACCGATGGCTTCGACCCTGAGCGCCACCCCCACTGTGACCGAAGTCTCCCGGACCATTGCGGGTCGTTGCTCCCGACGTCTGCTGGCCGGTGTGGCGATTGTGGGACTGGCCTGGGCGGCACCGTTCATGACGATGTCGGCCTGGGCGGCAGCCACCAACCCGGCGGCACTGTCCAAGCCGGCGGCACTGACCAAGCCGGCGGCACTGTCCAAGCCGGCGGCAACAGCCGCCCCGGCCGGGGCGGCCGGGTTTCCGGTGGTGCCCCCGGTGGCGGTATGCGGTAACAGCCAACTCCTCACCGGGCCCGCGGTCGCCCCGACCG
>JALYXV010000275.1 GCA_030947025.1 Actinomycetota bacterium | reverse complement strand
TCGACTGCATCGGCCTCCAGTTCGGCGACCTCGGCGGCGAGTTCGTCCCGATTCCGAAGCGCCTGAGCTGCCTTGACCAGCGCTGATCGGATTGCCTCGGAGCGGGTCAGCCCCTTTGCCTCCAGAGCTCGGAGAGCCTGCTCAGCCTCGTCGTCGAGTCGCACCGAGATCGCCTCTGCCATCGCAACTAGCGTATCACAAACCGTCATACAGACATTGGCGCAGGAGCATCCGCCACGCGCATTGGGGCTGGCGCGCAGATGGCCGAGGACCGACATGAGCGAGGAATACATCTGCTGGGCTCCGTGGGCATCTGCTCGCTACCGAGCCGCCGCCTGCTTTTCAAAAGGCACGAGGTATCCCTCAGAGGAGTCGCCGCTCCGTCGCCCAGCGGGTGAGTTCGTGGCGGGTTGACAGCTGCAGCTTCCGCAGCACTGCCGATACATGGGTCTCCACGGTTTTCACTGAGATCGTCAGCTCGCGGGCAATCTCCTTGTACGTGTAGCCCCGGGCGATGTGGCGCAGAACCTCCCGTTCCCGCGCCGTGAGCTGGTCGAACTCGGGGTCGGCGGGCGTCGGCGCGCCGGTCGGAGCCTGCCCGGCGGCAAACGCGTCGAGCACGAACCCGGCGAGGCGGGGGGAGAAGACGGCGTCGCCGTCGGCGATGCGCCCAATGGCTTCGGCCAGTTCCTCGCCCGAGATCGTCTTGGTGACATATCCGCGGGCGCCGGCGCGGATGACGTCGATGACGTCCTCGGCGGCATCAGAGACCGACAACGCTAGGAATTTGATGTCGGGGTGGGTCGGAGCCACCCCGTCGATAACGGCCCGTCCCCCCCCGCCCGGCATATGGACGTCGAGCAACACCACGTTCGGCTTCCGCTCGCCGATGAGCTCGATCGCGGCGCCCACCTCATCGGCCTCGCCGATGACCTCCACGGCGTCGCCCAGCTCGGCTCGCACGCCTGAACGGAAGAGCCGGTGGTCGTCGACCAGGAAGACCCGCACCCGCCGCTCGGGGCTCACAGCGTTCCACTCCGACGCCGGGGCATTCTCAGCGCTACCTCCGTGCCCTCACCGGGCGCGGTGCGGATGGTGGCGGTCCCCCCGTGTCGAGCCATGCGGCCCCTGATCGACTCAGTGATCCCGCGCCGATCTGAGGCGACGCGGTCGAGGTCGAATCCCGCGCCGCGGTCGCGAATGAACAGCGACACCTGCCCCATCTCGACCTCGGCGAAGAGTGACACGGCCGCCGCGCCCGACCACTTGGCGGCGTTGACCGCCGCCTCCCTCCCGGCGTCAACGAGGGCGGCGAGGTCCTCGTCAAGCTCGCAGTCACCCACCGTGACTGACTCCACCGCCACACCGTGAGCGGCCTCGACCTCGGTCTCGACCGCGATGAGTGCCGCGGCCAGGTGGAGATCAGGATCGGCCGCAGCGGGCTTGCGATCCTCGAACAGCCACTGGCGCAGCTCCCGCTCCTGGGCCCGCGCCAGGGCTACCACCTGGCGGGGATCGTCGGCCCGCTTCTGTATGAGCGCCAGGGTCTGCAGGACTGAGTCGTGGACGTGGGCTGCCATCTCGGCTCGCTCCTGGCTGCGAACCCGTTCCCGCCGCTCGTCGGCCAACTCCAGCCCCAGTCGGAGCCAAAAGGACCCGAAAATCACGATGAAGCCGGCCACGATCGTGATCGCCGCGACTACTCCTTTGCCGACGCTGCCGAGAGAGCGGCCGCCGACCACGATGGCGCCGATCCCGACCGAGGCGACCCCAAGGGCGAGGACGGCGCGAATTATCGCAGCCCGACGTGTCCGAACCCCCATCTGGTCCAGGCCCGGGAAGTGCGAGATGATCCGGCGGATCGCGGCGCGCTCATCTTCGTCCCCGTCGCGCCACACCACGACGAGGCCTCCGCCGGCCAGCCCCACCGGCCACACCAAACCCGCGGCGAACGACAACCCTGCGGCCGTGAAGGCGGACAGCGCGGCGACGAGAAGTGTCCCAATCCCGATGGCGAGGCCGATCGTGCCCGCATCGTGGGCCGACTGATGGAGGATCGATCGTTGTTCGTCATCGCGCCGCAGTGCCAACCAACCGACGAAGTAGGCGATCACACCTGTGCCGCCGCCGATCCCGCCGATCACGAACACAATGCGCACGATGGTCGGATCCCATCCGAAGCGTCGCGCCACGCCGGCCGCCACGCCGCCGAGGACTCGATTGCTGGCGTGACGCCGCAGCGGGCCCGAGTCCCGGCCGCGCCGCCCCCGCCTGCGGCGGCGCGAGCCCGCATTCGGAGGCGGTGGTGCGGTCGGGCGAGGATCGACAATGGCTATGCGTCCATGATCGCACCACGTCCCCGGCCCGACCATCAGGGACAACCCTGAGCCCCGGAGATCGCCCTCAGGGTCCGACCCGGGTTCTTCCCGATACCCCGATCGGTCGCAGATGCGCATGATCGACCTATGGAAACCACCGCAGCCCCCACCCACAACATCAACCGCCTCAGCCGCAGCCGCTCGGACCGCTACCTCGGTGGCGTCGCCGGAGGCCTCGGCGACTACTTCGGCATCGACCCGGTCGTCTTCCGGATCCTGTTTGTTGCCCTCACTTTGGCCGGTGCGTCCGGCGTCGCGCTGTACATCATCGCCTGGCTGCTCGTCCCCGCCGAGGGATCAGAACAGTCGATCCTCGGCCGGCGGTTTGCCTCCGGCGGCGGAGTGAGGACGATCAGAAACGTCTTCCTCGCCGCCGCCGCGACCCTCGTCGCGTTGATGATGCTGGCCACCGTCGCCCTCGGCCTTGTCGCCGCCTCGTCCGACGTCGCCTTCCGGGGTGGCATCGGCGACCGCTCGTGGGCGCCGAGCTCAGTCCAGGAAATGCACCGCACGTACCGGCTGGCCGCGGGCGACATCAACCTCGACCTGTCCGCTGTCGCCGTTCCCGAGGGATCGACCCGCGTCGATGCCAGCGTCGTGGCCGGTCACGTCGTCGTCCGAGTGCCCCGCGACGCCGCGGTCATCGTCGACGCCCACACCGGAGCAGGAAGGGTCACCGTGTTCGGGAACCGCAACGAGGGCACAAACGCTGGCCGCTCCGTCTCGGCGGAGTCAACACGGCGCCTCGTCGTGACCGCCAAGGCGGGCGTCGGCGACGTGGAAGTCGTCCGAGCCTGACGGGTGGAGACGGTCGTGGCAGTGGCTGATTCCAATGTCCATGGAGCCGCCGGTATGACCACCGAACACGTCCAGTGGTGGCGGGAGCAGGAGCTTGCCCCGCGCGGAGCACGGCCCCGCAGGTTCCCTGCCTCGTGGTCACCGCCTGCGTCCATTGCATGCGCCTTCACATCGCCTCGCGACCCCAACAACCCCCTGAACCAGAGGCACAGGACGAGTCGGATTGCTCGGTCACCGATGAGATCAAACGGCAACCGCCGCCGACCGGAAGTCGAAGCAGAGGACGACCTGTCAGACGTGGCCCGACACCCAAGGTCTGCCGACCTCGATACCGGGTGCCGCAAATACCCGGCCTCGCCCGGTTTCCGAGCGAAAGTGCCGGGACCGCAACTCCAGAAATCGAAGTTTCGATGTCATTGCAAGGGTTGCGCGCTCTGACACGACGTTGCACTCGTCGCTCAAATCCGGCGAGATCGAGGACTTGGCTTACCTGGTGTTGATGGAAGCCGCCAAGGGTGCCGACCAGGATCTCAAGTTCATCATGAGTGAGATACAAGCAGTCAATGCGGCCAAGGCGAAGCTGCGGGAGTTGATCGCCGAGATCAACCGAGACGTCACCTCGAACGCTGATCTACCCGGCCCAGTACTCCCGACCGTGACCCCAGGGGCAAACTGGCATGAGGACAAACTAATAGCTTCATTTCTCTTGCAGACGAGGATGCGAGCCGCTATCTATCGAGCAGCGTGACGGTGGCGTGGCCGGTGTTGGCTCCATGCGGGTCGACCACGACGCTGTAGGACCCGTCGGACGGCAACTTCCTGGGGTCCAAGGACTCGTCGCCGGTACCGGTGTAATCGCCGGATGCGCTCCCCGGGACCGGCTGGCCGTCGGGGCCGATGATCGCGACGTCGTAGACGCAACAGGTGGGGTCGCCCTGGCCGCCTGGTCCGATCTGGACATGGGTTAGCTGCAGGCTGACCGTCTGGCCCTGGTGGCCGTTGAAGGAGAACCGGGCGTTCTGGCCGGGGGTGCCGATCGTCAGATCGTGGGCGCTGCCACCGGAGGGGATCGCACCGCTGGCGGCCACATCCTTCTGAGGGAGGATGGACGTGGGGAGGAAGGTGCTCCTGCCACCAAATGCAACCGCATGGCCGACCACGAGCTCTGGTGCCGTGAAACCGACGACCGTGATAACGCCTGCCATGAACGCTGTCATGACAACGGAGGCCCCCGATGTCTGTGCCGCTTGCACGGCGGCGGTGGCGAGCGAGCTGGTTTCAGGGGCTGGCCGTGGCCCCGCAGGCGGCCGAGGACGACCAACTTTCTTCTTCGCTCCCCTGATGCGGTCTTGAAGCCAAAAAAGGAGCACCTCGAGGGAACTCAAACCCAGCATCTTCTTAGCGCTCCATTTGCGACGCTTCGCGATTTCTCTGACGGAGCTGGCGAGTAGCGGCCCGCCTACCGCGGAGACGACGGTCGCCTGGGGAGAGGACCCCAGCGCCTTGAACAGGAGGGCTGTTGTCGTCGAAATGAGGACGAGCAGCGCCATCTCTCGACGCTTGCGGCGTCGCGCCTTTTCCTCCTTGCGGCCCGATTTGGATGAGGTCTCTGTCGAACGAGCCGCTCCAGGGGGGGACGAGGCTTCGGGAAGAGGCGCCTCTGTCACCCGAGGCACCGTTCATAGGAACACGCCATCTCTGGGAGCGTGGCGGTCACACCGGGCCCGTGAACAGAGTGCCAGCAGCTTCCGGTAACTCTGATTACCGGAAGTAGACTCCCGGTGTGACTTCCGATAACGCTGGGAACGGACGCCGCCAGGCACCTGAATCGGCTTCCGACAACACGAGGAACCCGGCTGAGGGTCCTCGGCGGGGGCGCAGCCCACGGGCCTGACGGCACGGCTGGAGGCCGTCCACGCGGAGTATGTGGGACGAGCTTCGCCTCAGGCTCGACAGCAAGAGCGAGTTCAGAGATTACGTCCCTCCGCCTTCAGATAGTGATGGACCGACGGTCGGAGATCATGTCAACGCTTTTCCAATGTGACGAAGAAGTTGAGCGAGACAAAGGATGCGATTGTCCAGAACCTGAAGTAGGAGCACTATGGCGACATAAGTCACGGCGGCGTTGTGGGCTCGACAACAACGATACCGTCCCGCTGTTGGTGGTCGTCGCGGTGCTGGTGTGATTGGTGATGGGGCGGCTGGCGTCGTATCAGCACGCTCGGACCTGACGGCCCCGGCGAGCGTTGGTACCGTGCCGCTATGGCTGGTAGCAAGCGTCACCGTCAACTGGCCCGCCGCCGCCAGCAGATGGCGGCGGCCGCCGAGGCCCGGCGACGGGCGGCACGGCGCCGCAACATGCTGGTAGCGGCGGGCGCAGCCGCGGTGGCGGCGATCGCGGTGGTGGTGTTGTTCCTGGTCGTCTCCAGCGGGGGCGGATCGAAGAAGGTGGCGGTGAACAGCCCCACCACGCTCCCAACCAGCCGGGCACCGTCCACAAGCTCCCCCACCACGGCAACCCTGGCTTCGGCCGCCGGCAAACCGTGCGTCAAGCTCGCCGACCCGTTGCCCTCGGGTGCCCCAGACGTCCCCGTCAAGCTCGGTGCGCCTCCCACGCAGCTGGTGACCGAGGACCTCAAGGCGGGCACGGGCCCAACCGTGACGGCGACGCAGACGCTGACCGTCAACTACATCGGCGTGGCCTGCTCAACCGGCAAGATCTTCGACACCTCCTACGGCAAGCAGCCCGCCACCTTTCCGCTGAGCGGGGTCATCAAAGGCTGGCAGACGGGGCTTCCCGGTATGAAGGTGGGAGGCCAGCGCCTGCTCGGGATACCTCCGGACCAGGCGTATGGAGCCCAGGGCTATCCGCCGACGATCGCGCCCGCCGAGACCCTGTGGTTCGTGGTGGAGGTGGTCAAAGCCGCCTGACCGGCACCTCGGCGGCGCGGGACGGCCCCCGGGCCCATCACGACGTGGCACCTCCGGGACCAGTCAGGCGGGGTAGGTCGAGGCAGCCGGCGTCGGATCCGGTTTCGCAGACGTCGACCACAGACGAAGCTTGCCACGTCGAGCGGCGAGCTCGAGGCGATCGCGCGCGACCCACGCCCGGCGATTTGCCGCGATAGGGGCCGCAGCCGCCAGCTCCGGCGATCATACGAGTGGTCCACCCGTCGGCGGCCGCGGAATCCGAGGGCGCGTCAGGCTTGAACGATGTTGATGATGGATACGACAGCCGGTTGGCCGGCGTCGAAGTTCAACTCCTTCATCGCAGGCATGAGGCGGTCCTCGCCGAATTTCTCCATAGCCTCCTGCGTCTCCCAGACCTCGTAGACGGCCAATTTTGGGCCCTCGGTGAAGCAGGAGTGGTGCAGCAGGCCGGCTGCGGGCCAGGGCCCGCTGGCCTCGACCTTCTGCAGAATGCCCTTGTAGGTGGCCTCGTCCATCGAAGGGGGGCTGAAATAGATGCCGACCGGCACGGGAACTCCTCGGTGTCTTGGTCTTGCGGGTGGAAAGCAGAGCCCACGGGGCTCCAGCCGTGCATCATGGCAGACCGCCCATCGACATGATTGGCGGCCCACCGCCGACTGGGTCGGCTCCAGCCGAACAACCGTCCAACCCCCGGCCCCGCCATAGCCGACGATGCGGGGATTTCCCCAGGCCTCAGAGCAGCCGTGGGTCGGGTGCCTCGGGGTCGATCTGGTAGTGGCTGATGGCGTCGGCGACCTCTTCGGGTTTGCCGTCGCCGGTGGCCCGGAGGCCGTCGAGGACCGCCACGACCACGTGGGCGGCGTCGGTTTCGAAGTGGCGGCGCAGGGCCGCCCGGGTGTCGGAGCGGCCGAAGCCGTCGGTGCCCAGCGGGGTGAAATGGGCCGGGATCCAGCGGGCCACCTGGTCGGGCACCATCTTCATATAATCGGTGACGGCCACGACCGGGCCTTCGGCCGACGCCAACGCCGAGGTGAGATGCGGGGTGCCGGGAGGCTGGTGGGGGTGGAGCCGGTTGTGCCGCTCCACGCCCAACGCCTCCTCCCGCAACGCCTTGTACGACGTCACCGACCACAGCTCGGCCCCGACGTCGTGCTGCGACGCCAGTAGCTGCTGGGCCTCGAGGGCGGCCTGGTTGGCCGAGCCACTGAACAGGATGGTCGCCTTGCGCCTGGGGCCCTCGGGGGCAGGCGCGAACCGGTACATGCCCCGCACGATCTGATCGTCCAGGTCGGGCAGGTCCGGTGCTGCGGGCATGACGAAGTTCTCGTTGTACAGCGTCAAGTAATAGAAGATGTCCTCGGGCACCGCGGCGGTGAACATGCGGGTGATGCCGTCCTTGACAATGGCCGCGGTCTCGTAGGCGAAGGCCGGGTCATACGCCTGGAGGTTGGGAACGGTCGCAGCCAGGACCAGCGAGTGGCCGTCGTCATGTTGCAGTCCCTCGCCCGTCAGGGTCGTGCGCCCGGCGGTGGCGCCCAGCAGGAAGCCCCGGCCCCGGATATCGGCGAACGCCCAGATCAGGTCGCCGACGCGCTGGAAGCCGAACATCGAATAGAACATGAAGAACGGGATCATCGGTGTCCCGTGGGTCGCGTAGGCGGTGCCGGCCGCAGTGAAGTCGGCCATCGATCCCGCCTCGGTGATGCCTTCCTCCAGGATCTGGCCGTCCTTGGCCTCGCTGTAGGACAACATCAGCTGGGAGTCGACCGGGTCATACAGTTGGCCGCCCGGGGCGTAGATCTTCATCTCCTTGAACAGGGCGTCGAGCCCGAAGGTCCGGGCCTCGTCGGGAATGATGGGGACGACCCGCTTGCCGATGTTGCGGTCGCGCAACAGATTGCGCAGCAGCCCGGCGAAGGCGACGGTGGTCGAAACCGACCGCTTCCCCGATCCCGCCTTGAATTCGTCGAACACCTTGTCGTCGGGTGGCTCGAGGGGCCGGCCCCGGTTGGGCGTGCGTCGGGGGAGGGGACCACCCAGGGCCCGGCGGCGTTCCATCATGTACTGGTACTCGACGCTGTCGGGCGTGGGGGCGAAAAAAGGCGGCAGGTCGGCCTTGAGGGCGGAATCGGGGATCTCGTCGTCGAGATGGAGACGGTCGCGCATCTCCTTCAGCTGCTGCTTGGTCATCTTCTTTATCTGATGGGTGGCGTTGCGTCCTTCGATCTCGTGGCCGAGGGTCCAGCCCTTGATGGTCTTGGCCAGGATCACGGTCGGCTGGCCGGTCGTCTCGGTGGCGGCCTTGTAGGCGGCGTACAGCTTGCGGTAGTCGTGGCCCCCCCGGGGTAGGTCGCGCAGCTCGTCGTCGGAGAGGTGTTCGACGATCTTGCGCAGCCGGGGGTCGGGACCGAAGAAGTGCTCCCGGATGTAGGCGCCGTCGTGGGTGGCGTACTGCTGATACTCGCCATCGACGCTGGTGTTCATCCGGTTGAGCAGCACGCCGTCGACGTCCCGGGCCAGCAGCTCGTCCCATCTGGAGCCCCAGATGACCTTGATGACGTTCCATCCGGCGCCCCGGAACACGGCCTCGAGCTCCTGGATGATCTTGCCGTTGCCCCGGACCGGGCCGTCGAGGCGCTGGAGGTTGCAGTTGATGACGAAGATCAGGTTGTCCAGGTTTTCCCGGGCGGCCAGCGACAAGGCGCCCAGTGTCTCGGGCTCGTCGCACTCACCATCACCCACGAAGCACCAAACCCGGGACCCGGACGTGTCGGCGATGCGGCGGTTGAGGAGATACCGGTTGAAATGGGCCTGGTAGATGGCGTTCAGCGGCCCGAGACCCATGGAGACGGTGGGAAATTCCCAGAACTCCGGCATCAGGCGGGGATGGGGGTACGACGACAGGCCGCCGGGGCCGTCGGCCGCGCCGGTGACCTCGGTCCGGAAATGGTCGAGGTGCGCCTCGGTCAGGCGGCCCTCGAGGAAGGCCCGGGCGTAGATCCCCGGGGCGGCGTGGCCCTGGAAGAATACCTGGTCGCCCGACCGGCCGTTGTCCTTGCCCTGGAAGAAATGATTGAACCCCACTTCATACAGGGCCGCGCTGCTGGCGAAGGTGGCCAGGTGGCCGCCGATGCCCTCGGCCCGGTGGTTGGCCCGCACGACCATGGCGGCCGCGTTCCACCGGATGTAGGCCCGGATGCGGCGCTCGATGTGCTCGTCGCCCGGGAACCACGGCTCCTGGTCGGGCGGGATGGTGTTCACATAGGGGGTGGAGACGGTGGCCGGGAAGCCCACTTGCTCGGCCCGCGCCCGTTCCAACAACTTCATCAGCAGGAAGCGAGCCCGGGCCTTGCCGTGGGCGTCGAGGACCGCGTCGAAGGAGTCGACCCACTCGGCCGTCTCCGCCGGGTCGGTGTCGGGAAGCTGATGCGAGAAGCCGTCGAAGATCACGGCTCTATGGTCGCGCACGCCAGCAGATGGGCCAGTACTTCGGCCATGGCCGGATGCGGGTGGGAGTCAGAGTTCATAACGCCGAAACGGTCATCGATGATACGGGGGGACGGCCCGAAACCGTCCAGCACCAAGGGGGCGCCTCCCGCTCCGGCCACGTCGTCCAGTTCGGTCTCGTCGTTGGCGACGACCACGCATACCAGGCCGGCCTGGCGGGCCGCCTCCCACCCTGGCCCTGAGTCCTCGACCGCCACGACCGCGCCGCGATCCAGCCCCAGCCGCTCGAGGGTCAGCTGGTAGGCCTCAGGGTCGGGCTTGCGCTGGGACACGTCCTCGCCCCCCACCACCACCTCGAAGCGGTCCGGGCCAAAGACCTGGTTCAGAAGGGGGACGGCCCATTGGCGCGATCCCGTGGTGGCGACGGCCAACCGGACGCCGTCGCGGGCGAGGTCGTCCAACCAGTCGGTGACGCCCTCCCGGGCCGGTATGGCGCCTGCCGTCGCCATGGTTTCGAACCGGTCGGACTTCCACCGGTGCAGCTGCGCCGCCATCTCCTTGCGCTCCTGTTCGGGCCGGTCGCAGAACGACGATTCCGGGTCGGACAGCCAGCTGAACAGCCGGCGTTCGCCCCCGGTGACGGCCAGCAGGTCGCGATACCGCTCGGGCGCCCAGCGGTCGGGCAGGCCCATCGCCTCGAATGCTTCGTTGAACGCCACCCGGTGCCCGTGCTGCTCGCTGTCGACCAGGGTGCCGTCCAGATCGAAGATCACGGCCTCGAGCACCGGGTCATTTTGCCTGACGGACCTTGCGCGCTGGGGGTGCGCTGAATTTGTGTCGTGTACACAGC
>JALYXV010000266.1 GCA_030947025.1 Actinomycetota bacterium | reverse complement strand
GACGCATATCGCCGCCCGCTTCACCCCAAACCCGGCCGGCCACCAACCCAGCGCCGCGAAAACCCGCACAGCACAAGGCCCATCCCGAACCGGACCCCTAAACCGGCAGATCTACGCTTGGTTCAGGACTAATAGAGTCCCGAGGAGCAGATGACCAGGCAAGCGTTCGGCTTCGCGCCGATGCGGGCGTGAAGCAGGTCCGGCGTGTGATCCTGGAGAACCTGCTACCAGTACCGGCAAGCTCCTTGACAGCTGAGGAAATACTCAAATTCCGGCATGACTTTGCCGGGCAACTTGCAGACTTTCGTTGTTTCATTGAGGACGAGGTGTCGGAACTGGCCTCAGCGCCGCCCGAGCAGATGCAGCGTAAGATCGATAGCCTTGAGCGGACCTGTGAGCGTCGGGCAGCGCAAGCAGAGGAGTTGATGAAGTATGCGGGCATCAAGAAAATCCGCCGCTCCAAGCTTGTCGCTTTTGTAAGGGCTATTCCGGTGGCCAAGACAGCAGTCGACATAGCATGTGCCGGAATTCCCCTACTGATGGGTGAGGTCGAGCAATTAACTGGCCCGCTTGCGTTTTCGATCTTCTACCGCGCTACCTTCCGACCGCGGCGCCCTGTCGCGGTCTCGATGGTGCCCACTTCACTAACCTAAGCTACCGCCGTCTTAGCATGAGCTGAGTCGTAGGGAAACCCGCACAAGTAGCTCCCTTTATGCGGCGGTAGCGCCTGCCTCCACGCCGGGGTGTCAGAGTCTTTCACGCGCTCGTGGCGCAAGTTGGCAGCGACGAGCGGGTCTTGGCGATCACGAGTGGTATTTTCCTTTATCGGGGTCCGAAGAAGGGACTGATGCTTCCCCAAACTGTTCGCTGCGTGTTCGCGCTAACTAGCGACCGGCTTCTTATCTGGACCCTGGAAGGAAGGTGAGGGAACGGACTCTGAACTACGACGGAGTGAAATCGAGTCTGTTGAACTGAGTCGTAAGACATTGGAAGAGGAAGGATTCAGAGGACGCATGATTGTGGAGACTGAGGTCGAGCGGTGTTGTGCCCGGATTTGCCAGATGTTCGGTCATGCCGACGAGTGGTCGAGATTGCATTGTATTGAACGATCGCGATGATCATTTAGTTCAGCACCTCACAGGAGAGCCTTCCCTGACGAACAGCCCAAGCGACTCATCCATATCGGATGGTCTTTTCGGCAGACCATCCGGTAACGCCCCGACCCGGAGAACGGTCGCCGCAACACATGGTTCGAATCTTGTGGTGTCCCATTGGGCTGGACAGCCGACGGGCCCCGGAGGCTGTGAAGCAACCTATGTCGAAGGCCCGTCAGGGACGATTACCGGTGATGCCGCCGGCGGAATGCACGTGTCGGTCCGGCCCGTCGGTGGTGTAGCTCGGCTGCGAGCATGTTTGTTGTGCAGTCAGTTTCGTGAGCTGGGCATTGGAGGCTGCGGCGATGACCGGTCATACCGGCAGCCCATGCGGACGTTTCCTGCCCGAGGAGGTCGTCGATGCGCTCGGCAAGGGTCTGGTCGGGTTCGGGGTTGTTGGCGTAGCGGCCGGCTCGGCTGTCGAACAACCGTCGTTCCCTGTCAAGTGCGTTCCAGGCGGAGCGGAACGAGGCGTAGCGGTCATGGAAGCCGAATAGCTGTTGCACGCCCTCGGTGACCACGATGGCGCTTCCGACGATGGCGGTGGCCAGCGACGGGGCGTGGCTGGTGGTAAGTACCGGATCGCTGCGGCCAGCGTGATGGCCGCCAATCGGAGCCCTTGGTAGGCGCGGCGGTTCCCGCTGGCCTCATGGTCATACCATTCCAAGGAGCCGAGGAGGCCCACGTAGGCAGGATGCGGCGCCGTCGTGACCGCTTCCGATGGGTTCTGACGATCAGACGACAGAGACATCGTCGGAGTATCGCGAACATCGGGCGCTCGCGTCCCGACGTGCGGCGCTCACCAGAGCGCTCGCCCGAACTTCGGTCACGGCGAACGCGGAGGGGCTGCTGCGGATGGGTCGAGATCCTTGGGCCCAGCGCTGCCTTGACCTGGGCGTGTCGTCGGACACTTTGGTATCGCCGGCATCGGACCTGCCACTGAGGCTGACCTCGTGACTGGGGACTGCCATCCCTGGCGACGACTGTGAAGACGACCAACTCCCGATCCCGTAGCGCCAGTTACGCGCTACCTCGGCGGCCTGAGGACCCGTCTGTCGGGCTCGGGTATTCAGAGGCAAGTTCAGTCGCAATTTCTCACGATCGAGCCAGCGAACCGTCCACGCATTTGATGATGCCGAGAACTCTCATCTGGTCGTTCTTCCGCAACAGCCTGCGTGCGGACTGCTAACTCCGGCAAGCGAGACGGGACGGCCGAACAGTGGCCACGCCGAGGATCAACTGGGTTGTTCTGAGTGTGCCGATCACCCCGACAGCACGGTCACGCTCATGAACCCCCTCCGGGTGCGTCACCCGGCCGACGTTGGCGGAAATGCATGACCGCCCGGTGGGCTGAACACTATGGGGCACGATCGGGCCGCCCCCGGTCCGGCGAGTAGCGCGAATATAACCGTCGATCTGTGTGCTTGACGGCTTTCGTATCGCCGTGGTTCGGTGTGCGCATTCGGGCGGCCAAAATCTCTTGAGTGTTCTCGGGGCGTCGTGCCGGTCGGTGCACTGTCGAGCGGGCCCACCTGCCCACGTTGGCGCTCAATCGCGTCCGAGCGTGCCGATCGGGTCGATACGGCCGAGCAAGGACGAGAGGGATTCCTTTAGGTCGGTGAGCCGTGCTTGGCCCAAGTGTTCCGCGTAGGTAGTCTCGAGGCTCTCGACGATCTCAAGTGCGTCCGCGAGGAGGTCTCGGCCGCGCCGCGTCTGGACGATGATCACCGCTCGGCCGTCGTTATCGGAGGTTCTTCGCTCGATGTAACCGGCCCGTTCCAATAGTGCGATCTGTTGGCTGGCCCCTTGGCGGGTGATCCCGGCGCGTCT
>JALYXV010000260.1 GCA_030947025.1 Actinomycetota bacterium | reverse complement strand
GGCGTGATCGTGGGGAAGGCGATTTACGAGGGCAAGCTCTCGGTGGACGCCGGGCTGCACGCCTTGCAGCGGGCGCCATGAGGGCGGTGCGGGTCATCCCGTGCCTGGACGTCGACGGCGGCCGGGTCCTCCACGGCCAGGGAACCAACGACCACCCGGGCCACCCCCCGCTCGAGCAGGCTGGCGTCGCGGACGCCACCACCCACCTGAACCGGGATGGCGACCGCGGCCGCCAGCGCCTCGATCAGGTCCCGGTTTCCGCCCTGGCGGCGGGCCGCGTCGAGGTCGACCACGTGCAGCCACTGCGCCCCCGAGGCGGCGAACCGGCGGGCCACGCTGATCGGGTCGTCGTCGTACGCCGTCTCCTGGTCGAAGTCGCCCTGCACCAGCCGGACACAGCGACCGGCCCGAAGGTCAATGGCGGGATACAGGATCACGGCGAGGCGGGCGCGCACCGCTGGGCGAAGTTGGCCAGCAGCTGCAACCCGACGGGGCCCGACTTCTCGGGGTGGAACTGGGTGGCCCACACGCAGCCCCGGGCCACAGCGGCCACGACCGCCTCGCCGTACTCGCAGGCGGCCACCACGTCGTCCGACCAGGGAGCGGCGTAGGAGTGCACGAAGTAGACCCACGGTTCGGCCCCCAAGCCGGCCAGCAGCGGGCACTCGGCCGAGCCCCGGGAGGCAACCGCCACCGGGTCCAGGCGGTTCCACTGCATCTGGGGCCGCTTGACCCCCTCGGGCAGCAGGTGCAACGTGCCGGGGAGCACACCCAGGCCGGCCACGCCGGGATTCTCATCCGAGCCGTCGTACAGCATCTGCATCCCCACACAGATCCCGAGCAGCGGCGTGCCCCGCTCCACCGCGCCCAGCACCACCTTGTCCAGCCCGCTGGCCTGGAGGCGGTCCATGCACCGCCCGAAGGCGCCCACGCCCGGCAGCACCACCCCGTCGGCGGCCGACGCCAAGGCCACGTCGGCGGTCAGCACCGCGTCCCCCCCGACCCGCTGCAGCGCCTTCTCGGCCGACCGCAGGTTGCCGATCCCGTAGTCGAGCACGGCGATCATGCCAGGGTCCCCTTGGTCGAGGGCACCCCGACACCGTCGATGCGCACCGCGTCCCGCAGGGCTCGCGCGACCCCTTTGAAGGAGGCCTCCAGGATGTGATGGCTGTTGCGCCCGCTGCGCATCCGCAGGTGCAGGGTGACGGCCGCGCTGGTCACGAAGGCCCGCCAGAACTCCTCAGCCAACTGCGGGTCAAACGGCGGGTCCCCCAGCGGATAGGCCTCCCCGCCCGCACCCGGGTCGACCTCGTAGACCAGGAACGGCCGCCCCGACAGGTCGAGCGCCACCTCGATCAGGGCCTCGTCCAGCGGCACCGAGATGGAGGCGAAGCGCCGCACCCCCGCCTTGTCTCCTAGGGCGTCGCGCAGCGTCTCCCCTAGGCAGATCCCGACGTCCTCCACGGTGTGGTGGGCATCCACCGACAAATCTCCGTTGGCATTGACGGTGAGATCCCACCCGGCGTGCTTGCCCAGCTGCGAGATCATGTGGTCGAAAAACGGCAGCCCGGTATCGACCTCCCCTTTCCCCTCCCCGTCGATCAGCAGATCGATCCCGATGTTCGTCTCCTTGGTGGCGCGCGAGCGTGACGCCCCCCTCATGCCAGGACTCTCATGCCAGGACTCTCATGCCAGGACTTGGGCGAGGGCCGAGAGGAAGCGGTCGTTCTCGGCCGGCGTGCCGACCGTGACCCGCAGGCACCCGGCCAGGCGGGGCCAGTTGCTGCAGTCCCGGACCAGCACGGAGTGGTCGAGCAGGCCCTGCCAGACGGAGCGGGCCGAGCGGTCCGGGGGCCGCCACAGCACGAAGTTGGCCTGCGACGGCCAGGTGGTCATGCCCAGGCGCACCAATCCGTCCTGCACGCGGCGCCGTTCGGCCACGATGGTCGCCACCCGGCCTTCCATCTCCTCGGTGAACCGCACCGCCAGCCGGCCGGCCGCCTGCTTCATGGCGTCGAGGTGGTAGGGCAGGGCGACCCGTTCGAGGACCTCCACGATGGTGGGCGGCCCGATCAGGTAGCCCAGCCGGACCGCGGCCATGGCCCAGGTCTTGGAGTAGGTCCGGGTAACGACCAGCGGGCGGTCGTCGGCCACCAGGTCTATGGCCGACCAGTCGGAGAACTGCCCGTACGCCTCGTCCACCACCACCAGCCCCGGTGCCTGGGCCACGATGTGCTCGACCAGGGGGCGGTCGGCGGCCCCCCCGGTGGGGTTGTTGGGCGAGCACAGAAAGACAATGGCGGGGTCGGCCCCGGTGATCGCGGCCCGGACGACCGCCGGGTCGAGGGTGAAGTCGTCCCGCCTCTCGGCTTCGACCACGCCGGTACCGGTGAGGTGGGCGATGTGGCTGTGCAGGGCGTAGGTCGGCTCGAACGTGATGGCCCGCCGCCCCGGGCCGCCGTAGCCCAGGCACACGCTCTGCAGCACCTCGTTGGACCCGTTGGCGCAGAACACCGCCTCGGGCACCACCCCGTGCAGGTCGGCCAACGCCTTGCGCAGCCCCCACGCGGCCCGGTCCGGGTAGCGGTGGAACTCGATGCCGTGCATCTCCTCGACCAGCGCCTCGAGCCACCCGGCGGGCGGGGGGAACGGCGACTCGTTGGTGTTGAGCCGCACCTCCACCGCCACCTGGGGGGAGTGGTAACCCTCACGCAGGGAAAGGTCGGCCCGGGGCTGCGGCCAGTCCGGCGGCCCGTCAGGGGCCGCATGTGTTCGGGGCCCGGCCGGGTCCTGGCTCGAGCTGGTCAACGACACTCCTCGAGAGACTCACGCAGGCGGACCGACTCAGCGTGGGCCCCCAACCCCTCGGCGTCGGCGATGGCCACCACGTGGGGCGCCACCTGGGCCAGGGCGGCCTGGTCGAGGGACACCACGTGGATGTGCTTGCAGAAGTCGTCCACCCGCAGGCCGCTGGCGAAGCGCGCCGTCCGGTCGGTCGGCAGCACGTGGCTGGGCCCGGCCAGGTAGTCACCGACACTTGCGGGGGCAAAGGGCCCGACGAACACCGCCCCCGCGTTGGTCACCTGGGCCACCAGCGACTCGGGGTCGGCCGACATGAGCTCCAGGTGCTCGGGGGCGACGGCGTTGGCCACCGCCATGGCCTGGGCGGCGTCACGGACCAGCACGCAGTAGCCGTTCTTGGCCAGGGTGGACTCGATCTCCTGGCGCCGGGCGGCCTTGGCGGTGAGGGTCTCCACCGCCTCGCTGATCCGGTCCGCCGCCTCTTCACTCCAGGTGACCAGCCAGGCCAGGCCATCGGGGCCGTGTTCGGCCTGGACGATGACGTCGATGGCGGCCGCGTCGACGGGCGTGGTGTCGTCGGCCACCACCACCACTTCGGAGGGGCCGGCGAACGCCGAGCTCACCGCCACCCGGCCCTCGGTGGCCACCTCGCGCTTGGCGATGGAGACGTAGGTGTTGCCCGGGCCGACGATGACATCGACGGGTGCGATGGTGTTCGTGCCGTACGCCATGGCCGCCACCGCTTGGGCGCCGCCGACCCGGTACACCTCGTCCACCCCGGCCAGGGCGGCGGCGGCGAGGATGGCGGGGGCCACCTCGTTGGTGCCGCGCTGGGGCGGGGAGCACAGCACCACCTGGGCCACGCCCGCCACTTTGGCGGGCACGGCGGTCATGAGGACGGTGCTGGCGAGGGGGGCCAGGCCGCCGGGAACATAGACCCCGGCCCGGCGGACAGCGCGGCGCAGGTCACGGATCTCGATGCCGTGGCGTTCGTGACGGCCGTCGGGGTGAAGCTGGCTGCGGTGGTAACTGGCGATGGCGTCCCGGGCCGCTTCGAGGGCGGTCCTGAGGTCGGCGGAGATGGCGTCCAGGGCGGCGTCCATCTGGCTCTGGGGGACCCGGAGCTCGTTGGCGTCGAGGCGGACCCGGTCGAAACGCTCGGTGAGGGCGACTAGGGCGTCGTCGCCCCGTGCTCGGACCTGGGCCAGGATCTCTCGCACCGCCGCCACCGGGCCTTCGCCCGCCACCTCGGGGTGGGGGAGGTGCGGGGCCGGGTCACCGGCGACGGCCCGCAGGTCGAGTCGTTGCAAGAGGGCGGCCATGGCGGAGGCGATGGTACCTGGCCCTTTCGGGCTGGCTGGAGGGATATCGGCTGGGCCCCGGCGCGGCCCGGTCCGTTGGGTGGCCCGGTTACGAGGGTGGGGGGCGTGCGGCCGGGGCGCGGCACGGGTAGACATGATCGGATGAGCGCCCGCGCCGAACTCAGCTCGGTGGCTACCGCCCTGGACGAGCTGGCCCGTCGGGTGGCCAACATCGGCGAACATCTGACGGGAGCCGAGCGCGACGCCCTGAGCGCCGACCTGCTCGAGGTGGAGCGGGCGTTGGGCAACGCCGTCCGCCGGCTCAGCCGGGCGCTGGACGATCGGTAAAACCTCAGGAACGGTGCCCAGGCATGCCGACGGCGCCCGCTTGGCG
>JALYXV010000258.1 GCA_030947025.1 Actinomycetota bacterium | reverse complement strand
GCCCGAAGTCAAGATCGTCGTCCGCGGCGATAGCGGCTTCTGCCGCGAGGAGATCCTCCGCTGGTGCGAGAACAACGTAAGCGTCCGGTGGAGTGCGTCTGGAAAGCTCGTGACCAGTGGGCATGATGGTGCCGGGGACCGTCCTGCACGGTCCTGGGGCTCTGCGATCGAGCGCGGCCCAGGTCGACCTCGGCCCCTCGGTCGTGTCCAGTCCGACGGCGAGTCGCCTCAGTCATCGGCCCTCGGCCACGATCCGCCGCACCGAGGTCCGACCGATCCCCAGCCGCCGCGCGATCTCCGAGTGACTCACACGCTCGGCCTTGAGTCGCCGGACCGCTTCCTCCTTCAGTGACGCCGTCCGCGGCCGCCCGTGCGGGCGTCCCTCCTTCCGCGCCTGGGCGATCCCGGCGCGGACCCGCTCGCGGAGGATCTCCCGCTCGAACTCGGCAAAGACTGCCAACATCCCGGTCATGGCCCGGCCCGTTGGGGTGGTCAAGTCCAGCGCCTCGGTCAGCGACACGAAACCGATGCCAAAGTCAGTCAACTCGCGTAGTGTGACCACCAGGTCGGGCAGTGACCGACCCAAACGGTCCAACCGCCAGACCACGACGACATCGACCTCGCGGCGGCGCGCGGCCTTCAACAGCGACTCGCGCCCGGGCCGTTCCTTCACCCCCGAGCCGACGTCCTTGACCTGACTCACGATCTTCCAGCCACGGTCCCTGATATAAGCCGACATCGACTCGGTCTGGAGGCCGATGGTCTGCTGGTCGTGCGTCGAAACTCGCGCGTAAAGTGCGGCGCGCATGGGGAGGCCCTCCCTGGCCAAAAACCCTCGCCGATTCGCCGCGGTCAAACCCCGTGTTTTCCGCTGTTTTCACGCCCACCAAGGGCCTGGCCTTAATCTATCCTTTTCGGTCAGATGCGGGGCCCGGCCACACCCGGCGGTCGGGCAGGAGATCTTCGACCCGACTCGCCGGATGCGTGCTCACCCGATCCAGCACATCTCGCAGATAGGCGAACGGCTCGTTGCCCAAAAGTTTGCAGCTCTGCACCAGGCTCAGCAAGGTCGCCGCGGTCTTCCCGCCGCGGTCGCTCCCCAGGTGCAACCAGTTCTTCCTCCCGAGGGCAATCGGCCGGATCGCATTCTCCGTCGCGTTATTGTCGATCGACAGGTACGGGGCTTCGAGGTAACGCGTCAGGGCGACCCAGTTCGACCGGCTGTAGGCGATCGCCTCGCCGATCGGACTTTTGGGCAGGACCTTCTTCGACTCCCCTTCGAGCCAGGCCCCGAACGACTCCAGGGCCGGTCGGGACCGCTCGGCGCGGGCGGTCATCAGCCGGGCGTCGTCCCAGGTCCCTTCCCGGGCCTCCCGTTCGACAGCGTAGAGCCGACCGATCCAGGCGATCGCCGCGTGCGAGCGCTCGGGGTCGCTGCCTCGACAGTCGTGGTACTTTCGCCGGGCGTGAGCCCAGCAACCGACTTCCACCAGCCCTCGGCGATGCAACCCGTTGTAGCCGGCATAGCCGTCGGATTGGAGGTAGCCCGATTTGTAGGCCTTCAGGAACCGCTCGGGCCCGTCGCCACTCCAGGTGGGCGTGTAGTCATAAACAATGAACCGGTTGTCACGATCGCCGATGTAGGCCCAGAGGTGGCCGGTCTTGACACCTTTGCCCTTGTGATCCTGGACCTTCACGGGCGTGTCGTCGGTGCCGACCACCTTCGAGGCCAGGACCCGCCGAATCATCGCCCCGACGATCGGCTCGAGCAACCCGGCGGCGGTGGCCATCCAGTCGCACATCGTCGAGCGGGCCAGATCGACGCCGTGCCGCTTGAAGATCCCCTCCTGGCGATAGAGCGGCAGGTGGTCGGCGAGCTTGCTGGTGATGACGTGGGCCAGCAGGCCGGTGCCCGGCAGTCCCTTCTCGATCGGCTCGGGGAGCCGCGCGGCGATCACGACGTGCGCCGCGCAGCCCGCGCAGGCATACTTCGGGCGGACGTGTTCGAGGACGATCAGGCTGGCGGGCACGTATTCGAGCTGCTCGCGGACCTCTTCACCCATCGGCCTGCGCTCGCCGCCGCACTCGGGACAGGCGCGGTCTTCGGGGGCGACGTCATGGACGACCCGCTTGCGGGGCAAGCTCGCCGGCAAGGGCTTGCGGCCGTGGCCCTCGGGCCCGGGCTTCGACTCGGCCGGTCCGGGGGGCTGAGGTGCGGGGGCCATCGGCTCGGCCCGGGCCAGGACGTCGTGCGCGAAGAGCAGGAGTTGATCGGGGTCGACCTTCTCGCCCTTCTTGCCGAAGCGTTGCCGCAAGAGTTGTTCGAGCTGGTGCTGGAGCCTGGCGATGAGGTGGCCCTGCCGCCGCAGGGTCTCCGCTTGCTCGCGGATCAGGCGGTGGGCGGTTTCGAGGTCGTCGGGGAGTGCGGCGTCGCCGGGCGTCATACCATATAGTACGCTAACGCGTGAGTTAACGTTGGCGCAAACCGGCGGGATTTTCAGGAGCCGCAGAGGGCGAATCGGGGCCGGCGGCGGGTGTCCTTCAGGTCGATCCCGCCGAGCACAGCGGCCAGCTCGGCGGCGGTCCACTCGACGTGATCGGAAGCCGGCGAGGGCCAGCGGTACGTCCCTTTTTCCAACCTC
>JALYXV010000243.1 GCA_030947025.1 Actinomycetota bacterium | reverse complement strand
CGCCGCTTATGTCGCCCGCGTCGATATGTTGTCCAACAGAGCGGGAAGGGTTGTCGTATAGGCGGTTTCGGTGAACGCTGGCGACATAATCAGAGCTGTCGAAGGAAGTCGAGCAGCGTGTCGGTGGGGACGTATCGCTTGGATGCCGGTTTGCTGGGGGCGGTTCGTGCGAGGGCGCGTTCTTTGAGGGCCATGTCGGCGTGAAGGTAAGCGTTGGTCGATTGCAGGCTTGAATGGCCGAGCCACAAGGCGATGGTCGCCAAATCGACGCCGCTGTGAAGCAAATTCATCGCGCAGGTGTGGCGCAGGGTGTGAGGCGTCGGGTGCTTGTCGGCCAGGGACGGACAGTGTTTGGCGCCCGCGGACGCGTGTTTGGTGACGACACGCCAGATGGCACCTCGGGTGAGTTGTCGGTTGGTTCCTCGGCTGGGGAAAAGCGGATCTTGTGGCCGGCCGCGCTCGGTTCGCAGCCAGGTTTGGAGGGTTGCGGCGGTCTGTTTGGTCAGAGGCGTGCAGCGTTCTCGCCGGCCCTTCCCAGTGCAACGAACGTGGGCGCCTGGGCCGAAGACCACGTCTTCGATCCGGAGGCCGGTCAGCTCGGAGACGCGCAGTCCGCTTTGCGCGGCGAGGAGGATGATGGCGTGGTCGCGTTGGCCTGTCCAGGTCGTGCGATCGGGGGCGGACAGTACTACGTCGAGCTCGGGGCGGGTGAGGTAGGAGACCAGGGCCGAGTGGTATCGCTTGTCGGGCAGGGCGAGCACGCGTTGGATGAGATCGGCGTGTTCGGGGTGGCGGAGCGAGGCGTATTCGAAGAAGGCGTGAATGGCGCTGAGCCGGGCGTTGCGGGTTCGGACGCTGTTGTGCCGTTCGGTTTCGAGATATTGCAGGAACGCGGCGATGGTGTCGGAGTCGAGGTCGGTCATGTCGAGACGGGCGGGGGTCTTGGCGGTGGTGTCGGCGATGTGGCCCAGCAGCAGGCGAAAGGTGTCGCGGTAGGCGGCGACGGTGTTCGGGCTGGCACCGCGTTGGCGGATGAGCCGGTCGGTGAAGAAGGCTTGCAGGGTCGGCGCGAGGGATGTCATGAGCGGTCACCGGTTTCGGCTTCGAGTTTGCGGGCGGCCAGGGCGAGCAGCTCGGGGACGGCCTGCTGATACCAATAGGTTGCTTTCGGGTCGACGTGGCCGACGTAGGTGGAGAGCAGGGGGAGCCAGGCCTGAACGTCGAGACCGTCGCGATGCCAAGCGAGCATGGTGCCCACGATGAAGCTGTGGCGGAGATCATGGGCACGGGGGAGCCGACCGTGGCCGCGTTTGTCCAGCCCGGTGAGACGGCGCAGGCTGGCGAAGACCGCCTGGAACGAGCTGTGGGCGAGTCGGCCACCGCGGACGCTCACGAAGAAGCTGGGCGTGGCTGGGCGGGGGCAGAGCTGGTCGCGCCGAGCGGCGTAGCGTTTGAGGGCGGCGACGGTGCTGTGATGGATGGGCACGTGCCGGGACCTGCCGTTCTTGGCGAAACGCACGACCAGGCGGGCTCCGTCGAGGCTGATGTCGTTTCGGTCGAGACCGGCCGCTTCCCCGAACCGGAGCGCGGTGCAGGCCAGCAGACCGATGACCGTCTCATACGTCGCCGCCTTCAATGGTGGGCTCAACGTCCGGGATGCGGCCATCAGGGCGGAGATCTCGGCCGGCGTGTATATGTAGGGGGCGGTCCGGCGATAGCGCGTCGGGAGGAGCTCCTTGGCTGGGACCTCGGTGCGAGGGTCGACGGCGGAGAGGTACTCGGCGAAGCCCCGGACCACGCCCAGCCGTTGGCGTTGGCGCCCTGGGCTGCTCGACGGCCGGGATTGGGCCCAGGCGACGGCGAGATCGGCGGTGACGACACAGGCGCCGGAACTGTCGAGCCATCGGGTGAAATCGTTCAGGGCGGCGTCGTAGCCGGCGAGCTTGTAGCCGAGGCTACGGCGGATCGTCAGGTACTCCTCGACTCGGGTCTCAAGGGTGCTCATCGGCCCCTCCCGGCCACGGTTGCGCCAGGCTGGACAGGGACTGGTCGTCGACCTTGGCGTAGATGGACGTGGCTTGAACACTTTGATGGCGAAGTAATTGCGCGATCTCCATCAAGGGGGCGCCCTGGCGCAACAGCCCTGTCGCCACCGTGTGACGCAGCCGGTGGGGCCCATGCGCCGCCAAGCCGGCCCGCGCGCTGGCAGCGCGCACCAACCCGCCGACGCCTTGTCGGCTCAAACCTCGCCGCGGCGCGCATGAGCGGATGAAGACTCGGCGGTCGCGGCAGCGGGGACGCCCGTGTTGCAAGTACACGGCCAGGGCTTCGCCGACGTCGGCGGGCAAAGGAAGCTTGTCCACCCGCGGCCCCTTGCCCCAGATCCGGACATCCCCCGCGGCCCAGTCGATGTCGTCCAGACAAAGGCTGGCCACCTCGTTGGCGCGCAATCCCAGGCGGGCCAGCATCGTCACGATCGCGAAGTCCCGCATGCCCACCGCGGTGTTGCGATCGCATGACTCGACAAGTCGCTCGATATGCCCGGCGGGCAGGGCGCGGGGCAGCTCCTCGCGGCGGCGAGCCACCGTCGGGACGGCGCCCGCCAACGACCGGCTCGTCAACCCGGCCGTGTACAAGAACCGCAGCAAAGCGCGCATAGCGGCCACCACCGTCTGCATCGCCGGAACACTCAAATGGCCGCTCCCGGCGAGGACGAACGCGACGACATCACCGGTAGTGACCGACGCCAAGCTCGCTTCCAGCGGTGTGGGCCGACCGGCGAGGAATTGGCGGGCAACCCGCGCATAGTTGGCTGCGGTGCCCTCACTCACGCCCCGCTCCCGCAGCAGGTGGTGATGAAAGCGGTCCACGATCTTATCCATCGCGGTCGCTGACGAGACCGTCGCCGGCAACAGTCCGAGGTGGTCCAGATACTCCAACAACGGCGCCAGACCATGGCCAGTGAGCATGGTCACGTATCCCTCCGCAGCTCTCATTCGGAGGAACTGCTCCAAAACGGGCGGCGTCAGGTCAGCGATTGTCATCCCCGCCGCGCCGAGCCAACGGTCCAAGTGAGCGAACAAGGCAACCTGTCCCCTGAACCCGCTCGAGACATAGCCCAAACCGATCAGATGCGCCGCGAAGCCATCGGAAAACGGTGACAGCGGCCCGGCCACACCGGGGCGATCAGCTCGTGCCACGAATACCTCCTGTCGTCCAAGAACATGACGACCAAAGGCTCGCCCAACAACCTCAGAAATATGTTGCCCTCACCTGGGAACTCGCTCCGAACGCGCTACCTGACGCGACATAGCCGCGCGCGCGACATAAGCCGCGAAAGTCCCCATCCGCAGCTGGGCGGCCAGGGTCGGTTGGCCGACCAGGAGGCCGGCGAACGGGGACTGGGAATCCATTTGACTGTTCGTCAGGAGACGGATTTCTTCGAGTTGTTCGGCGGTCAACAAATGCCCTTCGTCGAGAATGATTACGACCCGGCGATGGCGTTCGTTCTCCTCCGCGGCGAGCAGGTCGGCGGCTTGGGCCATGACTTCGGCCTTATGGAAACGGGCCCGGCCGCCCAGGGCGCGGACGATGGTGACATACAGTCCCCGGGTCCCGAACGCCGGGTTGGGGACGTAGATGACCTGGTGGCGGGTGGGGTCCAAGCCGGCCACGGCGGCGCGGACCGCTACCGTCTTGCCGACGCCGACGTCGCCCACGAGCACCCCGAGGGCGGACTCGGCGACACAGAAACTGATGCGGGCCACCGCCTCGCCGTGGGCGGTGCGGGCGAAGAGGTCCTTGGCGGCGATCGACTTGGAGAACGGGGTTCTGGTCAGACCGAAATGCGCGACCCACGGAGCCCGGCTCACCGCCGTTCCCCATCGTCATCGATGTCGTCGGTGTCGTCGACGTCGTCGTTGCCGCGGTCGTGGGCTGCGAAGCCGATGTCGGCGTAGGAGATAGCGCCGACGATCTCGGCGTCATGGGCGGCCGCGACCATGCCCAGGTAGTCGACGCCGGTGGGTGTCGGCTCCGGGCGCGCCGCTTGGGGGACGGCCTTGGCGGCGTGGCGTCCGATCACGAACGGCTTGGCCACCCCGGCGGGGCGGCCGTCGTCGAACACTTCGACGCGCACGAGGTCCTCGGGTTGGTAGCGCAACTCGACACGCCGTCCGACCAGGGCCGGGTCGACGCTGTAGGTGTTGCCCTCGAAACTGACCGAGGCGGTGCGCGTCACGCGCCGCGTCGTCGACCAGCGGAACGCGTCGGCCAGGCGTTGCGGCTCCGCCGCTTTGGGTGGCCCGCCCGCCTCCCAGCGGGCGATGGGGGACTGGCCGGTCTCGTCGTGGGTGCGCCGGTTGGCGACCTGCTCGGCCCACGCCTCGAACCGGTCGTTCAGCTCCGCCCGGTCGTCGATGCCGACGTGTTCGGCCTCGGCGATGAACCTTTCCCTGATGTAGCGGTTCAATCGTTCTTGTTTCCCCCGGCCCTGCGGTGAATACGGTTTCGAGTGGATCAGGCGGATCCCCAGCACGGCACAGGTGCGTGTCAGGGCCGCATTGGCGAAAGGGGCGCCGTTGTCGCAATACAAAACGGTGGGCAGGCCACGACGGACGATCGCGGCCCGAAGGACTTCTTGGCCGGCCCGGGTGTTCTCCAAGCGTTGGAAGCGGCCATGCACCAGCAGGCGGCTGTGGTCGTCGACGATCAGGAACAGCCGGGCCCTGACCGACGATCCCGTCTTGGGATGCGGCACCCAAGGGCCGACGAGGACATCGGTGATCCACCGCTCATTGGGGGCCTCGGCCTCGTAGCGGCCGAACACCTTCGGGTCCGCGGACAGGGCGGCGCGGTGCAGGCCGCGGCGGCGCAGCTGGGCGGCGATGGTCCGCTCCGGGATGCGCACACCGTGGTGTCGCCACAAGATGTCCGCGATCGCGGCCGCCGAACGGGTCGGCAACTCGAGGCGCAACGCCGCTGCCTTCTCGAACAACTCGCGGTCGCGCCGCACACCGCCGGTGTCGCAACGCTGCTTGGGCCGCAATCCGGCCAGGCCGCCAGCACGCCACGCCCGCAGCCACCGGTCGATGGTGTTACGCGAATAGCGCCGTTCGCTGCCGTCGGGATGGGCGTGGCATCGCTGCGCGACGGCCCGCACCACCGCGCCGCGCTCGACGCCGGACAATCTCGGGTTCGTCGCCTCGGCGATCACCGCCCAACGGTGCAACGCCACCTGTTCGCCCGACTCGTCGTCCATGACCGTTCCACCTCCTTGCCCCTCGGATTTCAAGGGACAGGAGGCATGAAAACGACGCCTACAGAAGATCAACCAGGGCGGATTTGTGTTGGCCGCCAACAACGCACCGCCGGTCACCAGCGACACGAACACCCACAACCCAGCCTCCCCGCCCGCCCGCCAACACGCCGACGCCCACGCCCAACCCATCGCCGCCAACGCCGCCCGGTCCAGCGCCGCCGGCAGCCTCGGTGCCAAACCCGAGAACTCCACGCTCAGCGCCGAGAACCCCGCGGTCAGCATCGCGGACCGAGAACGGAAACGGCGCAGCCAACCCCTCGCCGTGGTGTAAGGCACTTCCAAGCGGTCCGCCACCGGCCGCACCCCGACCTCGCCCGTAACAACCGCTGTGATCGCCTCACCAACGCTGTCGACGACATCGAGGCGTCCCACCAGGCAAAACGCCGGGACAAGGGCGTGGCTGACCTCACAAGCAGCACAGCGGGCCCGGCGAACCCACAACGGCCAGCAACGCCCCTCGACACGAACAAAGCGCTCATAGCCCCACCAGAACACCATCGCCGTGCCACACCTGGGGCAGTCCGGCCGGGGCACGACCACCTCCCGGCCCGCCGCCCGATACTCCTCCACACCCAACCGGCAAGCCCATACGATGGCCATTGGTGGCAACACCGCCTTGGACCCCTCCCGACCAGCGACCAAACTGCAGGGGAGGGGTCCCTCGCGTAACAGGACCCCCAAATCCTGACCCCCAACCCACCCCGCGCGCTCAGGCCATCACCAATAAGCGCTGCCGACCACCACCCCACCCCCGCCAGATAAACCTGCGCTCAACAGGCAGTCTTTTGGCCGTAGTCAGATGGGCCGTCTCTGGGTGGCAACGCACTAGTACAACAAACGTCGGTAGGCACTACGGTTCGATTCACCGTCACCGAACCTCATTGGCCGTATGCCGTGGCTGCGGTGGCCGCAGTGGTCGCTATCTGGTTCTTCCTGACAGGAGTCAAGATACAGAAGGCACTTGATGAGCGATCCGAGACCGTTCATTTCCCACCGGAACCCGTGGGACCGCCAGTACTGAGGATTGAGGTTGGTAATGGGATTCCCTGGGACCTTCCTGATTTTCGCGATAGGCGGGTAAAGTTGGTAGGCATTCACAACTTGAGCGATGTCCAAGCGCGGAACTGCCATACACAAGTGATTGGGCTGAATCCTTTTCCAGAAGACGGACATTGGATGAATCATCCTGATCGTGACAGGACATTGGAGCCCGACGAGACGGCCTTCACTGCAATAGGCATTCCTGATCACTGGCGGGCCAATCAGGTCATTACAATCCAAACGTGGACCGACGGGATCGCAACTTTTAAGCAGTCCTTTCGGGTCATCCTTAATGCTCGGAGTACCTTCCCGAAGTTTTCTCCGATTGATGGGCCTCAGTCGTGAACGACCCGCTTGTAGGTGAGGCGCCGACCGCCGGTCTGCCCCATGAGCCGTGCGAAACGCTCTTGATCGGACTCCTTGCGGGTCGTATAGCGGAAGTCGAACTCGGCCAGATAGCGGGGCAAATGCTTCGCGGCTGACGTGGTGGTGAGTGCCGTCGATGGACCGCTTAAACTGCGAAAAGAAGTTCTCAGCAAGGTTGGTCCCAGCGCCGTCGATGACGTACTGGCCGCGATCGTGGTCCACCCGAATATGCTTGGCGAACTCTTGCCCTACACCGACGTAGCGGGCTAGCAAGCCGGAACACCGAAACATCCCCGACCCGCCCCGGTCCGACACGAGCTGGCGCACCCCCGGTGGGCGCCGCGCCGCCCGCAGCGATGAACATGGGGTTGTGGCCAGCGTCCTGTTGCTCATGGTCGGCGTGGCCGGAGCGATAGCTCGCCCTCGCGGCACGCCCGTGTGGGTGGTGCCGACGATCGCGGCCGCCGTCGCGCTGGCATCGGGGACAGTCGCCCACGCCGACGCTTTGCTCCGGCCGTTGGGGGCGCCGATCGCGTTCCTGCTCGTCGCCGTCCCCCTTGCCGCCCTGCTCGACCGCCTCGGCTTCTTTGTTGCTGCCGCCCGGATGGCGGGCGGGGGACGTCACCTGGCGCTGGGCCTGTGGATCCTGGGGGCGCTGGTCAGCACCATCTTGAACCTCGACGCATCAGTCGTGCTGCTCACCCCGCTGTATGTCCGTGTCGCCCGGCGCTGCGGGCTCGACCCGCTGGCTCTGGGATTCCAGCCGGTCTTGCTCGCCTGCCTGGCCTCCTCCGCCCTGCCGGTGTCGAACCTCACCAACCTGATCACCGCCTCGGCCCGCCACCTCGACGCCACCGCCTTCTTGGCCCACCTCGGTCTGCCGTCGCTGGTTGCCACGGTCGTGGGCTGGTTCGCCTACCAGGCCGTCTTCCGGCCTGGGGTGCCATCGACCCCGGAGGCGGGCGAAGCCGAGCGCCGGGCCCTGCTTGTGGGCGGGGTCGTCGTCGCTGCGGTGCTGGTCGGCTTCGTGGCCGGGCCCGGCCTCGGCCTGCCCGAATGGGCGGTGGCGCTCGTCGCCGATGTGGCCCTGATCGCCCTCACCCGGCATCTCCCTGTCCGTGAAATCCCGTGGGGCACCGCCCTCGTCGCCGCCTCACTCGGCCTGCTGGCCGGCGGCGCCGCCGCGCACCTCCACATCGAAAGTCTGGTCGCTGGGGGCAGCAACCTCGACTTGCTTCGCATCACCGCGGTGTCGGCGGTTGGCGCCAACATTGTCAACAACCTTCCCGCCCTTCTTGTCGCGCTGCCCCACACCGGCGCGGGGATATGGGCACTCCTGCTCGGCGTCAACGTCGGACCGCTCGTGCTGGTGACCGGCACCCTGGCCGCCTTGTTGTGGCAGGCATCGCTGAGCCGACTCGACGTCAACGTGACCGCCGCCCAGTTCGCCCGAGTCGGCGTCCGCGTCCTTCTGCCCTCATTGTCGGCCGCCTTCATCGTGTTGATCGCCCTCCGGGCGGTAGTGGGCTCGTAACTCAGGGGCGCATGTGTGGCAGGCGTCGGCCGGCATCGCCGCATGTCGACGGGGCCACGGCGCTCGTCGGTGACGTCGGGCGGGTTAGGTCAGAGTTAGGGACCGCGAGGTGGGTGCCTTCGCTGGGCGCTCGGCCGCGAGCACGACCGCCCCGGCCGCTGAGAGCACGGCGGCGTAGACGAAACCCCAGGTCGGGCTGGTCACGGTGAACGCGACCCCGACGGCGACGCTTGACACCAGGTCGCCGACGCCTTCGACTAGGCCGACCAGCCCAAACCCGCGGCCGCGGATGGCCGGGTCGAGCAGTTCGGCCACATGGGCGCCCTGCCCGGTCTCAACCAGGCCGGCCGACGCCCCGACGGCCACGAACAGCGCCCCAAGCACGGCGACGTTGGCGGAGGCGAACGCGAACCCGACACAAGCGGCGGCGAACAGCACCACCCCGGCGACGAGCACCGGGCGCCGCCCGAGGCGATCGGCGAACACCCCGGCCGGGTAGGCGGCGAGCGCGTTGGCGGCGTTGTGGGCGGCGTAGAGCAGCACCGCGACCGCAGCGGCCGAAGTGTTGGAGCGGCCGTGGCCGGCCAGGAGCTGGCCGGCCCGCAGGACGAGCAGGGTGGCCGAGAAGTTCCCCAACCCGAACAGGCCGATTCCGGCCAGCAGACGGCGAAACGGCCCCGATGTGGCCACCAAGTCCCGCATCGGCGCGGACTGCGGTCGGGTCGAGGCCCCCACGACCCGGGGGACCTCGCGAACCAGAAGGAGCACCGCGACTGCGGCGAGCACGCCAGGGATGACGCTGATGGCGAACAGCCAACGGTACTTGACGGCCACGATCAGGGGGGCGGCCAGTAGGGGTCCGGCGATCGCCCCGATCGAATCCATGGTGCGTTCCACCCCGAACGCCCGGCCCAGCTGGGTGGTCGGGACCGAGCCCGACAGGAGGCTGTCGCGGGCGGGGGCCTTGCCGCCCCGGGCGACCCACGACACGGCCCGGGCCATCGCCACCACGGGCCACACCGCGGCGACGCCGAAGGTGCCGTGGCCGGCCGCGGTCAGGGCGTAGCCGCCCGCGGTGACGGCTTTGCGTTCCACCCCAGGCCGGTCGGCGATCACCCCGCCAGCCACCTTGGAGGCGGACAGGGCGGCGTTGGCGATCCCTTCGATTACGCCCAGGGCGGCGGCGGGCGCGCCGAGGCCGCGCAAGAAGCCGGGCAGGGCGGCGGTGGCCATCTCATGGCCGGTGTCGGACAACAAGCTGCCCAGCCCGATCCCGACCACACACGGGTTGGCCAGCACATGCCCGCTGGCCGTCTAAGCTGGGACCGGCGGGTCGGGGATGGCGGCCGTCATGGGGCGACGCATTGATGACATCGGCCGACCAGTCTGTTTGCCACCCCGACCGCCGCGAACGGCAGCCCGCGCCGTTTCGTCACAGGCGTCGTCGATCGTCACAGGCGTCGTCGATCCTGATCCGTGCGTTCGAGCCCAACCACGGCGCCGTGGTGGCGACGAGGCGCGGCTCGGACGCCGTCAAATCGGCCACATGGTCGAATCCGCATCGCCCGCGCTGGAAGCCAGCCCGCGAAGGCCGTGTTGGCCCCGGTCACACTCCACACGACATGGCCAAACCCTGTGTTCATTGGTCACGACATCGTGCCAGCTGGGCGGAAATCGCAAATCAGAGGGCAGCGGGCCGGCCGGTTTCGCTGCGGTTCAGCGGGTTGAGGAGAGCCTGGAAGCCGCAGTGAAGGTCGGTGGCCCGGCGCATACCGAGTTGGCGCAGCGTCGCTGCGGCCAGCGTTGAGGCGTATCCCTCGTTGCACACGATGACGATCTCCTGGTCGGGGCCGCTGACCTCGGGGATCCGGTAGGGGGAGGTCGGGTCGAGACGCCATTCGAGGACGTTGCGGTCGATGACGACAGCGCCGTCCAGTTCGCCGTCGCGGCGGCGCTGCTCGAGTGGGCGGATGTCGACGATCAGGGCACCTCGTGCCCACAGTTGGTCGAGCTCGTCGGCAGTTGGTCGGTGACCGAGACGCCGTCGGGCCTCTTCGAGGTGCCGGTCGATGGCCGCCGATTGCGCGGCCGACGTGCTCATCGGCGGCGGCCGACGAGGCGGTCGCGGGCTTGGCTGAGCACCGCCAGTTTGGCCTCCGCGGTCTCGGCATCGACGATGGGGTTGTCGGCGAAGATCGCGAACCCGCAATCCGTGTTGAGCAGGACCCGTTCGGAGCCGAAGAGACGCACGGCACGCACGGCGCGATCGAGGACCTCATCGACGGTCTCGACATCTTGGCGTTTCTGGTTGATCACCCCGACGCCGATGCGGCGGTCGTCGGGCAGGCCCGCCAGGACGTCCATCTCCCCGGCCCGGGACGTGCACAACTCGAGGACGTAGGTGCCAACATCGACCGCAGCCAGGACGGGGAGGAGGGGCCGGTAGTCGCCCGCCAGGGCGACATGCTCGTCGGGGGTCCAGTTGCCCCGACACACGTGCAGGGCGAAACGGTCGGCCGGTAAGCTCGCCACGAGGTCCTGGAGGAGGTCTCGGGCGAAGGCCAGTTCCTCGCCGGTGCCGCCTCGTTCTCCGAGGGCGCGGCACATGAACGTCCGGCCGCCTTCGCCGGGGGTGCCGTAGACGACCTCGGTGAGCACCGGCTCGTCGAACTGCACCAACGCCACCCCGGCTGCCAGCAGGTAGTGCAACTCCTCGCGCAGGACCCGCACGACGTCGCGGGCAAGTTCCTCCCGGTTGCCATACGCCCGGTCGGAGATGCATTCCATCCACATGGTCCGGGTCAGCAGATACGGCCCTGGCAGGCTGACCTTGACCGGCGTATGGCAGATGCGCTGCACGAATTCGGCTTCGTGGACCGCCAGGGGCCGTCCCCGCCCGAGCGGACCGAACACTGCAGGGTGGCGGATCTCGCCGGCGGGGAAGTCCAGGGCGGCCAGCTCGCGTTCGAACTCCTCGGGGTCATCGACGTAGGGCAACAGGTCCGTGACCGGGATCAGCTGACAGTTCTCGAGGAGACCGCCCACGAAGCTGGCGTAGTTGTCCCGGCGTTGCTCGCCGTCGGTGACCACATCGACCCCGGCGCGGACCTGGGCGTCGACGGCCAGGCGCACCGCGTCGTCGGCGCAGCTGATGAACTCGTCGTCGCCCATACGCCCCTCGAGGTGTTCGTGCACCGCCCGCAGCAGCCAACGCGGCCGCGGCCAGGAACCCACCCTGGCTGCGATCCGGTCGGGGTCGCTTGGCCTTCCTGGCGGCCCGGTCCCCAGGGGCGAGGGGCGCCTCGTCCGGGGCGAGGTCCGGGCCGACGTCGACGGGTGGGGCGAACGGGCCCTTGCTGACCAGGAAGCTGCGCTGGGCGCCGTCTTTGGCCAGATGCACCAGCTGGTTGCCGGTGAGGCGGCACCACGACGGCAGGTCCTCCTCGACGGAGGACTCGACCGACAGGATCTCCAACAGCTGACCGGGTGCGAGCGGGTCGATGTGTTTGCGGATCAGCAACAGCAGCCCGTTGCCGCAGTCCAGGTCGCCGCCGTCGAAACTGGCCGCGGCCGGATACGGATGCGTCTCAGCCAAGCATCCGGCGGTGGTGGCGTGCCGAGCCCTTCGGGGCTGTCGCCGAGAATCGCCCACTCGATCTCGTCCAGCCACGCGCCGACCGCAGCCCGTCGATCGAAGCGGCTACACGGCGCACGCCCAGGGCGGCCGCGGCAGCCGGTCACAGGTGGGTTCCGGCCGGGTCGCGAAACCGTGGCGCCGTCGAGCCCGGATCCGGCGGCGGATCCAGGCTCGGGGCTGGGCGTCGCCCACGGAAGCGCCGTTGCAAGAGCGGCTCCCCCGTCGGCGCGTTCACTTCTGGGCGACTTTGCGCAGGTAGTTGTAGATGGTGTCTGTCATCCCTCCAGGGACCCGATGCTTGGCCTTGACGTGGGCGTTCAGCTTGGCTCTCAGCTCCTCCTCGGAGTTCGCAGTGGTCGTAAATCCGCAGCCCCCGGCTCCGGCTTTCGCGCAGCTGTGCTCACACATTTTCTGGTTCCTTCTGCTGTTGGGATACAGAACGCCGAACGTCCCCCGACCAACACGCGGTGTCGGAGACGACCACGATTACGTGGCGCGGCACCAGCCCAACACGGCCGCGAGGCCCACCAGTTGCCCCGACGGGACGTCGCGGTGGCGCTAGCGCAATGAAGGGTCGCTCACCCGACCGGGCGAGAACGGGGGTGCAGCTCAGCGACGGTGCATATCTGAGTGCTCCTCCTCTCGCTCGACATCTAGGTGTGCCCTGCCAGCATCGCGCACCGCGCACGGCAACACGACGTCGCCGGCCGTGCTCGACGCAAGGGGTGAGGCCTCGCCCCTGCGGATTCTTATCGTTGGCGAAGCCGACGATCGTGAACCGCTGCTGTGTGTTGCGCCTCCGTCATAGGCGTCGGACACGCTTGGGTGGCTGTCCCGGGGGCGGTCGGGTTCGACGCCTCGACTGTCTGTGTCGAACGGCAAGGAGACCGAGGGGTGCGGCAGGTGCGCAGGATCAGCTCAAGGTGGACGAAAGTGTCGCCGGTAATGCCACCATCAACGGCGCCACCCTCACCGCCGCCAGCTACTCGCCCAGCCCGAAGAGGCCGATCCCGATGAGGACGCGGCGGAACGGCCCGGACGGGGCTAGGGCGCGTTGTGGAACTGGTCGGCCCCCTGCGGTAGGACGAGTAGCGGCAGGCCGGCGCGCTGAGGGCGCTGAGGATCGACGTGCCCCCCTGGGTGACGACCATCGACAGTGCCCCGCAGCTGCGACAGGGGGCTGTAGGCCACCAGGCGCACATGGGCGGGTTGGGGTGTGAGCGCCTCGACGGTGCCCGCCCCTACCGTGGCGATCACGTTGACCGCCTCGCCCGCCACGCCTTCCAGGATCGTCGCGAGCACCTCACGACGGTTGAACAGCATCCCCAATGTGACATACACCTTCGGCCGCCCGGCGCGGTGTCGCCGTTGTCGGTTTTGCGGACCAGATGGGCCGCCGCGATGGGCGGAGCGGAGCGGTCCTGGAGGCTGGGCGGGCAGGCGTCGAAATGCAGGTAGCGGTACAGGCCTGCCTGGGGGCCCACGTCGACGCCGTATCGGGCGGCCAGGGGGGCGATCATCTGGCCGGCCCGGCGGGCCATCGTCTCGGGGCGGCGCAACACGACGCTGTGGCTGGCCCACGCCACGCCCGCCACCGCGGCCGCGATAGGCCCGGCCAGTTCCGCCTCGTCATGGACCACCACATCCGGCTTCCACCGCCGGGCCAGGGGGACAAGGTCGGCGGCCCGGGCGGGGGCGGCCACCCCGGCCAACATGGCGGGCACGAAAGACTCGAAACGTGCCCGGCCGGCAGCCATCGCCGCCAGGGTCGGGTAGGCCTGCGCCGCCCGTCGCACCTGCTCGCCCATTCCCAGGCCGGCAGGCAACGCCGCGAAACCCGCGTCGGCCACTCGGGGACAGAACTCCGCTGCGGTGGCGAAGGCCACCTGGTGGCCGGCGCCCGCCGCCGCCCGGGCCAAGGGGACGAGAGGATTGAAATGCCCGAACCCCGGCAGGCACGAACACAAAACTCTCACCGGCGCGGCCCCGCCCTCATCGAGGTGCACACCGGGCCCGGCCCATCCCACCAGGATCGACGAACCCCCAGGCCACAACATCGGTCGCCGCGACCTATATTTTCGCCCCCTGCCCGCCGCCAGCCCGGCGGTCGACCCCAGGCGTGCATCGCTTCGCCTCCCACGACAGTATTCGCCGTTGAGTGTACCCGACCGGCCAGATACGCGTAGATGTTCCGCGCACCGTGTACAAGGATCTCAGTCGCGATGGCCGATGAAGTTGGCCCCGTTGTCGGTTTACGGTTGACGGCTGAGGTCTCGTGGCTTGTCGTTTGGACACCTGCCGTCGACGACGGCCTGACAGGGGGAATATCTGATGGGAGTAGGCACACGGCTGGGACGGTGGCGGCGAGCGACGACACTGGCCACGGTGGCGGTCTTGGCAGCCGCCGCGACGGCCGGCTCGGCCGGCTTTACCGCCGGGGCCGCGACCCGGGCGGTGGCGGCGGTGCCCGCCCCGCCGTCGTCGCTGGTGTTCGCCCCGCCGTTGCTGGTCGACCATGTGGCGCCGTTCGCGTCGACAACGCCGCTGGTGGGAGTGTCGTGCCCGGTGGGCTTCACCTTGTGTGTGGCCACCGACGCCAACGGCAACGTGGTGACCTCGAACGATCCGACCGGGCCGCCGTCGTCGTGGACCCAGCCCACCCCCATCGACCCGGGCAACGGGTTGCGGCCGCTGTCGTGCCCGACGGCCCATGAGTGCGTCGCGGTCGACGGTGCAGGCAACGTGGTCTCGACGGCCGAGCCGACCGGGCCGGCGTCGGGATGGAAGACCGCCGCCGCCGACCCCGGTAACAGCCTCAACGGGCTGTCGTGCCCGTCAGTTCTTCTCTGCGTCGCGGTCGACGGGGCAGGCAACATTGTCTCCTCCACCGCCCCGTTGGGCCGCCGCTCGGCGTGGAAGACCGTGGCGGCCGACCCCGGCCAGTCCCTCAACGCCATCTCCTGTCCCAACATCGTGGTGTGCGTGGCCGTCGACGGGGCAGGCAACGTGGTGTCGTCGATCAACCCGACCGGGCCCGCGTCCGCGTGGACCGTCGTGGCCGCCGACGCCGGCCAGTCCCTCAACGCCATCTCCTGCCCCAAGACCGCCTTGTGTGTCGCGGTCGACGGGGCCGGCAACGCCGTCACCTCGACCGCCCCGACCGGCCCCGCCAGCGCCTGGAAGGTAACCGCGGTCGACGCCGGCCAGAACCTCACCGCCATCTCCTGCTCGGCCGTCGCCGTTTGTGTCGCAGTAGACGCGGCGGGCAACGCGGTCTCCTCGACCGCCCCCACCACGGCGGCATGGCAGGTGGCCGCGGTCGACCCCGGCGTCGCCCTTAACGCGCTGTCGTGCCCGTCGACGGCGCTGTGCGTGGCGGTCGACAACGCCGGCAACGTCGTGTTCTCCCACAGCCCCACCGGCCCCGCCCGGGGCTGGGCGTCGGTCAACGTCGACGGCACCGGCTTCGGTATCAGCGCCGTGTCGTGCCCGGCGGGGCTGTGCGTGGCGGTCGACTTCAACGGCAACGTGGTCACCTCGACCAACCCCGCGGGGTCGGTGCCGGCGTGGGCCGCGCCCCGTAACGTCGACGGTGTCAACGGCCTGTCGGGCGTGTCGTGCCAGTCGACCAAGCTGTGTGTGGCGGTCGACTACGCAGGCAACGTCGTCACCTCCACCAACCCGGCGTCACCGTCGCCGTCGTGGACAGTCACCCCCGTCGACACTGCCAACTCCTTCACCGCGGTGTCATGCCCCTCAGCCAAGCTGTGCGCCGCGGTCGACACCGCGGGCAACGTCGTCACCTCGACCAACCCGGCCGGTCCCGCGTCGGGATGGAAGAAAACCCGTCTCCCCGCCGCCGCCGTGGCGTTGGCCCCCTACCGGCCCGCCCACCCCCAGGCGGCCGCGGGCACCGACGCTTCGTCCCGTCGGCCGGTCAGCGCGGTCCGCGCCCTCCAAGCGCGCGCCGCGGCGGCGGGGACCAGTTTCCTGTCCGCCATCAACTGCCCGACCGTCACCTTGTGCGTCGCGGTCGACTCGGCCGGCAACGCCATCTCATCAACGGTCCCCACCGGAGCGGCGTCACGATGGTCCAAGGCGGCCATCGACCCGACCTTCGTGCTCACCGCGGTGTCCTGCACCACCACCAACATCTGCGTCGCGGTCGACAACGCCGGCCGAGCCGTCACCACCACCAACCCCACCGGTCCCGCCACCGCCTGGAATGTCGACGACATCGACGCCGGCAACTTCATGGCCGGCGTCTCCTGCCCCAGCGCCACCCTGTGCGTAGCGGTCGACTACGCCGGCAACGTAATCACCACCATCACCCCCACCGGCCCCGCCGCCGGCTGGACAGCCACCCACGTCGACCCCAACAGCCTCTACGCCGTCTCCTGCCCCGCGACACCCAAACTGTGCGCCGCGGTCGACTCCGCCGGCAACGTCGTCATCGGCAAATGACCGCCCCCACCCCATGAACGGACCGACAACCGTCACCTCAAACCCCCCACCCACCGGCCAGCAGATCCCAACCCGCCGCCCGATATCCGGCAATATGCACCCAACCTACCGATCAGCGGTCACGGAATATGGGGCGCGGGTTGTGGGCGGGTTCGCCGCTCACCCACTTGCCGAAAAGAACATCCTGGTAAAACGGTCCGGTCACAATGAACGCTGTCTTACCGTTATGAACTGCGGTTTCGAATCCAGTAGCGAGGGCTGACATGTCCCAGAGAAGGTGTCTTCGGCTTTTCAGTGTCGTGGCGGTGATTGCGGCCGGTGCGACCGCCATGCCCGGACTGGCTGCACGGGCGGCAGCCGGTCCAGCCGCCCCAGAACCAGATGCGGCTACCGCCGCCACCAGGGGGGCGTCGGCGTTTGGCCGGTCGCCGCTTGCCTTCGAGCCCAATGTGGGTCAGGCCCCGGCCGGGGCTGACTTTGTGGCAAGGGGCGGCGGTTACAGCCTGGCGTTGAGCCCGGACGGGGCGACGCTGGCATCAGCGGGATCCGCTAACGGCCCTGCTCGCGTGGTGCGCATGCGCCTGGTGGGCGCCGACCCCGCCGCGGAGGGTTCGGCCCAGGATCCGTCGGCGGGGCGGGTCAACTACCTGATGGGCAACGACCCGGCCAAATGGCACACCGACGTGGCGACATTCGGCGCGGTGGAATACCGCGGGGTCTATCCCGGTGTCGACGCCCGCTACTACGGCACCCAGGGCAAGTTGGAGTACGACCTGACCGTGGCCCCACGGGCCAACCCCGGGGTTATCCGCCTCGGTTTCGACGGCACCAACGGGGTGCACCTCAGTCCGTCGGGAACCTTGGTGGTGTCCACTCCGGCCGGTGAACTGACCCAGGCCGCGCCCCAGCTCTACCAGAACGTGGCCGGCAGCCGCCGGGCGGTGTCGGGCCGTTTCGTCCTCCAGGGCGCGAACCGGGTGGATCTGGCGGTGGGCGCCTACGACACTGCCCGGCCGCTGGTGATCGACCCAACCATCGCATATTCCACCTACCTGGGCGGCAACACGGGGAGCAACTTCTCTGACGGCGTCCAAGGCCTCAACAGCGGCACCGGCATCGCCATAGACGCGGCGGGCAACGCCTACGTCGCCGGGTCGAGCCAATCGACCGACTTCCCCGTGACCGCTAGGGCATTCCAGACCAGCATGGACCGCCTCACCGCCGCCTATGTCGCCAAGTTCAGTCCCACGGGCTCGCTGGTCTACGCCACCTTCCTCGGCGGCACCAACGAGCAAACCTTCGGGTCGGGCATCGCCGTCGACGCCTCCGGCGACGCGGTGGCGGCCGGTCTGACCATCGCCACGGACTTCCCGGTCACCGCCAGCGCCTTCCAGCCCCGCCAGGTCGGCCTCCACGGCGGGGGTTTCGTGACCAAGCTGAACGCGACCGGCTCGGCCCTGTTGTACTCCACCTACGTCGGCCAGTTCGCCCAGTTCGGCGGCGACCTAGGCGCGGCGGTGGGGGTGGCCGTGGACGGCTCGGGAAACGCATACTTCACCACCGACACCCCGAGCACACTCTGGCCGACCACCCCGGGGGCGTTCCAGAGTTCGCCCAAGGGCGGCAACGACATCGTGGTCACCAAGCTCAACCCGATGGCTTCGGGGGCGGCGTCGCTGGTGTACTCAACCTATGTGGGCGGCAGCAACGACGAGCAGGGCCAGAGGATCGCGGTGGACGCCTCAGGCAACGCGATCGTGGAAGGATTCACCGGCTCGACGGACTTCCCGGTCACCCCCGGCGCCTTCCAGGCGACCAACCACGGCGGCCTCGACCTGTTCGTGTTCAAGCTCAACGCCGCCGGCACAGGACTTGTCTACGCCACCTATTTGGGCGGCTCCGGCAACGACTTCGCCACCAATGATCCGGGCGGTGTGGCAGTTGATGGTGCGGGTGACGCCTATGTCACCGCGGGCACCATGTCGACCGACTTCCCGACCACCGCCGGTGCCTACCAGACGACCAACAAAGGCACCGCGAACGCGGTGGTGGCCAAGTTCGACCCCACCGGCGCCCTGGTTTATTCGACCTACCTGGGCGGCACCGGCACCGACTTCGGCCGGGCCATCGCCGTCGGCCCGAACGGGACGGCATTCGTGGTGGGCGACGCCACCTCGACGGATTTCCCGACCGCCAACCCCACCCAGGCCGCCCCCGGCGGCAACGGCGACGCCTTCGTGGCCCAGCTCAGCGCCGGCGGCACCGCCCTGCCGTTTTCCACCTACCTGGGCGGAACCAACGCCGAGTCGGCCTTCAGCGTGGCCGTTAACTCGACGATCGTCGACGTGACCGGGATCACCACCTCCACCGACTTCCCCACCGTCAACCCGTTCCAACCCGCCTTCGGGGGCAGCAACCAGGATGCCTTCGTCACCAGCTACATCTCCAAAGACCGCCTATCGATCGCCAAGACCGCGTCGCCCACCCTGGTCGCGGGCGGGGGGCCGATCACCTACACGCTCGCTGTCCAAAACCCCGGGACGGTCGGCCCGGCCACCGGGGTCACCGTCACCGACCCCCTGCCGGCCGGCGTCACCTTCGTGTCGGCTAACGCCACCCAGGGGACTTGCGCCCAGTCGGCCGGCACCGTTACTTGCTCGCTGGGCAGAATGGCGGCCAACACCACGGCCACGGTCACTGTGGCGGTGACCGCCCCCACCATCTCCACCAAGCTGACCAACACCGCCACCGTGGCCGCCCACGAGACCGACCCCCACCCGGGCAACAACACGGCAACCGCGGTGGTGTACGTCAACGCCGCCGACCTGGCCCTGACCAAGACCGCCACACCAAAGGTGGTGGCTTTCGGCCAGCCCCTGACCTACTCCGTGACTGCAACCAACAACGGGCCCACCGACGCCACGGGCGTCAATGTTGTCGACCCGCTCCCGACGGGCGCCGTTCTCCAATCGGCGGTGTCCTCCCAAGGCACTTGCACCCAGTCGGCCGGTACCGTGACCTGCAAGCTGGGCGGGTTGGCGTCGGCGGCCCAGGCCACGGTGGCCATCACCGTGATGCCCAAACCGGGGCTGATCACCAACAGCGCCACCGTCTCAGGCGACCAGGTCGACCCGACCCCCGCCAACAACGGGGCCACCGCGAGCGTGTTCGCCAACGGCAACGGGTGCGGTCAGGTGATCACCAAGACCACCGTGCTGACCGCCGACATCGGCCCGTGCCGAGGCGATGGGGTGATCATCGGAACCGACAACATCACCTTGAACCTGGCCGGTCACCGCATCTTCGGCTTCGGCGCCTCCAACGACGGCACCCACCCGGGGATCCGCCTGCCCGGCCGCACCGGTGTCACCATCGTGGGCGGCGTTGTATCCGGCTTCGACGCCGGCATCCTCATCAACCGGGGCGCCAACAACCGGGTCATCAGCATGAACATCCACGACAACATCGGCCCCGACATCGCCGGCTTCGGGTCCCAACTCGGAGATGGGATCGCGATCTTGCGTTCCGCCCGTAACCGAATCACCGCCAACACCATCAACCACAACGGCTGGTACGACGGGATCGGGATCTTCGGCGTCGGTGCCGACGGCAACCTTGTCCAGTCCAACACCATCACCAACACCGTCGGCTCGGTCGTCGACCGCCAGGACGGCGAGGGCATCGACCTCAACTCCGTCCTCACCGCTGCCGACCGCGGTCAGTCACTTTCCGGGAACAACTTCATCGCCAACACCATCACAGACAACCAGGCGTCCGGCCTCGTCAGCAGTTCGAACCTCAACGCCACCATCAAGGGCAACGACATCGAACGCAACGGGCTGGACTACAACACACGGCCCAACGATGGCATCGCGATCCAGTTCAGCGGCCCCCCGGCCACCGTGAACACCAATGACCTCGTGCAGGCCAACACGGTTCTTGGCAACGGGGCCAACGGCATTGCGATCAACGGGATGGAGGGCAACCACATCATCGGCAACCGCACCGGTGGCAACGACGCCACCTTCCACAAAATCGCGAACAGCCCATTCTCCTACGACTTGATTGATCTCGGCGACCCCGGCGGCGGCTGCGGCACCAACGTCTGGCAGGGGAACATCTGGGGCAGCGGCGGTTACAACCCCCCGTGCACGACCGCCGGCGGATCGGGCCCCAACCCGCCGCCCGCTCCCAAAGCAGTTGCCGCCGCCGCGGCGGCGCCCAGGCAATCAGGTGAATCCAAGGGGCGCCCGGACATCCCGCTGTGATCGCCATGATCCTGGCCGGCGCCCGTCTGGAACCTCGTGCGACCCGTGTGTTGCAGTCCGTCATCAGTAATCCCTCAACGCAGGTCGTAACAGCAGGACAGAACGACTTGGCCCGCGTCGGTACCGGGCACAACGCAATCCGGAAACCCGCCACGCCCCACCCGCCCGGTGGCGCCGCCCACGGCACCCAGTCGAGTAACGCGGCGCAGTGGGGCGCACATAAGGCTCAAAGACGTCTGCCTTGCGCGCTCGCAAAGCACCCATATGTGCCGCGATGCGCTATAAGAACAGCAGGGTTCTGGAATGCATAGGAATGGACGGTATTTCACTGGCTCGGGATGGGCGGCTGTAGGTAATGACACCCGGCACTTTGCGCCAAACAACCGGCCGGCGGGCGCTGGATTCGTGGCGTTGGTTGTGGAAGTCTTCGCCTACCACCGAGACGGTCGGCAGAAACGACGCGGTGTGGAGGCGACTACCACCACCGGCTATTCCGACCCGGTCGCACGGTCCGAAACCGCAGCAGCGAGTGGCTGCACTCAAGAAGGGGCAACGAGATGAGCGACGCTGAGTGCTCGGAACGGGTTGAGAAGTCGATGCGACGCCGATCGCGTCTGGCAGCTATCCCGGTCGGCGCCGCCCTTGTTGCCGGACTGGTGGTACCGATGACTGCAACCACCGTTTCGGCTGCGTCGACCGCGTCGGTTGCCGCCGGCTCCGTGGCCGCGACCGGCCCGGCGACGATCACCACGTTCGCCGGGGGAGGGGTGGGCGACGGCGGCCCTGCCACGAAGGCGATACTGATGGGCGGTCAGTCGAATGTGTCTGGGTTGGGTGTTGACCCGTCGGGAAACGTTTTGGTCACCTCGGGCACAGGGACCTATTTCCGCAATCCAAGCGGGCTGGGATCTGACCGTGTGCGCAGGATCGATGCCGCGACGGGCGTGGTCTCGACGGTGCTGGGCAGCGCCTCCCAGCGGTTCAGCGGCGACGGCGGACCGGCTGCGCAGGCCCAGGTGTCCAACCCCTCTGACGTGGGTTTCGACGGGGCTGGGAACATGTACGTCCTCGACAGTGGCAACCAGCGGGTCCGGAAGGTGGCTGCTGGCAGTGGAGTGGTCACGACGGTGGTCGGTGGCGGCAACGGCAACAACATCGGCGATTTCAGCGGCGACGGCGGACCGGCCACCAAGGCCGACCTGCGCCTTTTCAGGCCGGAGCCCGACTCGTTCGCGCCGGGCCAGTTCCAATACGTTGCCCGCTCAGGGTTGGCGGTTGACCAGGCGGGGGATCTGTTCATTTCAGACGCCAACAACGGCCGGATCCGCAGGGTCGACGGCCGGACCGGGATCATCACCACAGTGGCGGGCAGCGGGATCCCGCCCAACGTCTATATCCCACCTGACGGTCTGGGCGATGGTGGACCGGCCACGTTGGCCGCGTTTCCCACGCTGGGCTGCGGTTGCGACCCCCAGAGCCAACCTGGTGACGTCGCGGTCGACGGTGCAGGCAACTTGTTCATCGGCGCCAGCATCACCTGGGGTGACGACCGTGTCCGACGCATCGACGCCCGAACTGGGATCATCACTACCTACGCGGGCGGTGGAAGCCCGGCGGACGCGCTAGGTGACGGCGGCCCGGCGACATCGGCTGCCATGAACCCGACCTGCGTGGATGTCGACCGGGGCGGGAACTTGGTGCTCTGCGACAGGGGACGGCTGCGTCGGGTGGACCGTACTACCGGGATCATCACCACTATCGCCGGTGGCGGCAGCCCGGCCGACGGCCTCGGCGACGGAGGCCCGGCCCTGCCGGCGCCATCGCGGGACCACAGGACGTTGCTGTGGATGCCGGTGGCGCCGTGTACCTCACCGATTCCAATGGCGGCCGAGTCCGCAAGGTCGACCCGAGTTCGGGGATCATCTCAACGGTGGCCGGCGGCCCGGGCCATATCGGCGACGGAGGCCCGGCCACATCGGCGCGGCTGGGGCCGCTGGCGGTCACCACCATCGGGGCCAACACCTTCATCGGCGACGGCGGCCCAGGTACCGGTATCAGCCGGGTCCGTATGGTCGACCCGTCGGGGATGATCACCACAGTGGCCGGCGGCGGTAGCCCCGCGGACGGCTTCGGCGATGGCGGCCCAGCCCTGTCGGCCGCGGTCCTCCCCGCGGCGCTGACCGGCGACGCCGCAGGCGATCTGCTGATCGGCGACCGGGGCAGGGTCCGCAAGGTCGACGGCCACAGCGGGATCATCACGACTGTGGCGGGCGGGGGCAATCCGCCCGACGGGGTGGGCGATGGGGGGCCGGCCACCGCGGCCGCGTTCCACGCTGTCAACGGTCTGTTCGCGGTGGGTAGCGGGAATCGGAGGTGGCCGGCGGGCACGTTGTTCATCGCCGACCAAAACCGGGTGCGTATGGTCGACCCGTCCGGGATTGTCACCACCGTGGCCGGAAACGGGTCCGATGGCCCGTTCGGCGGGGACGGCAGCTCGGCCACCTCGGCCAGTCTGACCCCAGCTGGTGTCGTGGTCGACGCGGCCGGGAATCTGCTCATCTCCGATGTGGTCCACAGCCGGATCCGACGGGTCGCCGCCTCCAGCGGAATCATTACCACCGTGGCCGGCGACGGGTCATTCGGGCTGGCCGGGATAGGCCTCCCGGCCGTTCAGGCCCATGTGAACATCCCGACCGGCCTGGCATTGGGTGCAGACGGCAGTTTGTTCATCTACGACGGATACGCCCGGATCGTGAAACTCGACTCCGGCGGTGTACTGCGTCTGGTGGCCGGCACGGGTGCCACCGGCTACGGCGGCGACGGCGGCCGGGCCATCGACGCCGAACTGCCGTCTGGGGGCGGATCGCTGGCCTTGGATGGCTCAGGGAACCTGTTTCTCACCGACTCTGGCAGTCTCCGGGTCCGCGAGGTCCACCCGGGGCCGATCGCACCGATGGGAGGCTGCGGCCAGGTGATCACCGCCTCACTCACCCGGACCCACGATGTCGGGCCATGCGCCGGTACCGGCATCGTGGTCGGCGCCGACCAGGTGACGTTGAACCTAAACGGCCACCGAGTCTTCGGCGGGGGCAGTGCGGGGACCGGCCAGTACGCCGGGATCCTGGTGTCGGGTCGGACCGGGGTTGCGGTCACCGGCGGCCAAGTCGACCACTTCTCGACCGGAGTGGCCGTCATCAACAGCACCGGCACCACCGTGTCAAACATGACTGTTTCGGACAATGTCGGCTCCTACGACCAATACGCGTTCGCCGATGGAATTCTGCTCGAATACTCGGCGAACAACAGGATCATCAGCAACCACGTTTCCCGCAACGGGATCTACGACAACATCGGCGTGCTCGGAGTCCGGTCAGACCACAACCTCATCCAGTCCAACACGACGACGGACAACTTCTCCGTTGGCCTGAACAGCGTAGGTATCGGCGCCAATATCGAGTTGAACGCGTTCCTTGACTTCGGCCTGCCCGACCGGGGGGCGTCGCAGGTCGGCAACCAGGTCATCCACAACACCTCCCTGCGGGCGTACCGCAACGGGATCTCGGATCGGGCCAACGTACGAGAACAGATCATCGGGAACACGTCCACCGGCAGCGGGGCAGGAGACTCCGTCAACGGGGTGGGCATGGGACTCCAGCCTCTACTGGCATCCACACAAAATCTTCAGGGCCTGATCCAGGAAACACCGTCAACGGCAACTCGGACTGCGGCATCGTGGCGTACGGCTTCGGCAGCCGAATTATCGCAAACACCGCAACCGGGAACGGGTTCAACCCCATCCCAAACAGCTCTAACTGCGACTACTCCGACCTCACCGACAACGGCGGTTCCCAACCGCCATCGTGTCCCAACCAGTGGCTGGCGAACACCTACAGCACCACTGACAGTCCCTGCACCACCATCGCCGGTCACAAAGTCCCTCCGCCGCCCGCTCGCACCCAGGCGCCAACGGCACCACCCAGGCCGGTGGCGCCGAATGCCGCACTCCGGCGACCTGTAATCCCCCCCGGCGCCTCCCGGGGCCGCGGAGGATGGGCGCAGCCGTAATGGCATCTGACCGTCGGTGCACCACCCACGTTGGCGATCATCACCTTCCAGCCGTGGCACCGTGCCCAGCCGGCGGCGAAGAACTCGGCCCCGGACGCCAACCCGCCGGCACGCTCCTTTCGTCCGACCGCTCCCCTCCCCGTCCCATACCTGCTCGGCAACTGGTTCTGGCCGAAGCCTTGTCCGATCATGTGGTCGGCTCGCCCGTTTCAGTCGAGCCAAGACGACGGCACCGAGAAGCCGTGACGTGCGACGAGTTCGGCGACGAGGTGTCGAGCGTCGCGGAGTGGTCGGGCCTGCACGAGTTGGAGTCCGGCGTGAACTGTGAATGCCATCGATCGGGCGCTAGGGACGCTCCGGGTGCGGTATACGAGGGGGGGAGGTGTGCCGGCCCACCAGTCGTAGACGGCATCCGCGAGACGCTGGCAAGCATCGAGCAGCGGGTCACCGCCGCGGCCTGGGATGTCAACCCGGCCAGTGTTGATGCGGTCATCGACGCCAAGGGCGTTCAGGATGGCTTGGTGGGTAAAGTGCAGGCTCGCGGCATGGGCGGCGAGCTCGACGAGGTACAAGTCGCCGTCAGCGACGGTAAGGTTTCTGCCAGGGAACCGCTCGCGGACCGCAGCAAGTGGGCGATTGGCGGCGTAGCGCACGCGGAAGCGGCCCGATGCCGGGTCGAAGCGGTGGCGTGGGGTTGGGAACGGGTCCCACATCCAATCGGTGGGGTGCTGGCCATCGATCCGCCACCATCGATCGGTGACCCGCTCGGTTCGCAGGTGGTCGGGACGATCTGGCGGAAACGAGGTCAGGATTGATCTCCCGCCATGCGGATGAGTTGCACAGCGAGTTCGACGCGGCCCGCGGCGAAAAGGTCGGCGATGCTCCGCCCGTCCAGGTCGTTGCGGGGCATGGTCATGACCGCGTCGCCGGCTGCAGGTCCCGATGTGACCTCGAACAACGCGGCGAGAAGGACATCGAGGCCTGGTCGAGTGTCGCCGCCGTCGGCGTCGAACTGCCAGATTGGGTGCAGGATCATCCCGGATTCCTTGACGCCGAGCAGCCGGCCACGCTTACGTCGACGGTCAACGCCTTTACGATCGGAGATCGAGGCAATGAGGGAGACAACTTGAGTAGTGGTGAGGGACCGATCTCGCAGCTCTGCACGACGGTGAAGCTGGCGGCGGCGGTTGATCGCCCGCACGGCGGTGACCACCCGTTGGTCCACTTGGGCGAATGGGTCCTCGGTCTCGGTGCCGTCGGCAAGGAACTCGAGTGCCTCCGCGATGTCGCTGTTCGACAGGGCCTCGTGTCGCAGCCGCCTGAGCGTCTTGTCGATGGTCGTCGTGGACATGAGGAGATCGTAGCGCGCTGTCTGTCTACACTGTCTACACCTTCTCGGGTCTGTCCGATCGTGAGTTGGGCGTTCAACATCCACGTGGCGACGCCCATAACACTCGATGCTTACGCTCAGAACCGGCCAACGGACGGGTCGCATATGTGCCGGGATGCGCTATCACAACAGAAAGGTCCGGAGTGCATGACAACCGACGGCATGTCGGTTGGCTGAGATGACCCAGGGCAGCCGGGTTTGTCAGCACACCCGGTCGGTGGGCACGGACATGGGACAGATGTTGCGGTGTTGTTTCACCGATTTTGCCGTGCCAGAATGTCTTCACAATGACCCGGTGAGGTCACAAATGGAAATGTGGCCGGTGTGATGAACGTGGGCAGGATGTCGACTGGCCGCATTCAGGGAGGTGGGAGGCGAGAGCAACCTGGTTCACCGCAATGGATTGGGAACCTCAAACCGAAGGCGCCGCTCGTCTCTGGCCGTCATCTTGATATCAGTTGCCGTGGTGGCCGGGCTCGTGGTGCCGATGAACGCCGTCTGGGCAGCGCAGCCGACCAGGGGGGCGGTGGTTCAGTCCGCGCCGGCGGCCGTCGGGATGATCACGACTTTCGCCGGGGGCGGGGTGGGCGACGGCGCCCTTGCGAGCCGGGTTCAATTGGGGAACTTTGGCAATCTGAGTCCGTGGGGTTTGGCTGTCGATGGGTCGGGAAATGTGCTGTTCACCACGAGTAGGGAAGCGTACGGCTCGGCCCCGCCTGATTTTGGATTTGACCGTGTCCGTTTGATCAGTGCCGCCACGGGTTTGATCTCGACGGTGGCGGGTTCTGCCAGCCAGGGGTTCAGCGGCGATGGCGGGTTGGCTTCGGCGGCTCAGCTGTCGAACCCGTTCGATGTTGGTCTCGACGGGGCCGGGAATGGCTATGTCCTTGATAGCGGCAATCAGCGTGTGCGGAAGGTGGCGGCGGGAACCGGGGTGATCACGACGGTGGCCGGTGGCGGGAACGCCAACAATATCGGCGGGTTCAGCGGCGACGGCGGACCGGCCACGCAGGCCAACCTGCGCCTTTTCAAGTCCGAGGGCTATTTTCACGAGCCAGGCCAGTTTTACCTGTATACCGGGACAGGCTTCGCTGTTGACCGGGCGGGTGACGTGTTCACCTCCGACCCGGGCAACGGCCGGGTACGCAGGGTGGACGGCCGGACTGGGATCATCACCACCGTGGCAGGGGGCGGCACACCCCCGAACGTTGCGATCCCAGCTGACGGTCTCGGCGACGGCGGGCCGGCCACCTTGGCCGCGTTCCCGTCGTTTGGCCCTGGTTCCCCTCCGCCGAGCCAGCCTGGTGACATCGCGGTCGATGGTGGCGGCAACGTGTTTATCGGCGCGAGCACTCTTTGGGGCGGGGATCGCGTCCGACGCGTCGACGCCCGAACTGGGATCATTACCACCTATGCGGGCGGCGGTAGCCCAGCCGACGGTCTGGGCGACGGCGGGCCTGCCACTTCGGCGGCCATGAACCCCCAATGTGTGGACTTCGATCGCGGCGGGAACTTGGTGATCTGCGACGCCAACAGTGGACGGGTCCGCCGGGTGGATCGCACAACCGGGATCATCACCACCATCGCTGGCGGCGGCAGCCCCCCTGACGGTCTGGGCGACGGCGGCCCCGCCACCACGGCCGCCATAGGAAACCTGAAGGACATCGTTTTCGACGCCGCGGGCGTCTTGTACCTTACTGACGGCGCCAACGGCGGCCGAGTCCGCAAGGTCGATCCCACCACGGGGATCATCTCGACGGTGGCCGGTGGCCCGAACACCGGCGACGGCGGCCCGGCGACAGCGGTTCGGTTGGGACCGCTTGCTGTGGCCACCATCGGGGCCAGCACCTTCATCGGCGACAACGGTCTGGACAGTGGTATAAGCCGGGTGCGCAAGGTCGACCCGGCCGGGATCATCACTACTGTGGCGGGCGGCGGTAACCCGCCCGACGGGTTGGGCGACGGCTCCCCGGCCACGGCCGCCAAGCTGCTTAAGCCGGTGGCGTTGGCCGGCGACGCGGCGGGCGACTTGTTCATCGGCGACCAGGACAGCGGCCGGGTCCGCCGGGTCGACGCCACCACCGGGATCATCACCACGGTCGCCGGCGGCGGCAATCCGCCTGACGGAGTGGGCGATGGCGGGCCGGCCACCGCGGCCGCGCTTCAAAACCTGAACGGCTTGTTCGTGGTCGGCGCCGGCAACCCAAGGTGGCCGGCGGGCACATTGTTCATCGCCGATGGACCCCGGGTGCGTATGGTCACCCGGTCGGGCGTCATCACCACGGTGGCCGGCACCGGCCGAGGCGGCGCGTTCGGGGGCGACGGTGGCCCGGCCACCTCGGCCAGTTTGGGCGCGGCTGATGTCGTAGTCGACGGGTCGGGAAATCTGTTCATCGCGGATAGGCCTCACAGCCGGGTCCGCCAGGTCGACGCCACCACCGGGATCATCACCACCGCGGCCGGCGACGGGGCGATCGGTTTAGCCGGCATCGGTAGGCCGGCCCTCCAAGCCCACGTGAACACCCCGACCGGCCTGGCATTGGGTGGCGACGGCAGCTTGTATATCTATGACGGCTACGCCCGGATCGTGAAGATCGACCCGGGGGGTGTGGTGCGATTGGTGGCGGGCACTGGTTCCACCGGCTACGGCGGCGACGGCGGCCGTGCGGTTGACGCCGAGCTGCCCTCGGGGGGCGGATCGTTGGCCTTGGACAGCTCAGGAGACTTGTTCCTCACCGACAGTGGCAGTGTCCGGGTCCGCGAGGTTCATCCCGGGCCAGCCGCCCCCGTGGGGGATGCGGCCAAGTTGTCACCGCTTCACTCACCCTGACCCACGATGTCGGGCCGTATCCGGGGACGGGCATCGTGGTCGACGCCGACCATGTCACCTTGAACCTGAACAGGCATCGGGTCTTCGGTTCGGGCCCGGCGGGGACCGGCCAGTACGCCGGGATCCTGGTGTCGGGTCGCACCGGGGTCACGGTGACCGGCGGCCAGGTCGACCACTTCTCCTCTGGCGTGGCCCTTATCAACAGCACCGCCACCACGGTGTCGAACATGACGGTTCAAGACAACGTCGGCTCCTACGACCAGTACGCGTTCGGTGATGGCATCCTGCTCGAATACTCGGCGAACAACAAGATCATCCACAACCACGTTTCCCGCAACGGACCGTTCGACAACATCGGGGTGCTCGGACGCCTGGCGGACCACAACCTCATACAGGCAAACACCGTGACGGACAACTTCTCCGTCGGCATCAACGGGGTCGGAACCGGAGCCAACATCGAACTGAACGCGTTCCTCGACTTCTTCCTCCCGGACCGGGGGAGCTTCGCAGGCCGGCAACCAGGTCATCAACAACACCGTGCTGCGGGGGTATCGCTACGGGATCTCGGACCGGGCCAACACCCAGGAACAGATCATTGGGAACACTTCCAACCTCAGCGGTCAAGGCGACAGCGTGAACGGCATCGGGTCGGACTCCAACCCCTCCTCATGTCCACGCCCAACCTTCAGGGCCTGATAGAGGGCAACACCGTCGACGGCAACTCCAACTGCGGCATCCTTGTCAACGGTTTCGCCAGCCGGATCATCTCGAACACCGCCACCGGTAACGGCCTGGCGCCCTTCCACGACAGCCAGGCCGGATGTTTCTACAAGGACCTCAACGGAGGCGACCCCAACAACCCCCCACAGGTTCCATCGTGTCCCAACCAGTGGTTCGCCAACACCTACAACACTACCGACGGCTCCTGCCCCGCAGTTGGCGGTCACCAGGTGAGCGCGCCGCCCATGCCCGCGTTTTTAGCAAGACCCCACCGACAGCGTCACCGCAGCCTGCTGCACCATTCGCAATGCGGCGGGCGGCGACCCCAACCAGTCCGCCCCGAGGCCGCGGGGGATGGACGCACCAATGACGGTCCCCTCCGTTCGGGCGGTCCCGATGTCAGGTCCCGGAACTGCGGCCCGACCGAACTGGCGCATAATCACGCTCTCGGTCACCTCAACACGTCTCTTGACCCGACACATAGGTGCCGCAATGCGCCGGTGCCGCGACGCGCTGTATAGATGTCCCGTCGTTCAGGCGTACTGCTAGCGAAAGCCCAAGTAAGCACCAAGACCGAGCACGACCGCGACGAGAATAATCCAGATGAGGTTCGAGATGAGATTGTCCCGAATATTTCGGAGGTCGGGACGCCACCATGACCTGACCGGCTCAGCCTTTACGATCGCGGTTTCGGTCCTCCCAGCTTCGATGCTCGCTGAGCCCCTGTTCGGCCCTGCCCCGGCAACGGAAGCAGCTTCCTGCCGCCCCAACCACTGATCAAACTCAGCCTTGCATCGTCGCACGTCCGACGCGCGCGGACTGCGGAATTGCATCGTGGCCCGGTAGCGTCCATGGTCCGGAACAGAAGCTACTGAGAACGTTCCGGCAAGACCTTCTGACCGGGAGCGCATCTCGAGCGTGATGGAGACCGGGCTCGTTCCTTCATGAGCCACTCGCTCTCTTCCCTCGGTAACTGTTGCCACGCCGAGTCCACCCTGTGAATCGTTCAGCCGCAACTCGATGTTGGCCTGGTCGTCGCCTTCGATCGCCCGCTCTCGTAGGAACCGTTCTGCGCCCTCGAACAGCGTCCAATCCCATTGTCGACCCTCCCAGTGGGTCACCGAGTACTCAAGCGCGGCCACCTCACCACTATGCCCTCCCCACGGGGTGCTCGGCTCCCGGGTGGTCGAGGTCGTTGAGGCTTGGCCAGGCGGCGACGGGATCGTTACCCCGAGTTTGACGGCGGTCTGCTGGTCCTGGCTCGGCCGTCCTCCCAGTCTGTCGCCCGCAGTGCTCCGGCACGGGTTGCTTTCGGACCCGGTCGGATGTGCGCCGAGAGCCACGTCTTGGGCGACGTTCGCTCACTCCCCGGGGCCTGTTTCGATCCGCCTCACACCGCGAGATCGGGGGATCTGCGATCCCAATGCCAGCGCCCAACTCCGGCGAGTCGGCTACTGGTCTATCCGCCTCAAGTCGACGCCGAGATCCCTACAGGTCTCAGTCAATAGTGCGGACTCTGTCGTGACGACGATCGTGGCGTCGAGGACGACGGCCACCGCTACAGCCTCGGCGGTGAGCAGGTTGAGGCGTCGGCGCGTGTCGAGCGCTGTCATCACTGGCACCAGCTCGCGCAGGCTGAGAAGTCCAACCTGCTCAGGGAGGCGTTCGACCGAAGCGATCACCCTTGCCTGCTGATCGGCGTGAGATCGTCCAACGCTCGAGAAAGGACGCCGACCGAGGCGCGGTCATGCAAAGCCCGGCTCAACCTCCAGTACCACGAACCCGTCGAGAACAACTCGCCGTTATCAACGGCAGTCTGAAGGTCGGCCGTGGCCGTCTCGGCAAGAACGGCGAGCAGCAGAGCGTCATCGACGACGAGCACGTTGACGGACTCGTCTTGTCACAAGTCAGCGATCTCAGAGTCTCCCGTGGCCACTGCGTCAGCCAATCGACGGTAGGTTCCGTCGCTGAGGATCATTGCGACCGCGGTACGCTCCTGGTCGCCAAGCGACGTCCGATACCGTCCCCGCTTCGGTTGCAGCTGTCCGGCTGCCGCGAACGCATCGCGAGCGCGGTCCACGGCATCCTGCAATGGCGGATCAAGATGGAGCGGGCGGGTCGCCACATGTTCCACGATACGCGACGGGCGGCGCCGTCGCCGACCACGTCTCCATCCAAGTCCTCACCGCCGACGACCAAAACCCGATGGCGGCCTACCGGCAACTGGCGATTCCTGCCGCGACACATCGCTAGGTCCGGCAGGGGACACCGGCTTGTCGTCGACCACCAGCGGCCGGCCGGTCCGCAACCCGGTGCCCATCGACACCGAACGCCTCAACTGGGCGGCCGGCGTTCCCGCCGTCAGAGAGTCCTGCGCGGGCAAAATCAGACGGTCCGCGAGGGTCGTCTGCCTGGACGGGGAGCGCATAATAGCGACGTCGCCCCAGATGCGGCTGCGACCAAGGGCGCCCATATGTGCCGTTGGGCGCTCGTCGCCAGAAGTGACGGGCCTTCGGAATCTGGTGCGGATGTTTCTCACGGCGGGGGTCGACACCGAGCGTGGGCGTCCTGGCGAGTTTGGCCAAACCCTCCCGATCTACGCGGGTGGCTCTTGACTCTGGCTGAGCCGAGGCTGTCCGTCGTGACGCCCAGTTGAGGTCGGTGTCGTCAATCGTGGTTCACGCTGATGGGTGGAAGCTGTCGAG
>JALYXV010000195.1 GCA_030947025.1 Actinomycetota bacterium | reverse complement strand
ACCGACGGCGCCGGCAACGGCGCAGCAACGGGCGACTGGGATGCACTCGCTGCTGGGGCGGCCCCACCGGCCCTGCCCGGGGCAGCGGGGGGCGGCGGGGAGGCGATCGGTGCTGCCGCGGGCGAGTGGTCCGGCGCCGACGTTGCCCGGCGGGCCCGGGTCGAGCCGGTGGGCCAATGATGGGGCACCCGGGAAGGCACGGGCCCTCCCGGCCGGGCCAACGACGTCCCGTCGTGTGGTAAAAGAACCACTTCGCCCGGGTAGATGATTCGCGCTGAGGCGCCGTCGCCTCCCAGGCGATGTCCTGCCTCGTCGCGGATCTCCCGCCAACGGGTGCCGCGGCCGAGGTGGCGCTCGGCAATGGCCCACAACGAGTCGTAGCGCTTAACGACATAGCGACGTGCCTCGCTCGAATTCCGAGGGACGGCCGCCGGCGTCGACGGCACGGCCTTCGCCGCGGTCCATGCCACGGCCTGCGCGATCGCCGGTCCCGGAGCGCCCGTCCCGGGGAGAGCAATCGCGCTCGTCATTGCTCGTTGGGGCAGAAGGAGGGCGGCGCTGAGCACCAGCGTCCGGGCCCAACCTTGCAGCCCGGGCACACCGAGTCGCCCGCGCGGGAACTTATGACCCCGGCCCACGCCCACCAGCAGCCGGGCGATCTCGATCGCGACCGCCAGCACGAAAAGGGCCCACAACAGCCAGCACAACAGGGCCGCCGCCCGCAGCAGCGTGGTGTCGCTGACGCTTTGGGCGAACCCATGGGCCAGCGTGCGAGCCGGGGGGACACCGCCCGGAGGGCCTTGGCCGACCGCCATGAGGCCGAGGGGCACCCCGAAGACCGTCGCCGTCAGCCCTGCCAGGGCCGCCAGCCCCCGGACCGCCCGACCCGCGCGGGTGGCCGTGCGGTTCATGGAGCCCCGCCCGTTTTGACGCCCAGCACGGCGCGGGCCGATCCTCGGCCGCTGACGGTGACCGAGAACAGCCCTCCGGCGCCGAGGATGTACAGCCGCTGGGGGAATGACACGGTGACCGTCACCGCGTCACCGTTCACCGACGCTTGGCCGCTGTGCCCGGTGGGGCTGAGAAAACGGTCCACCGCGGCCTGCGCCTGGTTGGGATCCAACCGCGCCGCGCCCGACGTGCGAGTCAGGGGATTGACGGCTTGGGCCGCGGCCCGGGCCGCGCCATCGGCCTCGTCGATCGCCTCGCGTCGAGCGGCCAAGGTGTACCCGCCGTCCAGGACGAGCCCGATGAACAGCACCAGTGCCATGGTCATGACCACGACAAAGGCGGTAACCATCCCGGCCTCGCCCCGCCCTGGCACGTCGGTGACCCGCGCCGGGATGCTCATCCTCCGCTCCGGAACGTGTCGACCACCGCCACGGCTCGGGCGGAGAACGTCCGCGCCCCAACGATCCTCATTCCCAACACGTCGTCGAGGGCGACGGTGCAGCGGACATCGGCGACGACCTCACCGCCGGGATGCAGCCGGGACGCGTCGATGACGACCTGGGGCCCCTGGCACGACACCTTGCCGGCGTGCAAGCTGTCCAAGCCCCGCTGGACCCCCGCCCCGGTGGCGGCGCGGGCGGTTGGCCAGGTCGACGCCTCCCGGGCGGCGTCACGGGCCGCCTCGATGACCTGGTTGCGGGCCAGGGCAAACCGCCCCGCTACCAGTGCGAACATCATCAACAGCAGTAATACGGGGGTGATCAGGACGAGCTCCACCGCCGCCGACCCATCCTCGGTCACCGTGCCAGCCTCCCCCGGAACAACTCCGTACTGCTCTCGGCGACGGCGTGAACGGGCAGGGACACCAACGGCACCAGTGCGATACAGCGGCCCCGGACCTCGACCCGGGCTACGTCCGGCGTGCGTGAAGCGGTGACCCGGCGCCCTTCGAGAATGCTCGGCCCAGCCTGGTCCAGCAGCTGGTTGGCCCGGTCGATGCCGTCGTTGGCGCGGCCTCCCTGTACCCGGGCGGCCCTTACTCCGTCCTGGGCCGCCGCGCCCGCCAAACTGGCCGCGTGGTACCACAGCGCAACCTGAATGCTGAACATGATCAAGAGCAGCAGCACCGGGAAGACCAGCACGGCCTCAAGGGTCGCGGCACCCGAATCGCGCCCGGCGCCCCTTTTCCCCATTAACTGGTCGGGATGCTGTTGGCTTTACTGATGACTTTGGCCACGATGATGGCTCCGGCCGCGATTGCCAACCCGGCGAATATGGCGATAAGAATGACGGTTTCGGTCGTCATACCAGCCTCGTCCTGCCTGGCGGCTTCCCAGCGGGCCCGCAACCAAATGAGCGTTGGCAACCACATCATGTTCGTATTTCCTCCTATCGTGATTGATGAATCGATCCGCCTGAAAAGCTCAGACGCCCTCCAGCACCCGCGCAATGGCGGGAAATCCGATAAACAATACGAATCCGCACAGCAATAGGATTACGGGAAGAGACATTCGTTCGCTGGCGGACTGCGCCGCGGCCTCGACTTCGGCCAAGCCCTTCACCCGCAGCGCTTGGGCCTTGGCGGCCAGGCTGGTCCGGATCTTGGCGCCGTTGTCGCCCGCCAGGCTGACCGAAGCGGCGAGTTCCCGGAGGTCGGGAACTCCGAGTTCGATGCCCAACTGGTCGAGACCGCTCCAAGGGGTGTCACCCATGATCTTGGCCCGATACAACGCCTGGCGGATTTCGCCGAACGCCCAACCCCGTCCCGCGCCCGCGGCATTGTCGAGCGCCCCTTCCACGCCCCGGCCGGCCGCCAGGTTGACCGCAACCAGATCCAAAAAGGCGCCCAGGGCGTGGTTGAAGCTCCGCCGCCGGGTGCGGGCTTCGCTGGCCAGAGCGATGTTGGGCACGACGGCCCCGCCCAGGCCCAAGGCGAGCAATAGGGCGGCCGGGATTTCCAGCGGCACCGACACCCCGGCCAGGGCCAACACAACCAGGAGGGCTGGAACCAACAGCGCGCCTTCTATCCCCGCGGTCAGGCATCGCACCACGTGCGAGCCATCGTTCCGACCGACCAGTCGGAGGTCGGTCGCCACCGAGGGCGTGATGAGGTGGCCGATTCCGAGAGTGCGGGCCAGTGGCTCGACGAAGCCCGCCTGCCCATCGGCGGGCCCCGAGAAGGCGGACACACCTGAGGGGATACCGGTGGTAATCCCGCCAATTCGGGCCAGCGCGCGGGGCAAATCTGGCCGCACCGGGATCAAGGCACGTACGACCAAGACGATCCCGAGACCGATGCCCGCGCCCGCCAGGAGCATCACGACCATCTGTTGTCTCCCTGAGGCCGGGCGAGAAACCGTTCGGGCGCGATATACCGAGCCATCGAGGCCAACCAGACGAAGGCACCGCCAAAGCAGGCAAAAACGGCGAGCAGCACAATTTGTCCGGCCAAGGAATTGAACGGGCTCAGGTAGCTGCGATTGAGCACGACGAGCAGCAGGGCCATGCCGATCGTCACACAGGTGATTATTCGAACCGACGTGCGAGTCCGGGCCCGCGTGGCATCGACCTTGAGCCGCATGGAGGCGCTGTCGCGGGCCGCACCCGCCAGTGAGGCCAACAGCTCTCCCAACTCCTGAGCTTCGCCGCTGGCGGCGAGGGTCAATGCCGAGACCACCAAGTCGGCCGTCGGGTCGGCCAGATCGTCGCCGAAGGCGGCAAGCGCCGAGCCCAGGCGTTCCCGTTGCAACCGGGTGATCAGGGCGCCGACTTCAGGCCGGATGGGCTCGGGCGCGAGCAGCGCGGTCGTGATGATCGCCTGTTCAAGCCCGGCCGCGGCGGCCATGGTGTCGCGCAGCATTTCCGTCCATGTGGCAATGGCTTCTGTCCGGTCGGTCTGCTGGCGTTGGTTGGCCCGGCTGGTGAACAGGTCACGGGCGAAAAAGCCGAACGTCATTCCCGCCAGCACTCCGACCGGCCACCGGGTGAGCAGCGCGGCCACCATCCCCGCCAAAGCGGACAGCGCGGCCCGGGTCCCGAGGTGAGGGAAGCGCTGGGCCAGAGACTCAGCCACCGATTTGGGGGCCTTTTCCGGTTGGACGGTGGCCCGGGAGCTGACGATGATCACGACGATTCCCGCGCCGATCCCTGTGCCCAACAACAGAGTGAGGGCGATCATGGTGCGCCCGTGCGCTGGTGACGGGCCAACCAGGAGGCGTCGAACCCGTGCTCCCGCAGCCGGTGCCTGGTCCGCTCCGAGAGCACGGTGCCCGTCGGAACCGCCCGGCCCTCAGGATCGGACGCGAACAACTCGTTGGTCACCACTGCGGTGTCGCTGGCACCGGTGACCTCCCGGATGGAGGACACGACCCGGTTGCCCGCCCGGTCCCGACGCACGAAGATGGTGAAGTTGACCGCGTCGGCCGCCAGGGCGTAGGTGTGGCGGAACTCCAACCGTTCCCGTGACTGGGCGGCCAGCAGGGCCAGTTTGTTGAAGACCTCGGCCGAGCTGTTGGCATGCAATGTGCACATCGAGCCCGAGGCGCCCGAGTTCATGGCGTTCAGCATGGGAACGACCTCGTCGCCCAGAACCTCGCCCACAATGACCCGCCGGGCGTTCATCCGCATGGCCCAGCGGACCAGGTCGGCGCAGGTGATGCGCCCGACATCCTCGACGTTGGCCTCGCGCGATTCGAGTGCGACCACCTCGTGGTGGCGTTCGGGGAAGCGGTCGAGTGCCAGCTCGTAGTCCGTTTCGACCGTGACCAGGCGCTCCTCGGGTGCAATGTCGGCCGCCAGAGCCCGGAGCAGGGTGGTCTTGCCATCGCCCATGCCGCCGCATATGAGCAGGTTGGCGCGGGCCCGGACGGCGGCACCGAGGAACGCCCGGATCATGGGCGAGAACGCGGCCCGCTCGACCAGCTGATCCAGGGTCACGTCGAGTAGGCGGTGTAGCCGTAGGAACAGGTGGGTTTGCTGGCAGACCCATCCGATGGCGAAGAGCCTGGATCCGTCGGGCAGCTGGAGGTTGATACGAGGGTGGGCCGGGTCGAACAGCCGCTCCGACAGCCCGACCCGGCGCCCGAGGTCGCGAATGAACTCGATCAGCTCTTCGTCGTTGTCGGCTACCGAGGGTCCCCGGATGGTCCGCCCATCGGTCAGATCCAGCCAGACGGGCTCGGCCCCGGCGGCGTGAATGTTGACCACATCGCTCCGGTCGAGATGGTCCTGAAGGCGGCCCAAGCCGAAGAGAAGATTGAATACGGCCTGCTGCAGCGTCCGCTCTTCCTCGGCGGCGAGCGGGGCGATGCCACCGCTGATGGATTCGTGGGCGTGGTGCTCGAGCGCCTCGTTGATCAGCTTGGCGCCGAGGGCCTGCTCGTCGAGCTCGGGGAGGCGGGTTTCGCCCCTGCGTTCCCGCTCGCGTTGGGTGTCGGCCAGCTGGCGGGCGACCTTGGCCCGAAGGCGGCGAACCAGGTGTTCGTCGACCGGTTCGGTGTGGGTCCACAAAGCTCCTAGCGCCACGGCCGTCCTCCCGGCGGTGTCAGGCGCGACAGGCGTGGGCGGGGTGGGGGCGCCCTCACGAGGATGGTCCTCGTCGCCCACGCCTGTCACGGGCAGTGTGGCCACACCCGTCTTTATGCCGCGGGCGTTTCATGATCGGGAGGGACGGACGGCCACCGCCTCGACCGGATGGGGTCGGGCGCTCGTTGCGGGGTCGGCTTCGGGGGCGGGGGAAGTCGCTGGCTGTGCGTCCGGCATTCGGACGGCCGGCGGCCGGGCCCCAGGCGCGGGCGGAGCGCCTGGCGCGGGTGGAGCGCCTGGCGCGGGTGGAGCGCCAGGAGCGGCCGCGGCGAGGGTGGGAGCGGCCGCCGCGAGGGTGGGAAGAAAGCCGGCCAGCCGGGCGGCCAGGGCGGCCGCTGATTGGCGCAGCTGGTTGCGCCGGTTTGCCGCCTTGCCGCGAGCGAGCTGGGTTGCGCCCGCGGGGTCGTAGGCCAGCGCTCCAAGAACCGGCAGTTGAAGGGCGGCACCGACCTCCTCGGGGCGGTAGGGGCGGTCACCGATCGTCACGACCGCCAGGCGCCCGGCCGGAAAGGGGAGCGCGTCAAGCCGTGACTGGGCGTGGGCGACCCCCTCGACGCTCGGCGTGACCACCACGACGGCGTAGGGAGCAGCTCGTACCAGGTCAAGGGCGGCTGACCGCCGGTCGATGCGGCCGCAGTCGGCCAGCACATCGGTACCGGGGATCGAATCGAGTGCTGTGCCCAGATCAGAGCCGAGCACGGCCAGCGCGGCCGAGACCCGCTCGGGGCTCAGGGGCGCGACCAACGCGATCACGCCGCTGGGCAGGCGACGGGAGTGCCGGAGGACGGTCTCAGGGTCGAGGCCTCGCCGACCGGCCGCGGCCAGGTTGGTCAGCCCCGGTTCGGGCGCCAGCTCATGGCGGGCGGCCAGCGCCCCGCCGGCCGGGTCGAGTTCGGCGAGGATGGCGCGCCGGTGGGCGGGCCAAGTGGCGGCCAAGGCGTGGACGGCCGTGGTCAGCCCGGGTGATCGGCCCGAAACAAAGGCAACCAGGCTCATCGCGTGCCACTCACCAGAACAAGGCTGATCTGCCCTCGGGCGGCGGCGCCGGCGACGGCGGGCGCCACCGTCCGGGGGACCAGCACCGAAACGACTGTGGTCTGGGCGTCCGCGGCTATTGCGGACGAGATGACCTCGGCGTTGTCGACCACCACCACGGCGTCGACCGGTCCGAGACTCGATGGCGGGCTGGTCTCGACCACAGTCACAGCGTCCAGCGGACCCAGGCCGGTCGGGAACTGCCCGGCTTTGAGAGCCACGCCCACGATGGCGTGGGCGGCGTCGACGCGAGGACCGCTGGCCAGCTCCCCTTCTGCCACCAGAGTCCCTGCCACCAGGTTGACGCCCGCGACACGCCCGACGACGTGGCTGCGCTGACCCGCCCCGACCGTCCGCACGGCGGGGTCAGGGGGAAGTCGGGCCTCGCCCAGATCGGCGTCGCGGATCACCGAGCCCGCGCTCACCGGGCGCACCACCACCAGCACGGAGCGGCGATGGCCGATTGACGCCGTGAACGCGGCCACCCCCGCCGCGCAGAACACGACCAGCACCACCCCAAGCAGCATGCCCGCCACGTTGCGGGTGGGCCGGGGTCGAGGTGGCGGCCCGAACCCGTCATGGGCCGTCTCCGGCCGCGGCGCTACCCTCGGAATCGAGCGCGTGGCCGTCACGCTGCGACCTCCCAGTCCAAACAGTGCTGGGCCCCCAGCACCATTCGTACGATACGCACGCTTTGGGCAGTTCGACAAGGGTTGTTTTTCATACCCCCCCTCATGCCGCAAACTGGCCCGGTGGAGGTCGCCCCTTCCGCTCGTCGACCTCGAGCCAGTGCCAGATGCGACCCACCCGCACCGCCCTCCAGGTAACGGGGGGAAAGAGGAGCCGGGTGCGCGTCGCGTCGATTTCGAACTTGAGCCATGTCGAAGGAGCCCGACCATCGCCTGCCATGGCGGGCAACGGGATGATCACCCTGGCCGGGGCAGGGGCTAGAAGTGGCACTGGTTGGGGACGCATGCGTGACGGCGCCCTCGACCGATGGTCGTGGACAGACCGGAGTCCCCTGGCGGGGGTGCGCTGAATTTGTGTCGTGTACACGACACAAATTCAGCGGCA
>JALYXV010000192.1 GCA_030947025.1 Actinomycetota bacterium | reverse complement strand
GGACGCTGAACCGCCACTTGTCGATGTGGTAGGCCTCGTCGGCGGGGGTGAGGACCTCGCTCTCGTCGATGTAGTCGACGCCCAGAGCCTCCAGCACCTGGGCCTCGGCGAAGTGCCCGATCCGGGCCTTGGCCATGACCGGGATGGTGGTGGCCGCCTTGATGCCTTCGATCAGGGCCGGGTCGCTCATGCGGGCCACGCCGCCGTCGCGGCGGATGTCGGCGGGGACCCGCTCGAGGGCCATGACTGCGACCGCACCAGCGTCCTCGGCCACCTTGGCTTGGTCGGCGGTGACAACGTCCATGATGACGCCCCCTCGGAGCATCTCGGCCAAGCCCCGTTTGACCGTTTTCGTCCCGGTGCGGCGCCCACTCGGCTTCGCCGTGTCACTTCCAGCCACGACGGTCAGTCTACGGGGCGACGCGGCCCGCCGCGACGGCATTCTTTCCCCCGCATTGTCTTTCCCAGGGTCCTCAGCGGACGTTGGGCGTCGTCCCGACCGGAGCGAGCTCGATCCAGGTCCTGCCCGGGGTCAGTTGTATCGGCTGCCCGGTGGCATCGGTGAATTGTGTCACCGCCGTGGGGGCGACCTTGCTCCAGTGGGCGAGGATGCGCATCCCCCCGGTGAGCACGACGGCGTTGCCCGATCCGACCGCCTGGCCCTTCGGGATCGGGGGCGGCGGGTAGATCCCCTCCCCGCTGGCATAGCCGTCGGTGGTGTACGGGATCACTTGGATGATCACGTTCGAGGCGGCGATTTGCGGGCCGGACTGCAGAACGTCGGGCGAGCCGTTTTGGCCGCGCTTCCACGTCTGCGACGCTCCGTCCCAGTCCCAGATGGCCCATGCCATCCCGAAGTTGAGATCGGCATGGCTGGCCGGGACCACGCCCGCACCACTGGCGGCCTGGCCCGCGGCCCGGTAGATGAACATGGGGACCGGAGGCTTGGAGCCCGCCGGGGCCAGGCCGAACAGGGCGCCGGTGCTGGTGTAGAGGTTGTGAGGCTGGGCATGGGGACCGCTCACGAAATAGGCCCCGGCGCGAGCATCGGCGCCCACGTCGACGACCTGTGAGGCCCGAAGTTGGGCGACGAAGTTGGTGTTGCCCCCCGAGTAGCCGTACAGGGGGTGATTGAGGGCGGACACCACGTCGATGTCGGTCGTCCGGGTCGAGCGCACCGGGCCGATCCGGGTGGCGTCGGTGGACTGGAAGACGGCGATGAGCCGGGTGAGTTGACTTTCCACCATCTCCTCGAAGACGACGTCGGCCGCGTCGAGACCCGACTGGGGCCGGGCCGGGTCGACGTTGTCGACCTTGACCACCAGCGCCACCCGGTTGCGCTTGGCCGCGTCCGGTTCGAGGAGACCGGTGAGGGGCGCGACCGGCGGCGGGGGCGCCGTCGTGGTCGTGCTGGTGGAGCTGGTCGGAGCGGTGGCGGCAGGACGGGGTTGGGCCGCCTTCTTGGCTCCGCCGCACCCGACGAGGAGCATCGTCAGAGCGGCGGCCGCCGACCCCCAGCGGAGCGCGGCGATAGGACGGACAGTGCGCACGGGTTGCTTTACAGCTCTCTGAGCGCTTCTATTCGCTCGTCGAGGGGGGGATGGGTGTCGTACAGCCGGCTCAACCAGGCCAGACGGTCGGAAGGGGGCGGGGGGAGCGGCGCCCCCAACCACAGGTGAGCGGTGGCGGGCGAGCGGCAACCGGCGGCGACGAGCGTGCTGGACTGCTGCATCTTCTCCAGGGCCGTCACCAGGGCGGGGGGATACCGGGTGAGATGCACCCCGGCGCGGTCGGCCAGCTCCTCTCGGTGAGGGTCGACGGAGAGCCGCATGCCCAGGCCCGCCAGGGCCGACATGGGCAGCAGCAGGGATGCCAGCACGGCGCGGGCACCCGTTCCGGCCGCCGCGCGCGCGGGCCGGCCCAGGAGCCCGAACAACCCGACCGCGACCGTGGCGGTCAGGATGTCGTCGTTGCGGATGTGACTCAGCTCGTGGGCCAGCACCGCTTCCAGTTCGATCCGGCTGAGCTGGTCGAGCAGGCCAGAGGTGACGACCAGGGTGGCGTGGTGGGCGGAGCGGCCCATGGTCAAGGCGTTCAGGCCCGCATCGGGCAGGATGAACAGATCGGGTGGCGCGACGCCGGCGTTGGCACCCAAGCCCTCGACCAGGTTGAACAGCCGAGCCTGCTTGATCGGGTCGGCCGGTTGGGCGCCGAGAAGCCTCAGGGCCAGATGGGCGCTGCCCCACCAGACCAGCATGGCGAAGGCGACCGCCACCACCAGGCCCCCGGCCAGGGCCACGAGTGGGCCCATGACGAGCAAGGCGAGCGCGGCCACCACCAGGCCGACCACGGCGGCACTGATGGCCACCAGCAGGACGGCCCGGTGTTTGTTCCCCGCGGCGCGAACGGACCCGGGATCGGCCCCGGTCACAGCGGTGCAGGCAAGAAAGGGCCGGACGTCACGAGAGGGTCATAGTAACGGCGACCGCCGGGCCATTATTGGCGGTGCTGGTTCTTGGCGAGGCGGGTTTGCCCTCCAGGCCGCCTCCAGGCGGCCTCTACTAAGCCAAGAGTCGTTGGTACAGCCCGGCGTAGCGCTCGGCCAGGCGCTCCATGGAGAAATGTGACGCCCGGCAATCACCCCGAGCCACCATCTCGTCGACCCGGGAGCCCCCGGCCAGCGCCTCGTCCAGCGCCTCGGCCAGGGCGGTGGCGTCACCGGGCGGAACCATGAGCGCCTCGATCCGGGGGCGGGCCACGTTTCGGTACCCCGGCAGGTCGCTGGCCACGATCGGGGTCGAGGCCGCCATGGCCTCCAACAGGACCACGCCGAAGGACTCGCCGTGAAGAGACGGTGCGCAGAACACGTCGGCTGCCCGGAGGCGCCGGGCCTTGTCCCGGTCGCTCAACCGTCCCAGCCATTCGATACGGGGATCGTCGGCCGTCTGGGCCCGCAGGTGGTCGGTGTCGGGCCCGTCGCCCCCCACCCAGAGCCGAACGCCGGGACCGAGGTGTTCGAATGCCCCGATCAGGACCGCCAGGCCCTTGCGGGGCTCGTGGCGGCCGACGAAGAACACCGTCTTGGCCTCGGTCGGCCAGGGCTCCGCCTGGGCAAAGAACACCGTGTCGATGCCGTTGCCGACCAGTTCGTAGTGACCGCCCAGCGCTTCCTCGGCCGTGGCGAGGGCATCCTGGGACACGGCGCAGCGCAGCGACAGCTTCCGGGCGGCCCAGCGGGCCAGAGGACGGGTGGACCGGTAGATGGCGCTCTCGCCCGACCGGTGGAACGTGCCCACGATGGGGGCGTCGGTGAACACCAAAGCGGTGAGGCTTGGTCCGGGAACCAGCGGCTCGTGCAGATGGACCACGTCGAATGCCTCATCGCGCAATGCTCGGATGGTCCGTAGGGCGCAGGACGGATCGGGCGCGATCGGGGCCATGGAGCCGTTGGACGCCATGGGCACCGACTGGCCCAGCGGGGTGACCGAGCTGTCGGGTGGTGGCCCATCGCACGGGCCCAGCACCCGGGCGTCGATACCAGCCGCCCGCATGGCCCGGCCCAGGGCGATGACCTGACCCTGCACGCCGCCGGGGAGGTTGAGGCTGTAGGGGCAGACCAGACCGACGCGCACACGACAAACCGTACTTCCCCCGGCGCCGGCCGCCGGTCTGGGATCGATCTGCCTGGTTTGGCGTGAATTGCTGACCCCGGGCCGGGCGGGGGGTCAGTCGTTGTCGATCATGTACTCGTCCCCCTGGTGGTACTCGTACAGGCCCTCGAAACCGTCGAGGTCATAGGTCACCAGCTCGTCGCCCTCCCATTGGGCGCCGAGCTCCTCGGCGACGTCGACCTCGGACAAATCCGCTGGGCTCGGCACCGCTCCACCGGAACCCGAGCATCGACTTCTCCCTGCGACCGAGAACCACCCGCCTCATCTGGGTATTCGCCCACGACGCTCTCCTTCCCTGCCGACTCGTTGCCTTTTCGTAGCATCATGGTGCCTGTGAGCGACGACATACCAGGATCGCCCCAGGTTCCCCAGGTCCGCACGCCCGAGAAGTGGAACACCGGGGCCTACGCCAACGGGGTCGGGGTGTGGTTCACCCAGACGGACTTCACGCTCGACTTCGTGGTCAACCTGCCGCCGGAAGTGAGCCAGGGGGCCGACGGCGGCCAACTCGTCGTCAGTCCCCAGGAGGTCGTCGCCCGGGTCAAGGTGCCACCGCCGCTGGTGTTCCAGCTGATGAGGAACTTGAGTACCAACCTGGATCGCTATGAGCAGCAGTACGGCGCCATCCAGGAGTTTGCCGGACCGACCCTCGGCACCGAGGAAGCGCCGCCGGTCCCTCCGGTCGAGGGCGAGGAGTGACGCCGTTCTTACGCCCGGGCGTTTTCGGGCCGAGGCGTGCCCTGGAAAAGACTCGCCCGTTCGGGGGGGTGCGCTGGATTTGTGCTGTGTACACGACACAAATCCAGCG
>JALYXV010000163.1 GCA_030947025.1 Actinomycetota bacterium | reverse complement strand
GGACGCTGTTGATCCGAGCCCAGGCCTGGACCGACCGCGAAGCCACGCCGGCCCAGAACTCGGTACCGAACTGATAGATCATCGCTCTTCCATCCCCCGACAGTCGCCCAACGATTCACGGATCTTCTTCACGGCTCGCCGCAGAAGCGACTTGACCGTGTTGAGGCTTATACCCAGGTCCGCCGCGATCTGCGCCCGGCTCATGTCCTCGATGAACCGACGTCGTGCCACCTCGCCTTCGCGCTCAGACAGCTCCTCGAAATGGGAGTCCATGATCATCCGATCGAGCGCCGCCTCGTGCTCCCGGTCCACAGCCAAGCCCGGTTGACGAGCAACCCGGGCAACCGCGTGCGCCCCACGCACCCGCTTCCTGAGGAGGTTGACGGCTCGATTATGCGCAACCCTGGCCACCCACACGTCCGGCTTTTCGACCAACCGGGGTGCTAACTGATACGCCACCATCGTGTCCTGAGCCGCCTCCAACGCGTCCTCCTGGCATTTCAGCACCTTCAACGCGTTGCGGAACGCGATCCCGGCCAAATCGCCATCGGGATCAGGCGCTTCCGGAGGTGCCCACACACCCCCTATAAGACACCTCAGGGGTCACCGACGGGTGACACGTCGATCATGACCCAAACAGACGGGCGCCCGATGTCGCCAGGCCAGAGGTTGGGCTCCAGGTATCCCAGCTCCAGCCGTAGGTCGCGCTCCGAGAGTTGATGAACCCTCTCTCACCGCCGCCCCCCAAGCGCCCTGAACGGCCCAGATATCAGTTGGAACGGGTCACCCGCTCGGCGATGAGTTTGGCGTCCACCGACGGCTGCGCGGAGAAGTCGAGTCGGCCAGACACAGCGGTGATGCCACCATCGTGCCGTCGAACCCTTCGGCGCCGAGCGTTACCGAGCCCGACATCACTGCCGAACCCGAGTGGTCTTCACTTTCCGTGAATCAGCCGACACGTTCGCCTTCGGCTCGCATGACGCCCTCGACAGCTCTCTGACCATCATGACGGAGGAAAGCAACCGAGACACGCGAACTTGCCAGCGCCGAGTGCCACTTGCACGGACACTCTCTCGATCGGTGCAGGTTCTCCGCCTCTGTTGGCGACCGCGCCTTGGCCATGAATCGAATCAGCCACCCGCATTCGGCGGACCGATGGAAAGACCCACTCCAACCCCTGGTCATCACCACCACGGCCGGATATGGGTGCGGCTTGCATCGAGCGCACCAGGCAAGGTTGTCCTCCTCACAAGGCGCACCTTCGTACCACCAGGCCCCATTCGTCGCTATCTGGCAGATCCTGGTGAGCTTCGGGCTACGCGGCACGGCGGCGAAAACGGCCCGGTCGGGCAACCCGGCGAGCGTCTGAACCTCCTGGCGGGCGAGGAAAGAGCGACGCTGGTCATCGGTCAACCGGCCATGCACGGTCTCCCACAAATTTCGGAAAGCGTCAGTGTCCACTTCGCGGTCTCCCGGGGCGTCGTCCATCATCCCCGCAGTTACTGAGCACATAATACGTGCCGAAGTAGTGCGCTCTCGGTGGAGGGGCTGAACGGTGGGCCCCTGCTGGCACGGGCGGCATTACGCTTCACTCGTGGCACCTTTTCGATGAGGAGACCGCCCGTCGGAGTCGCGGGAGTTCCTGTCTGGTGGGAAGCGATTTTCGAAGAGCGCTTCCTCGGTGCATCTGGAGTGACTCCAATCCGGGGTGCGTATGACCGCATCCATCACACACGACCTGGCAGGTCCCGGACGGGTGAGGAGGGCCATCGAGCGCAGCGATGTCGTATGTTTTCCATATGCGCGTTGTCGTGCTTGGTGCAGGGTTCGGCGGGCTGGAGCTCACTACCTCATTGTCCGAGAAGTTCGGTGACGACGCGAAGGTCGTGTTGATCGATCAGAGCGACGACTTCATCTTCGGCTTTTCGAAACTGGACGTCATGTTCGGACGGACATCTTCGGCGGCCGTCCGCCATCCCTACCGGGACTTCGTGAAGCCGGGGGTGCGGTTTGTGCACGCGACCGTGACCAAGATTGACCCGGCCGCCAAGCGTGTCGAGACCGATGGCGGCGCATTCGATGCCGACATCCTCGTAGTCGCGCTCGGCGCCGACCTCGACCCACAGTCCACGCCGGGCCTGCTCGAGTGGGGCCATGACTTCTACAGCGAGGACGCGGCTCTCGCGTTGCGAGACGTATTGGAGCACTTCGCCGGCGGTCGAGTCATCGTCGGTGTCATGTCCACTCCGTTCAAGTGCCCTCCTGCGCCGAGCGAGGCTGCGCTGCTGATGCATGACTTCCTGATACGGCGGGGGCTTCGCGAGCGCTCAGAGATCGCTCTGGTCATGCCGCTGCCGGTCCCGATCCCACCGTCCCCAGCCGCGTCGGAGGCGCTCCTTAGTGCCTTCGGTGACCGCGGCATCGCCTGGTACCCAAACCGGTTGGTCAAGGAGTTGCGAGCGGGTGTCGCCGTGCTGGCCGACGGGACCGAGATTCCCTTCGATTGCTTCCTCGGGGTGCCGGCCCACCGCGTGCCCCGCGTCGTGGCCGACTCGGGCATGACGGTCGACGGCTGGGTGCCGGTCAACCCGTTGACATTGGAGACCTCCTACCCGGGGGTATTCGCCGTCGGGGACGTGACAAGCGTCGGGACGCCAAAGGCTGGTGTCTTCGCAGAACGTCAGGCGGCCGTCGCGGCCGATCGCATCGCCGCGATAATCCGAGGTGGCTCCGGGTCAGCCGAATACGACGGCCGCGGCATGTGCTACCTCGAGTTCGGCCACGGCGAGGTAGCCCGAGTCAACGTCACGTTCGTCACCGGACAGGCGCCATCTGGGACATACGAACCTCCTTCGGTTGCCGTCGCCGCGGACAAGGGAGACTTCGGATCGAGCCGCATTCGGCGGTGGTTCGGTCGGGAGTGGACGAGCCTGGCCTAGCGAGTCGCGAGGGGACCGCGAGCGCACCACGGGCCCCCGGCCGGATCCGGTGGAGGACGACCGCTCGTAAGATCCACGATCTGTCGCCAACGATCGGATAGTCGACCCGCGCTACCGGAGGTTCTCAACCAACCTCGGCGTCGCCACCGAAACCCGCGAGATAACCGGCGTAGTTGACTGATTCCGCCGTCCGATAATGACGTCGGCGGGCGCACCTCTGAGGTGAGGCTCAATATCTTGGGTTGGGGAGGCGTCGGATCGATGACGGCATCACAGCTGCTGGCCAGTTGATGGGATGGGTCGCTGTCAAACCATGAGGACGTCCTCGCGGCGAGACTGTGCCCACGCTCCAAGGCTCGGATGCGATCTCACGTCCTGCTGCTGGCGCCGAGGCGATAACTCATTGGACGGATCGGTCGCATGCCGGCATCGGTTGGGTTCGGTTGGTTCTGACGGGGCGGGACCGGATCGGGGGCGTTCTGGTGCTCGCGGCATAGGGGGTGGCGGAGGGAGTAGCCGATCGAGGGAAGGGAGTCATGTTGCTTGAGCTTCGCCCCAGCCGGGCTGCGGTCGTTTCTGAGTTCGGGCGATCGGCGTTGGATGGGAGGGCCCGGCGGTGAGCCCGCCGCCGGCGCATCGGGCGACCACCGCGCACCTGCAGGCGCTGTACCCCTTCGTGGCTGAGGGCGGCCTGGGCGATCGGGGGGTGTACATCGGGCGTGACCTTTTCGGCGGCGCCTTCACCTATGACGCCTGGGAACTGAATGGCGCCGGTGTGCTGACCAATCCGAACATGGTCGTCCTGGGCCAGATCGGGCGGGGCAAGTCGAGCTTCGTGAAGTCGCTGGTATGGCGTCAGCAGGTCTTCGGCCGCCAGGCGTGGGTCGTCGACCCAAAAGGTGAATACGGCCCCCTCGCCGAGGCGGCGGGCGCCACGTCGCTGCGCATGGCCCCCGGCGGTTCGGTCCGGCTCAATCCGCTCCAAGCCCCGGGGCGGGGCGCACCCGACGCCGACGGCCCCGACGTCCTGCGCCGCCAGGCCGAGCTGCTGTGCTCGCTGGCCGCGGGATCGCTGGGCCGAACCCTGCTACCCAATGAGCGGACCGCGGCCGAGCTCGCCATGGCCACCGTGGCCGGCCGCACGGCCGAGCCCACCCTGCCCGCAGTCGTCGACGCCATGCTCGTCCCCGACGCCGAAGCGGCCCGCTCGGTGCACACCGACGTGGCGGCACTGGCAGCCGACGGTCGTTCCGTCGCCCTGGAGCTACGCCGGTTGGTGCGCGGCGACCTGGCCGGGATGTTCGACGGGCCAACTTCGGAGGGGATCGACCTCAGCAGCCATCTGGTCGTCATCGACCTCTCCGCGCTGTACGCCTCGCCCGCCCTCGGCCTGCTCATGACCTGCGCCACCGCCTGGCTGCAGGCGACGCTCCACAACGACGACCGCGTCCACCGCCTGGTCGTCATCGACGAGGCGTGGGCGGTACTGGCGAACCTGGCGATCGCCCGCTGGCTGCAGGCCGGATTCAAGCTGGCCCGTGCGTTCGGGGTGGCCAATGTGGCGGTCGTCCACCGCCTGTCGGATCTTCGGGCCGCAGGCGCCGAGGGCTCGGAACAGCAGCGGCTGGCCGAAGGGCTCCTGGCCGACTCGGAGACCCGGGTCATCTTCGGCCAGCCGCCGTCCGAGGTCGAGTCGGCGACCGATCTCCTGGGGCTTACGAGCACAGAGGCCGATCTCCTGCCTCGCCTGCCGCGGGGGGTCGCGCTCTGGAAGGTGGGCCAGCGGGCCTTCCTTGTCGAGCACCGCCTGGGCCGTCACGAAGCGCGACTGGTGGACACCGACCGGCGCATGAGCTCGTCCGCGTGAGAGCGTATCCCGGGCGGTCCGAAAGCTTCGTCCCGGCCGGCTTGGTGTTGGGGGTCGGGACCGGATCGGTTGTCTGGTTGATGGGGGAAATGGCAGCGTTGTTCTGGCGGGGCCGGTGGCCTGCGATCTCGCCCGCCGCGGTCGGATCGATTCTCGTCCGGCTGCCCTTCACGCTTGGGAAACCAGCCAACGCCTGGCCGCCGACCGTGCGCCCCCAACTGCCGACCGAGGCGTGGTGGTACGTCGCGTCGGGGGCAGTTTCCCTGGTCGCGGTGCTCGGCGTGGTCGCCGCCCTGCTCGCGGTTGTCCGGGTCGCGCGGGCCGCCACCGGGCGCCTCGATCGAATGGCAACGGAGCCTCCTAGCGGTGGAGGTGCGGGTCGGGCCGGCCAACACAGATCGGTGCCGGGTGGCCGGGGTGGCCGGGGGCACCGGGGTGGCCGGGGG
>JALYXV010000014.1 GCA_030947025.1 Actinomycetota bacterium | reverse complement strand
ACTACAAGACGTGGGCCGATCCCCGCTACGTGGTGGTGGTGTTGAACAACGAGGACCTCAACCAGGTCACCTGGGAGCAGCGGGCCATGGAAGGCGACCCCCGCTTCGACGCCTCCCAATCGATCCCCGCAATGTCGTACGCGGCGTGGGCCGACCTGATCGGCCTCAAAGGCATCCGGGTCACCGCCGCCGATCAACTGGAGGAGGCGTTCGCCCACGCCTTCGCCGCGGACCGGCCGGTCATCGTCGACGTGATCACCACCGCCGACGAACCGCCCATGCCCCCTCACGTCACCTTCGAGCAGGCCAAAGCGCTGATGACCTCGGTGCTGGCCGACCCGGCCGATGGCGCACAAGGAGCCAAGGAAGGCGTGCGGGAGATGATCCACGAGTTCTTGCACCACGAGAAAGGCTGAGCATGGTCGCAGCAAAAGCTCAAACGCACGGGGAGACGCTGGGCGAGGTCACCCATCTCATCGACCGAGTCTTCGCCGATGTCGCCCACGGCCGTTTCGAGCGGTCCCTGTCGGGGCTCACCGCCGTCGCCGCCGCGGTGACCACCGCCGAGATCTTCTTGGAGCACTACAAGGCCAGCTTCGGGAACAAATGGATGTGGTCCCCGATCATCGTCACCCCCCCGGTCATAATCGCCGGGGTGGCCGGGGTGTTCTCCAAGCGGTGGGCCAAGACCGCCCTGCCCGCCACCGCGCTCGTCTACACCGCCAACGGCCTCCTGGGTGAGTATTTTCACGCTCGGGGCGTGGCCCGCAAACCGGGCGGCTGGTCCCTGGCCTCCTACAACCTGCCCATGGGCCCGCCGATCTCGGCCCCCGGGCTGATGACCCTGGTCGGCGGCATGGGCGTGCTGGCCGCCCTGCTGCGCCGGGAGGACTAGATGGGCGGCCGGGACTTGTCGAAACCCGACCATCTCCCCAACCTGCGGCCCGACCGTCAGCCCCCGGAGCCGTCGTGGCTGCCCGTGCAGCGCCGGGGGACGACGCCGCAGATGATCGGCCGCTACCCCGACTTCGACGTCTTCGACGCGGCCGGAACATGGGATGCGGCCACCGCCAAGGTGGTCGACGCCCGCCTCCACATCACGTCGGAGCTGAGGTTCTTCTCGCCTCGGGAGGCGCCCACCCTGCGGGCGTTCTGCGATGTGTGCGTGGCGCAAGACGTCGAACCTCGAGTGCCGGTGGCCGAGATGGTCGACGAGAAACTGGCCGCGGGCCGTCTCGACGGCTACCAGTACGCCGACATGCCCGACGACCGCGACACCTGGCGGCTGGTGCTGGCCGGCCTCGACGAGGTGGCCGAATCCCGTTACGGGCAGGGCAGCTTCGCGGCCACCACGGCCGACACGCAGGAGGCCATCGTCGGTTTGCTCGCCAAGGGGGAGCTGTCGGGCGGGTCGTGGGACGCGCTGAACACCAACCGGGCGTGGTCGGTGTGCATGCGGATGATCCTGGCCGCGTTCTACTCGCATCCCTGGGCGTGGAACGAGATCGGCTTCGGCGGGCCCGCCTACCCCAGAGGGTACATGCGGCTCGGGCCGACCTCCACCCGCGAACCGTTCGAAAAGCCTGGGGCGACCGACGAAGACCCGGCCCGGGTCACCTCAGAGTCGGTCGAATGACCCCAGCGCCGATGAGCGGATCGGTCGGTTGAGACCGCCCCTCTGGTTGAAAGGGTCGGTCGGACCGAAAGACAACGACTCCCGCTTCCTGCTCGACGTGCACCGCCGGGACCTGCCCGGTGAGGACACCATGGTCCGCTACGACGACACCGACGACGTCGACGTGTGCATCGTCGGCGCGGGCGCCGGCGGCTCGGTGCTGGCGCAGCGGGTGGCCCGGGCCGGGTGGCGAGTGGTGATCATCGAGGCCGGCCCGTTCTGGCATCCCGACACCGACTGGGTGTCCGACGAGGCCGGGTCGCACGACCTGTACTGGACCCAGAAGCGGATCATCGGCGGGACCGACCCGATCGAGATGGGGAAGAACAACTCCGGGCGCGGTGTCGGCGGTTCGATGGTCCACTACGCCGGGTACTGCCCCCGTTTCCATCCCTCCGACTTCAACACCCAGACCGTCGACGGGGTCGGCGCCGACTGGCCCATCGCCTACGACCATCTACGCGCCCATTACGAGACCGTCGAGCGGGAACTGCCTGTCGCCGGCCAGGACTGGCCGTGGGGCGATCCGCACTCCTACCCGTTCTCCCCCCACCCGGTCTCCGAAGCGGCGTCGATCCTGTGGCGCGGCGCCCTCCAGCTGGGCATCACCATGCGCGTCGGGCCGGTGGGGATCGTCAACGGCACCTTCGGGAACCGCCCGCACTGCATCTACCGCGGCTACTGCCTGCAAGGCTGCAAGGTCAACGCCAAGGCCAGCCCCTATGTCTCCCATCTCCCCGACGCCCTCGCCCACCACGTCGAGATCCGGGCCAACTGCATGGCCGCCCGCGTCGAGATCGACTGTTCCACCGGTCAGGCGACCGGTGTGACGTACCTCAAAGACGGCGAGCAGGTGGAGCGGATGCAACGGGCCAAGGTCGTGGCGGTGGCCGGGTACTCCATCGAAACCCCCCGCCTGCTACTCAACTCCACCTCATCGCGGTTTCCGCACGGGCTGGGCAACAATGATGACCAGGTCGGCCGGTACGTGATGGTCCAGGGCGCATCGCAGACCGCGGGCCGGTTCCCCGACGAGTTGCGCATGTACAAGGCCCCCCCGCCCGAGGTGTCCTCCGAGGACTTCTACGAGACCGACCGCTCCCGCGGGTTCGCCCGGGGGTTTTCCATCCAGACGGTGTCGCCGCTGCCGATCGGCTGGGCCGAGCACGTCCTGGCCGACGGGCACTGGGGCCGGGCGCTGCGCGAGTACATGCGCGATTACAACCACTGGGCCTGCATCGGGGTGCTCAACGAGCTGTTACCCCAACCCGACAACCGGGTCACCCTGGCGGAGGAGAAGGACCCCTACGGCCTGCCGGTGGCCCGTTTCGACTTCAGCCTGGGCGACAACGACAAGGCCAACATCGCCTATTCGACCAAGGTGATCACCGACATCCTGAACGCCGCGGGCGCCCAGGACGTGCTCACCATCCACCGCTACGCCCATCTGGTCGGCGGCGCCCGCATGGGCACCGCCCCCGACAACAGCGTCATCGACGCCCACCAGCGCATGTGGGGCGTCCCCAACGTGTACGTGTGCGACGGCAGTGTGTGCCCCACCCAGGGCTCGGCCAACCCGGCGCTGACCATCATGGCCCTCGCCTCCCGCCTCGGCGCCCACCTGGCGGGGCGGGGCCTGCCGTGACCGGAGCCGGGCATCTCGACAGCGCGGCGGCGTTCCCGCCGCACGTGCTGCGGGAGTACGCCCTGTTGGCCGACGGGCAGCGAGGCATCCTTGTCGGCCCGAGAGGCGACTTCTCCTGGATGTGCGCCCCCCGGTGGGACTCCGACGCCGTGTTCTCCAGCCTGATCGGCGGGGGCGGCCTGTACGCGGTGACCCCGACCGACGCCCGTTTCGTGTGGGGCGGCTACTACGAAGAGGGCACACTGATCTGGCGGTCCCGGTGGGTGACGTCGGCGGGCATCGTCGAGTGCCGCGAAGCGTTGGCGTTCCCCGCCGATCCCCACACCGCGATCATCCTTCGCCGGGTCATCGCCGTGAACGGCCAGAGCGAGGTTCGGGCCGTTCTCGACGCCCGAGCCGACTTCGGCCGCCGGGCCATGCGCGACCTGAAACGCCACGACGGGGTGTGGACGGCCCGCACCGGCGGCCTGCACCTGCGCTGGACGGGGGCGCCCACCGCCAAGACGGCGGCCGGCGACGCGTTGAGCCTTGAGATAGCCCTCGAGCCCGGTGAGCATCACGACCTGGTCCTCGAGATCGCCGACCACCCACTGGGCAATGGTCCGCCCGACGCCGGGTTGGTGTGGGAGGCGACCGAGGCGGCATGGGCCCGGGCCGTCCCCGAGCTTTCCGACACGTTGGCGTCGCGTGACGCCCGCCACGCCTACGCGGTGTTGCGGGGGTTGACCAGCTCGGGTGGGGGGATGGTCGCCGCCGCGACGATGTGCCTGCCGGAGCGGGCCGAGGCGGGCCGCAACTACGACTACCGTTACGCCTGGATCCGCGACCAGTGCTACGCCGGCCAAGCGGCCGCGGTCACCCAGCCGTATCCGCTGCTCGACGATGCGGTGAACTTCATCGCCGAGCGGGTCCTGGCCGACGGCCCGCAGCTGAAACCGGCCTATCGGATCGACGGCGGGGCGGTCCCCGACGAGCGCACATTGCCGCACCTGGCCGGCTACCCCGGCGGCGGCGACAAGATCGGGAACTGGGTCAACCGCCAGTTCCAGCTCGACGCGTTCGGCGAGGCCCTGCTGCTCTTCGCTGCCGCGGGCCGCCACGACCATCTCGGCTCCGACCACTGGCGGGCAGTGGAAACCACCGCGGCCGCCATCGCAGCCCGCTGGGCGGACCCCGACGCCGGGATCTGGGAGCTCGACGACCAGCGCTGGGCGCACTCTCGGCTGACCTGCGTCGCCGGGCTGCGCGCCATCGCCACCGTCGCCGCCCCCCACCAAGCCGGCGAGTGGGCGGCCCTGGCCGACACCATCGCCGCCGACGTCGGATCCGACTGCGTCCATTCGAGCGGCCGCTGGCAGCGCACCCCGACCGACGAACGGGTCGACGCCGCGCTGCTGCTGCCAGCCATCCGGGGGGCGCTCCCCGGCTCGGATCCCCGCAGCCAAGCCACCGTCACCGCAGTAGCCGACCAGCTCGGCGCTGAAGGCTACGTGTACCGGTTCCGCCACGACCAACGCCCCCTGGCCGACGCCGAGGGCGCGTTCGTGCTGTGCGGGTTCCTCATGGCCCTCGCCGCCCACCAGCAGGGACGCCCCACCGAAGCGATGGCCTGGTTCGAGCGGAACCGGGCCGCGTGCGGGCCGCCGGGCCTGCTCACCGAGGAGTTCGACATCGGCCAACGCCAACTACGAGGCAACATCCCCCAAGCGTTCGTGCACGCCCTGCTTCTCGAATGCGCGGCCCGTCTCGGCCACCCGTGGGAGGGAACATGACCGGCCCGGGCGACCCTCCCCCGGACCGCGACGACCGCCTCACGACGCGGATCGTCCGGGTGCTTAGCCCGGCTCGGGCCGCCGTAGGCGCCGCCCGGCTGGCGCTCCCAGTCCTGTCGATGCCCGCGATCAATGCTGCCCGGCTCGGCGCCGGGGGACGCAGAGTGGTCCGGGTCCTCGGCGTCCGCCAGGTCGTCCAGGCCGGGCTGACCGGCCGAACCCCGACCCGGGCCGTGCTGTGGTTGGGCGCCGAGGTCGACGCCGCCCACGCCGCCAGCATGGTCGGCCTGGCCGTCTGCTCCCGGCGGTACCGGGCCGCCGCGCTCGGCGACGCCGCGGTCGCCGGGACCCTCGCCGCGGCGGGAGCGTGGGCGGCCCGGCATGTTCCCGCCGACCCCATCAACCGGCCCACTGCGGCTGGGGTGTGGCGCGACCGGATGGCCGAGCGGATGGCCGGCCTGGTCGTGCCCGGATATCCCCGGATGGTAAACGGGCGCCGGACGGGAGAATCTGGCGGCGGGACGATCGGCGGTGCGACGATCATCGTGTCCGGCCCGGGAGGCGGCCGATGACCGTGACGCCACCGTCGGGGGAGCAGTTCGTCATCCGGTTCGGGGATCAGCGGGCCACGATCGTCGAGGTCGGCGGCGGGGTGCGGGTCTACGAGGTCGCCGGCCGGCCTGTTCTCGACCCCTACCCGGTCGAGAACATGTGCGACGGGGCGCACGGCACACCGCTGATCCCCTGGCCCAACCGGCTCGGCGACGGCCGCTACCGCTTCGACGGCGTCGACTACCAGGTTGCATTGACCGAACCGGACAAACGCAACGCCATCCACGGGTTCCTGCGCTGGCGGTCGTGGCACCCCACAGAACACAGCACCGACAAGGTGGTGATGGCGACCCGGCTGTCAGCGCTGACCGGCTACCCGTTCACCCTCGACATGCAGGTCGATTACCAGCTCGGCAACGGGGGGCTCACCGTCGCGACCACGGCCACCAACATCGGCGACCGGGCCTGCCCGTACGGCTGCGGCCAGCACCCCTACCTCTCCCCCCGAGCCGGGCTGGTCGACGACTGTTTCCTGTATCTCGACGCGGCCACCCGGATCCTGACCGGCGACGACCGCCAACTCCCGGTTGGACGCGAACCCGTCGAGGGGACCGCCTACGACTTCCGGGCAGGCAAGAAGCTCGGGGACCTCCGGTTGGACTTCCCGTTCACCGACCTGGCCCGCGACGACCAGGGCCGGGCGTGGGTGCGCCTGGCCGCACCCGATGGCACCGCCGCCGAGGTGTGGGTCGATGAGCACTACCCGATCATCGAGTGCTTCACCGGCGACACCCTCACTGTGGGCCGCCGCCGGCGTGGGGTGGGGACCGAACCCATGACGTGTCCGCCCAACGCCTTCCAAACCGGCGAGTCTGTCATCCGCCTCGAACCCGGCCAGACCGTGACCACCCGCTGGGGTGCCCGCCTCGCCACCCGGCCATGGGCCCGCCCGTCGACCATGCGACTGGGGACAACTGCAGGCCGACGTAGTAGAGACGCAGACGGCTGAGAGGCGGCGCCAGGGGTGAAAGGGCGGGCAGCCCGGCCAACCGTGGCGTGTCTGGGCCTGCCCCCGCACGACGAAACGAACAGCACACGGATCGAGGACTACGCGCTGCAGTCGGCCCCTTGCGTTCGCGGCGCTCGTCGCCTTCCCCCCGCAGCACCACATTCTCGATCGACAGCTCCACGATCGTGGCCTGCAACCGGGTGTTCTCGGCCCGCAACGAGTTCAGCTGGACTCCTCGGCCACGCTTCGACGCCGGCCAAGAACCCGCCCAATGCCCCCATAGCTACTTCCCCCCGAAAATAGCGGTGGTGAATCCCTTGTAGGAGAAGGGTTTCGGGTTTGGGGGATCCACCTGTTTTGGGTCGAGTGGGGCGATGATGGGCCAAACCGCTTGTGCGAGAAGGGATTCAGCCCATCATGTTGCGTACCATATGCGCGGAGCCCACGTTGTGGGACGCGATCCTGCCTGAGCAGTGCCTGGGGTTGCCGCCGGGGCTGGCTGAGGTCGACCGCCTGTTGGACGATCCCCGGTTCTTTGAGCCGTTCCGGCCGTTCTTCTCCGTCCGTCGGGGGCGGCCGTCGATCCCGATGGAGTGGTTTCTGCGGTTGATGTTTCTGCGGTTCCGCTACAAGCTCGGGTATGAGCCGCTGTGCGCGGAGGTGGCCGATTCGCTGGCGTGGCGGCGGTTCTGCCGGATCCCCCTTGACGCTTCGGTGCCGCATCCTTCGACGTTGGAGAAGATCGTGTCGCGCTGCGGGGAGGCGGCGGTGGCGGCGTTGAACGAGGCGTTGCTGGCCAAGGCGAATGAGAACAAGGTGCTCAAGGTCGACCAGCTGCGGGCGGATACCACGGTGGTGGAGGCGAATGTGTCGTATCCGACCGATAGCGGCCTGTTGGCCAAGGGGGTAGCCAAGATGGCGAGGCTTCAGGCGGCTATCAAGGCGTTGGGGTTGGCGGCGCGCACCGTCTCGCGGGACCGGACCCGCTCGGTGCGCCGCCGGGCCCATGCGGTGGCGGTGTGGTTGCGGCGACGCAACGACGACGCCAAAGACGAGGTGAAAGCGATCACTGGGGAGCTGGCCGCCATTGCCACCTTGGCGGTGGCCGACGCCGCGGCGGTGGTCCGCAACGCCGGGCGCAGCGCGGCGCGCGGCGGTGACAAAGCGACCGGGAAGGCCAAGGCGTTGCTGGCCGAGCTGGCGGCCACGGCGGCGGTGGTGGAACAGATCGCGGCCCAGACCCGGGTTCGTCTGGCGGGGGCGGTGCCCGACGGCGCTACCCGGGTGGTGTCGCTGCATGACCGCGACGCCCGGCCCATCGCCAAGGGGCAGCTGGGCAAGCCGGTCCAGTTCGGCTACAAGGCCCAGATCGTGGACAACGTCGACGGGATCGTCGTGGATTATGTGGTGGTGAAGGGCAACCCGCCCGACGCCCCGCTGCTGGCCCCCGCCGTCGCCCGGGTCAAGGAGCGCTTCACCAAGGCGCCGAGGGCGGTCACAGCCGATCGTGGCTACGGGGAGGCGAAGGTCGACGCCGACTTGGCGGCCTTGGGGGTCAAGATGATCGCTATTCCCCGCAAGGGCCGCCCCGGAGCGGCCCGCCAAGGCGTGGAGCGCAGCCGCCGGTTCCGGCGACTCGTGAAGTGGCGCACCGGCAGCGAAGGCCGCATTGCGTGCCTGAAGAGAGACGCCGGCCTGGCCCGGACCCTCATGGACGGCCTGGGGGGCGCCCAAACCTGGTGCGGCTGGGGGATCCTGACCCAGAACTCGATAAAGATCGCCCGGCTGATCGACACCGCTGCCACCACGGCGCCGCTCCGCCCGACAAGACCGCCCGCCACCGTCGGGGCCAGCCCACCGACACCGCGGTCGGGCATTTCACGACCAGCTGCTTGACCCCGCCGCCACGGATTCTCTAGACGCGCCCAACGGCCCGGAAGGACCGAAAAGGCGGGCCGGGAGAACCCAAAAGCGGCGGGGAATAGGCACACACAACCCCCTGCCGGCCGCAGAACGAAGACCACGCCAACGACCGTCGCCTACTTTTCGGGAGGAAGTAGCTAGGCGAGAACCGGGGCGGTCCCACAACGCCCGCCACCCCAACGGCGACCTGGCGCCGAACCGAGACGGAACACGATGTTATGGTCTACTGGTACCCGTCACCGGGAGGCGCACCCACGGTTGGAGCACGTCGGCGCCGGCCCATCCGGGCGTGAGCCGCCGGATGACGTCTGTCGAGAGGAGCACGTAGCGGTGCCGGTGGGTCTCACCGCCGTGGTGTTCCTGGCCTCGCTGGCCCTCACTGTGGTCTCCAGCTTGGTGTTGGCCGAAGTGGTGGACCGGATGGGGCAGCGCTTTGGGTTCTCGGAGGGCCTCTTGGGGATCGTCACCGCCCTGGCCGCTGACTCGCCGGAGATGGCGGCGGCCATCACTGCCATCCAGCAGGGCCGGACCGGGGTGGGCTTGGGGGTAGTCGTCGGGTCCAACATCTTCAACATCGCCGCCCTGCTCGGGCTGAGCGCGGTGGTGGCCGGCAAGGTGCGCATCCGGCGTCGGGCGCTCATCTTTCAGGGGGGCGTGGCCCTCGTGGTGACGGTGGTGGTAGCGGCCCTGGTGCTGCGATGGGTGACACCGGTCGTTGCGTTGGTGGTGGTGCTGATGGTCCTCGTTCCCTATGTGGGGCTCTCCGCGCTGCGTCCCGAACAGGTCGAGGGTGCCCTCAAACCGGGGAGGCCCCGGTCGTTCCTGGTCGCCGCTCTCTCCAGCGTGGAGAAGGACGTCCGTCGGGGGGAGACGGCACCGAGCGCCACCCGCCACGACCTCTACACCCTCGTCCCCGCCCTGACCGCGGTGGTGCTGGGCAGCATCGGCATGGTCGACACCTCGCTCAGCCTCGGGGGGCGTTGGGGCGTCTCCCAGGTGGTGATCGGCACCTTCGTCCTCGCCGCTCTCACCGGCCTGCCGAACGTGCTGGCGTCGGTGCGCCTGGCCGTCCGGGGCCGAGGGTCGGCGGTGGTCAGCGAGTCGTTCAACTCCAACACCGTGAACCTTCTCGTCGGCGTGACCGTGCCCGCGCTACTGGCCGGCGTCGCGGTCCCCACCGGGACTGTCGAGCTGTCGGTATGGTGGCTGGTCGCCATCACCGCCTTGACCGTGGTCTTCACCGGCTACCGGGGCGGCCTGCGGCGAGGGGAAGGGGCAGTGGTCATGGCGCTCTACCTGGTCTTCGCGGTCGTGGTGGTCACCGGCTGACGCGACCCGCATCCCAAGGCGTCGCGCCCAGGCTTGATTTAGCCCGTTCGACGGTCCCCTAGCAGCGGTCTCGGCTTCGGGCTTGTCGGGTGGCCCGTGTGGGGGCCGGCCGGTCGGGCATGGAGGCGATCGCCGCGACTTTGATCAAGGTCTCGGCGGATTCGATGGTGTGTTCGAGATCGCGTTTGCCGAGACGGCGGAGAGCCAGGGCGAAAAGGAGCGCTCGATGACCCAGCGGGGGTAGACGGCGATAAACCGGTGGCTAGACGATACCAGCGCACCAAGGTGTTCGCTGCGATTATCCGTTGACTTCAACTTTGTCTCAGTTTGCCGGCGGGATTGGCCGGCAGGGTCGCTCGGCGGGTTTCGACCCCGAAGGCATCCGCCCATACCGCGGACGGTGGGCCCGTTGGCGGCGTCGTCACTTATGTGGGCGTCGTGGAGGGTCGCTCGGCGCAGCGTCGGTTGCCGTCGATGAGGCTCGGGGCTGTTCGGCGAAGCTGGTCCGGGGGAACTCCTCGTGCACCACCATGAGAGGTTTGGCCGCTGCGATGATGGCGTAGGTTCGGTAGCACATCATGGTCGGTCCGAAGTGGCGGGCGACCTCGGCGTTGGCTTGGTGGAGGCCGGTGTCGATGGGACTGCGAAGTGTTTCGACGCGATGTTTTCGCAGGATCGGCCCGATCGCCAGGTCTCCCCGGAGCAGGTCGGCCCGCATGCCTCTGGTGAGGCGGTCGAGCACGAGCCGCGACTGGCCGTGGATGAGCCGCAGCCCTGATGACTTGCCGTAGAGGAGCACCTGACGGTGCAGGACCTCCCGGCCCGCGCCCACTTCGAGCCTGGCGTCGGGTTGGTCCAGGGTGACGAGTCTGTGGTCCAGTAGCTCGACGCCGACCGGCTCGTCCATATGGGCGGCAAGGAGAGTGGTGACGGTGCCGTCGGTGCGGAGCAAGACCCGTTGGAATGGCGCGAGGCCCTCAACGAGCGCTCCTCCAGCGGCCGGATCGCCCGCTGCTACCGATTCGTCGCAGCCGAACTCGAAGACGTGCGGAGCCTACAGAGTTGGAGGCCACCCCAACGTCGGGCCGGCCGTGGCCTACGAACTCGGCGCGTGGTATCTCGTCGCCGCCCCCCGGGAGGTGATCAGTGTGCTCCAAACGGGCGCCTATTTCCTGCTCAGTCCGCCGGAGTGCCCCACCTGTTGGGCGGGCGCGGCGCCAACAGGACGGGCGGCGTTTGCCCGGCCGTCGGGGCCGACGTCCACCCTCGTCACTCGAAAGGCTCAGCGCGACTTCATCGTCTGTCGGATAGTCGCTCATGGGTGGCCGATTCGCGAGGTGAGCTTCCTGTGCGAAATGCTCGGCCACGATCTCTTGTACGGATTGGAAGCGTCGGTGTTCTTCGAGTTTTCCGGTCTTGGTAGCCTCGCGCTGGTGTCGTCGGCCGTGATCGATTATCACGGTACATTCCGATTCTCGGTCCCACCGGAAGTCGTGTGGGACGCGATCGGGCGGACGGATGAGTTCCAGCGCTGGTGGAGCTGGCTGGGCGAGTTCAGTCTGGTCGGCGATGGTCTGCAGTCGGGATCGGTTTTGACGGGTGTTGTATCGCCGCCGCTGCCGTATCGCATGCGCCTGCGGATCGAGCTGGAGGACTGTGTTCGGCCTTGGTCATCGACGCCGCCATCCACGGCGACCTCGAAGGCCGCGCCCGCCTGAAGCTCTCACCGCAGCCGCCGCCCCGGGAGGACGAGGGTTTGGGGACCGTCGTCTCGGTGAGTTGGACGATCGAGATGATGCAGCGGCCCATGCGGCTCGCAGCCCGGCTGGGCTTCCCGCTGCTTCGGTGGGGCCACGATCGGGTGGTGGATGCCACTGTCCGCGGCTTCCGGAGCCAGATCGAGACCCCGGGTCCGCGTTAGCGGAGGCGGCTGACCGCCAGGGAAACTGCCAGTGCGACGAGGCCCCACGACATGGCCCGCAGGGCGCTCTCGAGTGGTTTCAGAAGCGCGGCCTCGTCGATCGGCCGGGTGGACCCGTCGATGAGGGTCAGGACGCCTTCTACGTCGCTGACGTGGCGTCGAAGGATGCGGGCAGGGGTGCTCAGGGAGCGCTGAGCCAACGACAATGCGCACGCTGCGCCGGCAGCCAGCACCGGTGCAAGCCCCAGTCCGCCGCCTTGGGCCACGTAACCGACCAGGACTGGGAACGATCCCCACGCCAAGGTGAACCCAAGGTCGGTGTGAACAAGCCCGCCAAAGAGTTCCGCGTTGTACGCCACGACCAGCAACGGCCCGATGACGATGAAGGGAACGAGGACCACGCCGACGCGCACCACCCCGGCCGCGCCGAGCCCGACCGCGGCGGTCAGGCCGACGATCGCGGCCGCCACCAATGCCCAGCTTGGTATCTGCGTCCGCAGCGGCCGTCCGTGCAACTCGTCGAGCGCATGGGCGGCGATACCCACCGCGGCGAAGAAGGCCAGCAGCGTGGCCACCAGCCGTGTGGCGTTCACGCTCGGTGCGAGACACGCGCCTATAACGACGTAGGACAGATGCCACGCCGTGTAGGGAGGGTGCAGGAGCGTCCACCAATCCCGCCATCGTCCCGGGCGGGCCGCGTAGTAGGCCGGCCGGTGCTCGGCGTCAGCCACCTGACCTTGTTCCCCACATGACCAAGCCGCCGCCGAGACTCATGACCCGCACACCGACATCGACAAATCCCGCCTGGCGCCACGCCTCGACGTGCCATGCCAACGGGAACCGGCGGTAGTGCGCTGAGATGCTCGGCCCGAGGAAGCGGCCGACCTCGAACCACTCCCGCCCACCGGTGAGCCAGCCCGCGGCGGGAAGCACGAAGCGCGTGTACAGCCACCACCACAGCGCCCAAAACCGATTGTTCGGCACGTGGAACTCCAGACTGGCCGCGACGCCGCCGGGTTTTACAACGCGGGCCAGTTCTCGAAGTGTGGCCTGGGGGTCGGCGACGTAGCGCAACAAGTAGGTGAAGGTGAGCGCGTCGAACGAGTCGTCAGGGAACGGAAGCAGCTCCGCGCGTCCCACGGCCAACGCAACGCGACGGGACAGTCCCGCATCGGCCACGTTGCGCTGGCCGCGCCGCAACATCTCGACTGTGAGGTCGACCGCGACCACGCGTGTGGCCGGCGACCGGCGGGCCAACTGGATCGCCACCCCAGCGGTGCCCGACGCCACGTCGAGTACCACCGACGGCGCCGATGGCACGATCCGGCCAACCATCGCCCGCCGCCATCGACCGTTCTGACCGAACGACAGCCACTCCGCCAGCCGGTCATACCGGTCCGGCAACGCGTCGAACAACTCCTGCGCGAAACGGTTGGGATCGCTGGATTGCCGCACTGAACGCAACGGGACTGGGCTTCCGACGGGTCAACCTACAGTAGTCCCCGACCACCGGAACGCTCCTGGGAGGGCGCTGGAGCTATGGGTGACGAACGATTCGACACGGTGATCGTCGGCTCCGGACCGGCCGGGAGCATCGCCGCCCTCGTCCTCGCCCGGGGCGGCGCCCGCGTCGCGCTGGTCGACAAGGCCGCCTTCCCGAGGGACAAGGCGTGCGGCGACCTGATCGGCCCCCGCGGCGTCCAGGTCCTCGACGATCTCGGCATTGCCTCACCCGGCACCACGCGCGTCGGCGACATGGTCGTGA